>CAJTXS010000004.1:0-23719 GCA_910583735.1 uncultured Christensenella sp. | reverse complement strand
TAACGACGGTTGATAACGACGGTTGATAACGACGGTTGATAACGACGGTTGATAATGACGGCTGATAACGACGGCTAATAACGACTGCTGATAACGACGGCTGATAACGACGGTTGATAACGACGGTTGATAATGACGGTTGATAACTACGGTTGAAAACATCGTCCGTAACGACGATAGGAAATATCGGTGAGGACGTTGGCTTGTACCGTCATGTCTATTGCCGTTAGGCGATGGCGGTTGCGGCAGCAAGGCAGCGGCGCATTAAGCGATTATTACGAAGCGGTTAAGACGGGACAAGGAATAAATGAAATCTTACAGACAACTAAAAGGCGCAATATTCGATCTGGACGGCACATTGCTCGACTCTATGGGGCTGTGGTCTGATATCGACGAGCGATTCCTCTCGCGTCGCGGATTAAGCGTGAGCGCGGAATATACGCAAGAGGTCAAGCGCATGCACTTCGATACGGCTGCCGAATATACTAAACGCCTGTATAATCTGCCCGAGAGCGAGGAAGATATCAAGGCGGAGTGGCGCGCAATGTGTTCGGAGGCGTACGCCACGCGTATCGAACTCAAGGCGGGCGCGGATAGGTATCTTAACGCTCTTAGGGCGAGCGGCGTTGATATGTATATCGCTACGGTGTTGGAAGAAGGGATATTTATGCCCGCGCTCAGGCGCCTCGGCGTAGCGGAGCTGTTCGGCGGATATGTGACCGTTAAGGAAGCAGGCAGAGGCAAAGAGCATCCCGATATTTATATGCAGGCGGCAGAGCGAATGGGGCTTAAGCCTTGCGAGTGCGCCGTCTACGAAGATATATTTATGGCGTTGCAGTCGGCAAGGCGCGCGGGCTGTGTGAGCGTAGGCGTATACGACAGGCTGTCGGACGGCGACACGCTTGCAATTAAGAGCGCGAGCGACTATTATATAGATGACTTCCGTCGCGCGGACATCGCGGACATATTCGGCGCGAGGGATTAGCTGTCAGATTGCGAAGCGGAGCAGATGGATAGGCTTGCCTGCGCTGATATCGGACAACTCGCTTTAGGCGGCAGTAATAACTAAAATATACAACGGAGGCAGTTATGTTAAAAGTAGGCGACAAGGCGTATCCTTTTAAGTTGAACGACCAACACGGCGTAGAGCGGACGCTGTCCGAGTTCTCGGGCAAGAAGGTAATACTTTACTTCTATCCGAAGGACAACACCCCCGGGTGCACCGGAGAGGCGGAGGCGTTCAGAGACCTCGCGGATGAGATAGGCGCCGAGGGCGGCGTAATCATAGGCGTGAGCAAGGACAGCGTAGCCTCTCATGTCAAGTTTGCGGACAAGTATTCCTTGCCTTTTATATTACTGTCCGACCCCGAGCTGGATACGATTAAGGCTTACGGCGCGTGGCAGGAGAAGAAGATGTACGGCAAGACTGTCATGGGCGTGGCGCGATGCACATTCATAATTGACGGCGACGGCGCGATAGTCAAGGTATACGACAAGGTTAAGCCCGATACGCATGCAGCGGAGACGCTGAGCTGCATTAGGTCATAAAAAAGCAGATAAGGTATAGGCAGATATGGCGGCTAAGAAGAAGGTATATTATATCGTGGGCTCGGGCGACTTTGCCCGCGATAAGTTTGCTCCCCGAGAGGGCGACACGGTGATAGCAGCCGACGGCGGGTACGCATATGTATCGGACAGGGCGGATTACGTTGTGGGCGACTGGGACTCGCTGGGCGAGAGACCGGAAGGCATAGCGTGTATCACTTTGCCCGTCAATAAGGACATTACCGACCTGGGTTACGCAATATCGCTCGCGCTCGAGAGCGGCGCAGACGAAATAGCGCTTTTCGGCGCGGACGGAGGTCGGATAGACCACTATCTTGCCAATCTGCAATATGCTGTGCACATAGCCGAGCGGGGCGTTAAGTGCGCGCTATACTGCCGCGACAGCGTAATATACGCGCTTGCTGCGGGGAGAGCGGCTATCGAGGGCAAGCCGGGGACGCTGATGTCGCTCATACCCATGCGCGGGGACACGGTTGTGAGCATAGAGGGCGCGGAGTATCCTCTCGACCGCCGTCTTATGCCCGTAGACAATCCCGGGCTGGGCGTGAGCAACGTGCTGAAACGCGCCAAGGCTTACGTTACCGTGCATGAGGGCGCGGGGCTGGTCATCAAGTACGATTGAGGTCGATATATGGCGATTAAGGGATTGATATTCGACTTAGACGGCACATTGCTCAATACGCTCGGCGATATTCACGCTGCGGTAAATCATGCGCTTGCCTGTCTCGATATGCCTTGCCGCAGTATCGGCGAGGTCAAGTCTATGATAGGCGACGGCGTGGCTAAACTCATCGAGCGTGCTCTGCCTAAGGACGCTCTCGCGCTCAAAGGCGATGCGCTCAAGCTCTTTAGAGACTATTACGGCGGTCATATGCGCGATCTTAGCAAGCCTTACGAGGGCATTGCGGAGATGATATCTTCGTTCAAGGGCAAGTACGCCATGGCGGTGCTGTCCAATAAGCCCGATTATGCGGTGAAAGAGATAGTCCCCGCTTATTTCGGTGACGCGTTTTCTCACGCCGTCGGCGGCAGAGAGGGCATACCGCTTAAGCCTCATCCGCAAGCTGTAGCAACGATAATCGCAGACTGGGGTATAGAGCCTGCCGATATCGCGATAATAGGGGACGGGGTGCAGGATATCAAGACTGCTCTCGCGGTAGGGGCAATGCCGATAGGAGTCTCTTGGGGCTTCTCGGACGGGCAGACGCTCATCGATAACGGAGCCGCATATCTGTGCTACGGGGCATACGAATTGAAAAAAACGCTTGCAGGTATTAAATAGGCAATATTTGTCTATAGAAAGTGATTTTTAATTCCATTAAGTAACAGGCAATAATTGGAAAATCGCCACAGCGGCGCTGTTTGGAGAAGATAATCGACATATAGGCGCGTTTTTTGTATAAAAATGATGATAATTTTATTATTTACATATTATTGACATATTATTTACTGAGTGTTAAAATAAAACTGATATAGTTTTTTGGGAGAAAAATTATGAAATCTGTAAGAAAGAAGATATTCAGTCTTTGTATTGTAAGCGTAATGATTGTAGCCGCTTTGGCTACCGTGATTACGCTGCAGACTTCTACTACCACACCCATTACCGGCGGAGCGGACAACGACATTAAGTTAAATGAGCTCGCTACCGCTTTCAATACCCCGCAGGCAAGTTACAATACAAGCAACGCTGCTTTCGTATTGGGACTTCTCGATGAGTCTAAGGCGGACGCATGGTATGAGATGCTATATCCTAAGAAGATATATATCGACAAGACCGAGACGCTTAAGGACGCGGGTTATTATGTCCGTTTACACGGTAAGATTACGTATGGTTGGGGCTATTTGTATGCTTTCGTAACTTACAATTCCATCGGAAGTTTCAGCCAGAAAGACAGCGGTACCAATTGGGTTTCTCCCAGTAATACGGCGTTCAATTTTGACACCGTCTTCAGCGGTTACGGATTGGACGCGCCGAGCTCATCTAGCAGTTCAACATGGGACCATAAAATGGAGTACGGTACTTACAGCGGCAGCAACAACGGAACTGCCGAGAGAAGATATGCGATAAGATCGTTCGGAATCGGCAATGACGAGTGGGACGTCACTTATCCCCTTACGGGTAATGTGCAAAATACCGGTACAGGTACATATACAAGACATTTACCCGGAGGAAGAACCGTTAACAACTCTTCTACGCAGAGCTTTAACCGCCTTATTTATCAAGGCGCTACCGGCGGAATAGGGGGCAGCACTCAAAGACGCGGTATAGACGCGTTCACCGACGAGAACGATCGTAACGTTAACGGCGGCGCGGGTACATATTTCGGATTGAGCGCCAACGGAGGTTACAGCAACTCTTATGCCGGATGGGCTTACAGAGATGCTGCGACTATATCTATAGAGGTATATGATAAGACTTCTCTCAATACGGCTATTTCGAGTTTGACCAGTCGCTATCGCGAGCTTAGCAACGGAGGATTATCTATAACCAATGTCTCCGCTTATAACACTCTTGTGAGCGGCGCCAATACTATGCTTAGGACAAGAGAAGTGACCGCAGCCGATGTCGCGAACAAGACTAGCGAGCTCAATAGCTTCGTATTCGAGATAGCGGCTCCCGGCGCTACCGCAAGTTGGACATACGGCTCCGTAACGGCAGCTAACGCCGTTAACACCGTATATAACGGTTATAAGAGCAGTTTCATGAACATATCTGTGTCCGGAGAGACTACGGATGAGAACAATATATTCAATGCGGGCGTATATAACATTACGTTTACCGTTAAGGATTCCGGCAAATATAAATTCGTAGGCAATAAGACCTCGGTTACAACCGTACTTACTATCAATAAGGCTAACATCAACGTGGGAAGCACGGCTAATCAGACGTCTGTATTTACGGGCGCTCAGCAATTCTTCAGTTCGCCGCCATCTTCGGTAACGACTGTCAATAATGTGACGCCGACGTACGAATACAGCAGCACATCTGACACCGGACCGTGGAACAGCAGCGTCAGCTTCACCGATGCGGGTACGCATAAGGTGTACTTTAAGATATCCGCCAATAACCACAACGATTATATCGGAAGTTATAACGTAGTTATAAACAAAGCCGACATATCGCTTACGTTGCAGAAGATCAATTCTACTTTCGGCGATACTATTCCCGGTTCCAACGGGCTGATAGACGGTACGGTCACGGCTGCCAAGACGGGCACAGCCAATGGATTGCTATCTATTACCGACCTTGCGGCAATCAAGAATAAGCTCAAGGAGATGGTCACCTTTAAGGTGGTTAACGGCAGCGAGACGCTCAGCGGCAACCTCAGTAACAAGGGCAGCTATACAGTCGGATTTGATTACAACGACAATTGGGGCAGCAATGTGTCCATCACATTTGCAGCCAGCACCAATCAGTCCGCTTATATCATTAATGCTAAAGAGATATCGGTCACATGGGCCAACAAGCCCTCTCTTAAGTATGACGGAGCCGCAGGCAAGAGACCCGATACGCCTGCTGTCAATGCGGACGATATTATACCGGGCGCGCCTTGTACGCTCAATAGCGTTACGCTTAAAGATACCGGCAACCTCACCAACGGAGAGGCTATCAATGCGGGCACTTATACGGCTACCGTAACTCCCGCCAACAGCAACTATGTCATCAGGAATGCCGAGTATAGCTTTACCATTACGCCCCGAGCTATCACCGTTGCAATCAGCGACAGGACTAAAGTATACGGTTCCGCCAACGCTCAGGATATGCAAAGAGATCTCGATGCGGACTTCGCATCCAACAGCGGCGTATATGCAATAAGCGGAGACGGACTTGTATCCGGTCACAGCGCGGGCGATATATTTGCGCTCACTATCAGCGCGACTGTTCCCGACGGAGGCGCATATATAAATGTGGGCGAATCTCATACCATAGTCGGTACTAAGGTAGATAACGAGATATCGGGCAACTATAATGTCACATTTACAGGCAGCATAAGCGGCAGAGACGGTAAGTTTACCGTGACAGAGGCTACTCTTACGATTACGAGAGGTCAGGTGGCGCCTATGCCTTATATAGGCGTGGAGCAGGACTGCTCTATCCCTACCGCTCAGATACAGGGCGATCCCGACGCTGAGGGCAGAGTAAAGGGCGACGTCGAGCTTAATATGGCGGGACTGAGCGCTCTGTATACCTTGACCGACGGCACGGGCTACGCTTCGGAAATCAAGATTAAAGACGTTAAGACCGACGCCTCCGGCAATGCCTTGGCTTATACAATCTACTACAAGATTAAAGTCAAGAATCATAAAGAGGCTGTAGGCTCTTATACCGTAACCATAAGCAAGGCGGTCATCAATGTATCGATGGATAAGTATACCGCAGTTTACGGTTCCGCAATCCCCGACAATGCTCAGATTAAGGCTAACTTCAACGTAAGCTATACGTTTGGCACGCCGCAGTTCGATGTGTCGAATTTCCTTGAGTTCTATGTTCAGGACAGATCTATCGACTCTCTCGGCGGCGAAATGCAGATAGAAACTTACGGCAACAGAGCAGCCGTAGGCAGCTATACCGTGTATCACAGGGCTAAGACGGGCGTAGACGAGCCTCTTACCAACTACACGTTTAACTATACCGCCGCATGCAACAACGGCGCGTATATAATCGAGCAGAAGGAGCTCACCGTCAAATGGGCAAAGGGCGCGAGCGCAAGCTGGAAGAGTGACAGCGAGTATGTCTATGACAATAAGTCTCCTGTGCCCGCGGCAAGCGCCGACGTATCTTCCGGATTGGTGGAAGGCGATACCGTCGTACCTTATGTAGACGCTATATCGCAGGTAAATGTCGGAGCAGTAACGGCAAGCGCGAGACTCACCGACCCTCGCAACCAGCACAATTACAAGATAGTCTCCGGCGCTACCTATGACTTTAATATCGTCAAGAGGACGGTCATAGTCAAGATTAAGAATATGAGCGTTCTGTACGGTTCAGCCAATTCCAGCGACAATAAGAACAGACTGGGAGATCTTACCGCTGCTCAGACCAACTGGAGCTACGGTTCGGCTGTGGAATTCATAGGCGACCACTATCAGAATTATACGCTCTATACTCCCGTACAGAGCGGATCGGGATCTACCTATTATAACGTAGGCAAGTATCCTATCATCGGCGGCGTAAGCGACAGAGCTACCGGAGCAATCGTCAATAACTACGAAGTAATCTTCTCCGGCGATTATTCGGAGACTTGCGACGGCGATATCAAGTACGATCAGTATTACGGTAAGGCAGGTATATTCGAGATTACCAAAGCTACCATGCAGTGGCTGGGCAGGACCGGACTTATCGACTACGACGCAACCGATCATTATTATGATATGGCTAAGCTTAGGACTTTCGTCGCGTTCCCCGCAGGCGGAGATATCGAGGGCGTAATCAAGGATACGTTGCAGATAAAAGTCACCGCTACTACCAGATACGATACTCTCGAGCAGGCTAATGTCGGAGCTAACCCCAACAACAGACCTCCTATCGGCAGCCCCTTGTATAACCAAGATTCTGCCGGTCCGTTCAGAGAAAAGGGATATTATGTATATCACGTATATGTCACGGCAGCCAATTACAATGACTATATCGGCTCGTCCATAATCACGGTGTCCGAGTCGAGCGTGCTTATCACGATCACCGGCAATGTACAGGTAGAGTACGGAGATAACGTGCTTACGTCCGACGAGTTGTTTGACAGGCTTAACATTACCGCAGTCAAGGGTCTTAAAGAAGGCGGCGTCGAGCTCGGCTTGACTCAAGCTATCGCTAAGCTCAAGACCTTAATAGAGTTCACGGTAGGTTCGGGCAGCGGCAGCGATTTGAGCGGCAAGCACAATGCTATTGCCGATTACTCGGTATATGTCAAGTATCTCAATTCCGAGATCGGAGAGAACTTCAACATAGGTTTCGAGAATGATTGCAATCAGTCCGTCTACAAGGTAGTTAAGCGTAAGATTACCGTCGATTGGAATTGGGACGAAGTAAGCGAGCAGGTATACGGCGACCACAAGCATCCCACTCCCGTGATAAGTAACTTGGCATTCGAGGTCGACGACGGCACGCTGTTCGTCGAGACCGTGCCTCCCGCAGGCGTACAGCTCGTGGGCGGACACTCCAAGTATGTAGGTACCTATACCGTCAATATCACAGGCGTACGTACCGACAGCTTCTACACTATAGAGGGCGTACCAGCAGCTAACCTCAGCAAGACGTTCAAAATTGTGCCCAGAGAGATAACCGTAACTATTAAGAATCACAGTTACACCTACGGCAGCGCGGCGGCTTCCGTCGAGACATTCAAGTCGAGACTTAAGGAAGTAGGTACTTCCTTCGAGATAGGCGGCGCGGGACTTGTGGCAGGCGACGACAGCGCGGACATCTTCTCGCTTAGTGTAGAGCTCAGAAATCCCATAGACGGATTGAACTATTATCCTGCAGATACCTACAAGATTGTGGGCGTAGTCGCCGATGCTTGCAAGGATTATACAGTTACTTTCCAGTGCGAGGGTAACACTGCTCAGGCATACGGTCAGTTGTCTATAGACAAGGCTAACAGCGATATATCCATCAATCAGCTGCCTTCGCGTAAATACAACGGCAGAGATTATACTCCCGTCTTGGGCGAAGACGCGATAAGATTGTCCGGCGACGGTCTCAGTCTCAATCATAATATATATTATAGGTTGGGTACCGTAGGCGCAGACGGCGGTGTCGAGTTTAACGGAGCGTGGGCAGAAAGCATAACAGTAAGAGATGCTTCCACCTATTCCATACAGGTCAAGGTGACGGCAGACAGCCATAACGATTCCGAGCCTAAGGTAATCACGCTTCAGATAGAGCAGGTAAACGTTACCATAGAGATGGACGCGGCTGAGGCTGTACAGTACGGCACGGCGTTGCCCGATTCCGATTGGCTGTGGAATAACTGCAACATTACTCTTATCGGCGACGATGTCAAGGAAAGCGACGGAACAGTCAATAACGATATCAAGAGCGAATTCCTGTTCAGAGTAGTAGGCTCCAGCGATGTGGCATTGAGCGGCATTGTCAACAAGGGAAGCTACAGAGTAAGACATTACTTCGCTGACGAGAGCAAGAATAACTACGTCGTAACCTATGCGCTTAAGGGCGACGGTACGGCTTGCAATGCGGGCGCGTACAACGTAAAGGCTAAAGTAATCAACATTGAGTGGACCAAGGGCGGCACGGGCTGGGACAGCTCGTACGACGATGCGAGCAAGTTTATGTACGGCTACGTATATAACGGTCTGTTGCCCGAGATTACCGCAAAGGCTAAGGGGCTACTCGCTCAAGACAGCGGTCTTGATGTCAACTACGTCGTCAAGGTGCTCAACAGAGTGGATAGGACGGGACGTTCTAAAAATGCGGGCGAGTATATTGCTACCGCGGTATTGAGCGGAGATGGCGCAGATAATTACGAGATAAGCGCAGATGACACCTTAAGCTATAAGATAGTAGCTAAGAAAGTCACCGTAGTACTTAAGTATCAGAGCAACACCTATGGCGTAAAGGATAGCGACGTCTTGCCTTATCCCAGCAGCAACGGTTGGGAAGTCGAAGGCGACGGATTCATCGCCGAAGACGGTCAGGTAATATCTATCAGACTGGACGCTGCTCTCAGCCAGGGCAAGAATTATCTCGATGTAGGCACCTACAGCATCGTAGGCGAGTGCAATAGCGCTAACTATGATGTGACCTTTAAGGGTCAAGATAAAGATGGTAATGCTACCGTCGATGGTCACGGTATATATGAGATAGAAGCTGCCGATCTCGACATCAACAGGTCCATATACGACGAGGCAGAGTACAACGGCGCGGCTTTAGTGCCCGACGTTAAGGCTTGGCTCACCGGCTCCAACGATAGCGGAGTGCCTTACGTAAGTCTGCACGGCGATGTGGATTGGAGTCAGGCTACTATCAAGTATTTGAATGCCGAAGGTAACGAGTGCGAGGCTGCTGATCTCGCAATCAACGGTACATCCAACAATACCGAGATATCCTTTATCGTCAGCATACCTAATCACAATGATTTCAGAGGTACGATAGCTATAAGCGTACAGGTGGCGAAGATAGTGATTAGTCTCAATCCCATCAACGTGGTTTACGGCGATGCGGAATTGACTTCCGAGCAGATCTTCGAGCGCGGCTCGATATCCTATAGCGGTACTGAGCTCGCGGTCGATCTCAATACGTTGCTTCAATTCGTCAAGGGCGGCAACTCCGCCGACAAGGGCAGCTATGACATCGGTTATACTTTAGTCAGCGGTTATGATAGCAGCTGGTTCGATATATCCTTTGCCGACGGCTGCAACGAGCAGGCGTATATCATCGATGCCAAGTCCGTAACCGTGGTATGGGCAGACAGCTCATTCGTGTACGACGGCGCGATGCATCGCCCTGAATATACAATAGAAGGACTGGTCAACGGCGATACGCTAAGCAACATACAGCTCAGTATCGAAGGTTATATCAACGCAGGTACTCATAACATAGATGTGGCGGATTTGGGTAACACAAACTATCAAGTCGCATCTCCCTCACATCAATTCACTATTGCTCCGAGAGAGATAGAGGTTGTTTGGGTAGGCGACGAGAGCTTGGAAAATGTAATTCAGTTGCGCTATGACGGAACGTTCCAGCGTCCTTATGCCCGTATACAGAACTTCGCTACCGATTACGACAGAGATAGGTTCAATAACCAAAGCTGGAGATTGGGCGTAGCGGGCGTACAGAAGAATGTAGGCACAGGTTATATTGCAGTCGTCAACGCGGTAGTCAATAATACCAACTACTGCCTGCCGGCGGGCAAAGTACTCTCTACGGAGTTCTCGATTGTGCCCCGTCCCGTGACTGTAAATTGGAGCAGCAACGATGTGTTTACCTATAACGGCAATATGCAGGGCGCTTCCATGGCGACGCTGGGCAGTCTTGTCGAGAACGAGCCCGAACCTTGCGAATTCATATTCGACGGCGAGGCTAAGGATGCAGGCGAACATCTGCTCAGATTGGTCGGTGTAACCAATCCCAACTACCGCCTGCCTTCTGATATCGTGTTGTCCAAGAGATTCATAATCAATCCTAAGGAAGTCACGATATCGTGGGGTAACACTCAACTCACTTATAACGGCAAGTTGCAGCTTCCTACCATTGTGGCAGAGGGCGCTGTAGCGGGCGAGGGCAATACCGTATTCGCTGTAGAAGGCGCGGCTAAGAATGTCGGAAGCTATACCGCAGTCATTACCGGTACCGCAGACGCCAACTATACCATTGCCGCAGGCGACAGGGAAAAGGTCTTCACAATCGCCAAGGCAACCGTGGAGATAAGCGAGTATACTCGTCCCGACTGGATTTCCGGCGAGACGCCCGGCGAGGAGAAGTTGCCTACGATTACCAATATCGAAGGCGTAACCGCTACAATCAAGTATTATACGGATGAGGCATGTACCAACGAGTATACGGGCAGTTTCGACAACGCTCCCGCAGGCAAGTATTGGGTGCAGCTCTCCGTAGAGTCAACAGCCAACTACGACGGTATCAGAAAGGTGGTAGGCTCCTTCGAGATTAAGTCGGGCGCCAAGATAGAGGTAGCTCTGATATCAGTGGTAGCTTCCGTAGTAGTGTTGGCAGGCGCGCTGGCAGTCGTATTGACCACCGGCAAGAAAAAGGGTGCTTAAGGGAGGTATATACGATGTTAAGTGCAATTAGTTTATTCGGTAAAAACCTCTCTTGGGACGCCAATACCACACTCGCGGCATTCACAGCGGTGCTCGTAGTGTTGATAATATTGGAAGTAGTAGCGTTCGTAGCGATCATCCTTTGGAAGAGGAAGGGCAGCGAGCAGGCTGTCGCGGATACTACTGCGACGGACGACGCCAATGCAGAGCAGACGGACGCCGAGGGCGCGACAGAGGACGCTCAAGGTGCCGAGACATCCGATGCGGCAGCTGAAGCGCAACTCTCCGAGGCATCGGAAGATGCCGGCGAGGAACAGGCGCAAGAGGATGCAGAGACCGAGCCTAAGGCAGATGACAACGAGGATTCGGACGCCGTCGCTTCCGACAGCGAAGAAGTAGCTCAAGAGGCTCAATCAGACGCTGATGCGGAACCCGCAGCGGATGTCGCCGAAGAAGGCGAAGCCAATAGCGTGATTGAAGCAACCGATACTGCGGCAGACGGCGAGGAAGAAGCGGTTGTTGCAGAGCAGACGGAGACTGTCGCCGAAGACGCCGTTGACGCAACCGAAGATGCAGCCGAAAGCGCAGAAAAGATTGACGTTGCGGCAGATACTGCGGAGGTCGAGTCCGATAACGTAACCGACGCATCGGAAGATGTATCGGTATCCGAGGAGACGACAGATCAATCTGCGGCGGAAGATGGCGATACGGTCGGGGACGCAGATACGGAAGTTGCGGCGACCGAGGAAGAGCAGGCGGAAGATGCGGAGCTTTCGGTTGACGAAGCTGTCGCCGACGGAGATGTCGCAAAGAGCGGCGGCAAGAAAAATAAGAAGAGAAATCGCAAAAAGAAGGATATCAACCTTGCAGGTTTTGCCCTTGCCCCTATGCTTCTTTCCGCAGCAGGCGCGACCGGAGCGTTGCAAGTGCTCACTACCGTGTTGGGTGTAATCGCGATATTAATGGCGATAGCGGTACTCGTGGCTGCCGTAATCAAGCGCAAGAAGTTCGCAGACGAGGATGCTAAGGCAGCAGCTGCGACGCAGACAGAAGAGCAGCCAGTCGTCCAAGAGGAAGAGCCCGTACAGGAAGAGCCTGTCGTTGAAGAAGTTCAGCCCGAGCCTGTCGAGGAACCCGTTGAGGAGCCTGCAGAAGAGCCTGTAACAGAACCCGAGCCCGAGGAAGAGCCCGAAGACGACGATGATGATGAGGAAGTACCTGTCGCGACCGTTATAGAGGACGACGAGCAGGAGTATCTCGTATCCGAGGAAGAGGGCATGAAGGTCGTATTGGAGAAGTGCTATATGGCAAGATTGATCCAGACCTACGACCATACCAAGGCATATTACTCCGAGCTTAAGAACTTGCTGCTCTCTTACAGGAAAGTCAGCGCAAGAATAAGCAAGAAGAGAGAGAGCTTCAGACTGGGCAAGAATATTGTGGCAAGGTTTGCAGTAAGAGGAAAGACTCTGTGCATTTATCTGCCGCTCGATCCCGCTCAGTATGCCGATACCAAGTACAAGGTAGAGGACGTCTCCGAGATAACAAGTCTCGCCGACACTCCGTTGCTGTACAGGATTAAGAACGGCAGACGCTTTAAGTATGCTAAGGATCTTATCGAGACGGTAATGGCAATGCTTGGCGTGGACAAGAAGCGCACGTATGTCGAGACTGATTTCGCTGCCGATATAGCTTTCCGTACTACGGGTACGCTGATAGGCGACGGCTTGATTAAGCGCAAGTTAGTTAAGGCGAGCGAAGCTCTGTTCGGAACGTCGCTCGAGGACTTGCCGGAGCAAGAGGCGCAGGCGTTATTAGCGGAGGCAGAGGCAGCCAAGGCGGAAGAAGCTGCGGATGCAGAGACTAATGCCGACGAAGTCGCAGCAGAAGAGACCGATGTCGCGGCAGAGAGCGACGCCGATACGACCGACGATGTAGCCGTAAGCAGCGAGGAATTCGATGCGGCGCAGGATGAAACAGATGCGAAGGTCGACGGGGAGAATGCTGTCGAGGCAGCCGAGGACGAGCCTGTCGCAGACGAGTCTGCCGAGGTAGCTGCGGAAGAAGTCGAGCAAGTCGAAGACGCTTCCGACGCGCAAGAGCAGCAGGACGCAGAGTAAGCGTTAGGCAATCAAGTTAATAAGAAAGCAGACCGTTTGGGTCTGCTTTTTTAATCTGAGCGTCATGTCGATTCGTGATGCAGTATTACATTGATTTTTATTACATAGCTAATCGATTGCGCTTCTCCACATTGCCTTTAATTAATTACAATATCAGATAATTTCTTATTGCTTAAATCTTTACAGCGTCTAAGTTAAAGTAGCGTTTAAGTTGAGACTAAGACAAATATGCCTTAAAGAGCAATTATAGGAAGATTGTTATCAAGCTATGTGCTTAATTAAGCTACGGGCGCGCTATTTCTACAGCGCGGGTTAATCAAGATATAACCGATTGATTGTTATGTGTTGCTATCGATTGACCGCATAAACGGTCAATCGACAGCGTGAATTTTATATAAAAATCTTGTTGTGTATACCTAATAATTAAGTTAATGCTCTTGATATGGTAATGCTCTGTATGTCGGCAAGATGTCGCCAAGCAAGTAATGCTTGCCCGTCAATTGCCGAGCGCAAGCATATTGTCTATGCAACGGCGCGCCTTGCTCATTACGTCGGGACTAAGCGAGATATCTTCTCCGCCTGCGCCTCTCAAGCAATTATATATATCGACGAGGGTAGTGAGCTTCATATTGTTGCACACGCAGTCCTTGGATAAGGGATAGAATTTCTTGTCGGGACAAGCGTATTGCAGGTGCTGGACGATGCTGTTCTCCGTGCCGACGATGTACTCGTCTGCGGGACATGACTTGGCATAGTCCATTATGCCTGTCGTGCTGCCTGCGTAATCGGCGTGCTTGACTACTTCGGATAGGCATTCGGGGTGTACGAGCAGCTTTGCATCGGGATGCAGCTTCTTGGCATGCAGTACGTCGTCCTCTCTGACGGCCGCGTGCACGGGGCAGCCGCCGTTTACGAATTTGAATTGTTTATGAGGCAGTTTCTCGGCAACCCATGCGCCGAGATTGCAGTCGGGTATAAACAGTATCTTATCGCTGTCCATGTTGTCGATTACTTTAACCGCCGACGCCGACGTCACGCACACGTCGCATACGGTCTTTAATTGCGAAGTAGTATTGATGTAAGCCACTACGGAGTAGTCGGGATATTGCTTCTTAAGCTCGTTGATCTCATCTACGGTAATCTGTTCCGCCATGGGACAGCCCGCCTGCGAATGAGACAGTATTACGCGCTTATCGGGAGAGAGTATCTTGACCGTCTCCGCCATAAAGCGGACGCCGCACATCAGCACCGTCTGCTGCTTGGCGCCGGCCGCCTGTACGCTTAAGCCGTAGGAGTCGCCTACATAGTCGGCAACTTCCCATATGTCGTGGCTTTGGTAGGCGTGAGCGAGGATACATACGTCCAGCTCCTTTTTCAGTCTTATAATTTCGTTTTGCAATGTCGTTGTAGTCAACATAATATACCTATTACTTTTCGTTTTTTCTAAAGTCTACGGGCTCGTATTCGTTCAGCTTGGCGAGGAAACCTCTTTCTCTAAGGCAACTTTCTATCTCGTTGAGAGTCTGCACATCGTCGGCAGTCACCGTGTGATAGTGATAGCCCGACGTCACATTCTTGAGCGGCTTGGACTTGCCCGTATTGATGTTTTGCATAAATTCGGCTATGTCCTTGCGGGACTTGATATTCATATCCGCCTTTACCACGCCGTAAGCCTTATGGTAGACGAACTCGTCTTTAATCTTTCCGCCGAGGTCTATTATCAGCGTGAGTTCCTGCTCCACGTCGTCGTCGGAGTGAATTGTCTTGAATATTCTCTCGCACTCGTTGTTGCCCATCAGCACATAGCCGCGGCTGGTCGAAAATATCTGTTGCCCGTTAGCTTTGAGCAAGGCGACGTCCTGTACAATCGCTTGCCTTGTGACTTGCAACTTCCGCGCAAGCACAGTACCCGAGACAGGCGCGTCGCTCTTGGATAGGATATCGATTAATTGAGTTCTTCTTTCTTCCCCGTTCATATTCGTCCCGATTTATATCGCGTGTAAGTGCTTGAGAGAGAGATCCAGTATGGGCGCGGAATGTGTCAGAGCGCCGCTGGATACGTAATCGACGCCGAGGTCCGCAAGTTTTGCGATGTTTTCCTTAGTCACATTACCCGACACCTCTATCTCCGCTCTGCCGTGTATATAATCTATCGCCTCTTTCATCTGCGCATGGCTCATGTTGTCCAGCATGATGATGTCGGCGCCGGCGTCTACTGCCTCTTTAACCATGTCGACGGTCTCTACTTCCACTTCTATCTTCCTTACGAATGGCGCGTATTCCTTAGCCAGTGCTATCGCCTCGCGCACTCCGCCCGCAGCTCCGATGTGATTGTCTTTGAGCAATACGCCGTCGGTGAGGTTATAGCGGTGATTGTTGCCGCCGCCTATGCGCACGGCGTATTTTTCGAATATTCTGTTATTGGGCGTGGTCTTTCTCGTATCGAGCAGTTTGATAGACGTGCCCTTAAGTAAGTCTGCTACGGAACGGGTATAGGTAGCTATTCCGCTCATGCGTTGCAGGTAGTTGAGCGCAGTCCTTTCTCCGCACAGCAGCGTTCTTATGTCTCCGCGCACCTTGGCAACAAGTTGACCCGCGGCTACGGTCTCGCCGTCGTTGAAATACAGCTCTACCTGCGTATCCTCATTGAGCAGAGTGAACGCTCTCTCGAATACTTGCAGTCCGCATATTATGCCGTCTTGCTTGCATATCAAATCAACTTCGCCTTGACAAGCCTGAGGCATAACGCTGTTGGTGGTGACGTCCTCGCCGGTTATATCTTCGCGCAGCGCGCTCAATATCAGCGGATCCACATTCAGTTTTAATGTAATAGGGTCGTACATGATACGTTGCTCCTTTTTATAATTGATATTATTCCAATATGTCGGCTCGTCCCGCGGCGGCAAGCTCGTTCTCTATTAGCCTGCGGTAGCGCTCGGTAAGAGCCTCGATATCTTCGTATTCCGCCAAGTCTTGCGCTTGAACGCAGGCTTGTCCCGTTGCCGATGACATGTTGTATTGCATGTCGCTCGCCGCGCGCTTTGCAAAGACGAGACTCTCGAGCAGAGAATTGCTTGCGAGTCTGTTCTTGCCGTGCACGCCGTTGCATGCGGTTTCGCCAATCGCATACAGTCTATCCATAGATGTCTTGCTGTTGTAGTCCACCTTTATTCCGCCCATAAAGTAATGCTGCGCGGGCACGACGGGTATACATTCCTTAGTCACGTCGTAGCCCATCTTAGAGCAGTGAGCGACGATGTTGGGGAAGTGGCTCTTTAACTCCTCGATAGGTATGGTCCTGAGGTCTTCCCAGACGTGTTCTGTCCCGTCTTTACGCATCTGTTCGTAAATCGCCGCGGTGAGCTGGTCTCTGGGCAGCAGTTCGTTGACGAATCGCTTCATATTCTTATCGTACAGCTTGGCGCCTTCGCCCCTTACCGATTCGGATATGAGGAAGCTCCTGTCGCTGCTGTGCGGCGAGTATAGGGTGGTGGGGTGTATCTGAATGTAATCGATATTCTTTAATTTCACGCCGTGCTTGATTGCTATCGCCACGGCGTCGCCCGTAAGGTGTCTGTAGTTGGTGGAACGCTTGAACAGTCCGCCTATTCCGCCTGTTGCAAGCACGGTATACCTTGCGCTGACGACTTCTGTCTTGCCCTCTTGCGTGCGTATAACGGCTCCGAGACAGGCGTTGCCGCTGCTTACTATGTCGAGCAGAGCGGTATGCTCGTATATCTCTACATTGCTAAGTCTTCTTACTTTATCGAGCAGCTTGCTTGTAATCTCGCGTCCAGTAATGTCTTTATGGAATACGATACGGTTCTTGGAGTGTCCGCCCTCTCGCGTAAATGCAAGGCGTCCCTGTTCGTCCCTTTGGAAGTCTACGCCGCACTCGATCAAGTCGTCCACCACATCGCGCGAGCTCCTAATCATGATGTCTACGGACGTAGTATCGTTCTCGTAATGTCCCGCGCGCATTGTGTCTTGGAAATAACTGTCGTAATCGCTCTCTTCCTTAAGCATGCACATGCCGCCTTGCGCAAGGTAAGAGTCGCTCAACTCGACATCCGACTTGGTTATGATGGTGATTTTGATATTGCGCGGCAGCTGCAATGCGCAGTACAGTCCGCTGCAGCCGCTTCCGACTATGAGTATATCCGTATTCATTATTATAAGTTAGCGTTTACCTTATATTTCGACATATTATCGTATTGGTCACAATTATAGCACAACGTATCGCTACTGTCAAGACACCTGTAATGCGAGCTGTAAAATAGTATAAGCATTTAATCGATAAAGTTGACAAAATATAATATAGGTAATATAATATTATTAACTTAATAAACCGTTGACGCAGAAAAAAATCGGTTGTCGCAAGTTACAGAGAGTCGGGGGCGGTGGAAGCCCGATGCTTGTTGCCGAATAATATGGACTGCAGAGGGCGATATTAATGTATCGACGTACGCATACGTTAGTTGCGGAGAGATTGTCGGATCTTTCGTGAGTTATAAATCAAGGTGGCACCGCGGATTATTTCGCCCTTGGCTTATGCCGAGGGCGATTTTATTTTGCTTAAATGGCAATATAGGCAGCCGCGCGCGCTTAAATGCGCGTATACGCTCTAAGCAAGCGGCAGTAAAAGTATGGCGGCAGTAAGGCAGCGCCTGAGACAGGGCAGGCGGCAGCGAGATAACGATATGTATTAATACAGTTAAATAATAAGAGGTGGAATATGCGACAGGGCAGATTCGGAATATACGGAGGGCAGTACGTGCCCGAGGCGCTGATGAGCGCGCTCGGCGAGCTTAACGAGGCGTATAACAGATATAAGGACGACAGGGACTTCAACGACAGACTGAGCGAGTTGTTCAACGGCTATGCGGGCAGACCCTCTCCGCTGTATTACGCGGCGAGGATGAGCGCAGACCTCGGAGGCGCCAAGATATACTTTAAGCGAGAGGACATGAACTATACGGGCTCGCATAAGATCAACAATGTGCTCGGGCAGACGTTGCTTGCCAAGAAGATGGGCAAGACCCGCGTCATAGCGGAGACGGGCGCGGGACAGCACGGCGTTGCTACGGCTACCGCAGCGGCGCTATTCGGCATGGAGTGCGAGATATTCATGGGCAGAGTAGATACGGACAGACAGGCGCTTAACGTGTACAAGATGCGTCTGCTCGGCGCAAAGGTCCACGCAGTGGACAGCGGCACAGCTACGCTTAAGGATGCAGTATCGGAGACTATGAGCGAGTGGGCAAGACGCCTGTCGGACACTCATTATGTGCTCGGCTCCGTAATGGGTCCTCATCCGTTCCCCGCAATAGTGCGCGACTTCCAGTCCGTAATATCCAAGGAAATCAAGAGCCAATTGCTCGCGCTCGAGGGCAGACTGCCCGACGCGGTGGTCGCCTGCGTAGGCGGCGGCTCCAACGCTATGGGCGCCTTCTACCACTTTATTGGCGATAAGCAGGTGCAGCTCATAGGCTGCGAGGCGGCGGGCAGAGGAATACATACTAAGGAGACCGCGGCTACCGTATCCACCGGCAAGGTGGGGATATTCCACGGCATGAAGAGTTACTTTTGTCAAGACGACTTCGGACAGATAGCGCCCGTCTATTCTATATCGGCGGGGCTCGACTATCCGGGCATAGGTCCCGAGCACGCTTATCTGTATGACAGCGGCAGGGCGCAATACGTGCCCGTGACGGACGATGAGGCGGTAGAGGCGTTTGAATACGTGTCCCGCACGGAGGGCATTATTCCCGCAATAGAGAGCTCTCACGCCTTAGCTCACGTCATGCGCATCGCTCCGAGTATGAAGGACAAGATTATCGTAGTCAATATCTCCGGCAGAGGAGATAAGGACTGCGCGGCTATAGCGAGATATCGCGGGGAGAACATCGATGAGTAATTTATCAAGAGCATTTTTAAGCGGTAAGGCTGTGATACCTTTTATAATGTGCGGCGACCCGGATTTGGCTGCTACGCAGCGGTTGATAGCCGCCATGTCGCAATCGGGAGCGGATATGATAGAGCTGGGCTTGCCATTCTCCGACCCTGTGGCAGAAGACGTCGATGTGATGGAGTCGGGTATCAGAGCGCTGGACAGAGGCGTCACTACCGACGCGATATTTTCGTCGCTGGCAAGCGCCCGTACATCGGTAGACGTGCCGCTCGTATTGGTCGCGTATGCCAATTGCATATTCTCTTACGGCATAGATAAGTTTGCGGATAATATGCGCGACTGCGGTATAGACGCGCTCATTATCAAGGATGTGCCTTACGAGGAGAGGGAAGAGTTTAGCGGCGCGTTTAAGTCGAGGGGCATAGATTTGATCTATAGCGTATCGCTGGCGGCTTTGGATAGAGCTGTCGAGATAGCAAGAGCGGGAGAGGGATTTATCGATTGCCGCGTCAACGCGGACGACTGCGATATAGACAGCGTACTGTCTGCGATTAACGATGTATCAAATGCGGCTGATGCGCCTTGCGTCATTGATGCGGACGCATTCGATAAGGCGCAGCTCGGCGTCGTAGCTAAGTATGCGGACGGCGTAGTCGTGTCGTCGTCTGTAGTGAAATTATTGAGAGACAGCGGGGATAAGAGTATCGATAGCATCTGCGAGTATATATTATCTCTTAAGCGCGAGTTGAACTATACAGATAATATTTGATGTATATTTCGTTTCATTCCGCTATGCTTGCGCTGATATAGCAGAGTAATGCCGCCGATATCTAATATGAGTTAAGTATTTACGCTGTTATTCGCGTGCGGATATTGAGATAATACCGTCGATAAGTGATTAATCTATGCTTAGATTGGCAAAGGGCGACCGTGCAGGTCGCCCACTTTATTTTGACTGTAGTCATCGTTTAATTTGTACATGTATTAGTATAATTGATGATCATTTTTGCGGGCAATAGCCGTTAATCGTATTAATATTTTAGCTTAAAGCCCTCTGTAAGTCAATATTATGCCGCAGAAATAGGAGAAAATCCATATATTTCCTCGTAATTTTTCCGTGCGTGATCATCAATTATACTAATTTATGTACATTTTTACGGAAATATTTTCGCCGTTAATCGACACGACATTAGATAAACGGAACAATTTCGCATTGTCGTAGATTTACAGTCGGATGGCGAATTATTGATTATAGACTGTATATAGGGTTGAGTTTTGAGTAATAGATATAGGTTGATAACAGGGCTGTCTGCGGCGGTAGTTATCGTCGCTGTATTGCTATGCTGTTGCTTTGTTTCATTTAATAATATTAATGACGTATTTGCTTTTACTACTTCCAATATAACGAGCGGAGCGGTAGACGTCGGCGATATATTGCTGGAGGGTTACGCGGACCGCGCGGACGGCAAGGTATTTAACGGCGAGTCGATGGCGGCGCTTTATGCTAAACTTACAGGTAGCGCTGCTAAGAATGATATAAGCGACGTAGATAATCTATTGCAAGATATTGAAGCAGTTACAGCTGCGGATATACGCGCTAAGAACGGCAATAAAGATATCGTACTCACCATGGACGGGCAGAAGTGGACTGTAGCGCACCTCACTAAAGATAGGACGGGCAATACGATAGCCACGCTATGGCTTGCAAACGCTTCAGAGTGGTCTAAATGGAACTTGTGGTCTTATTGGGATACGAATGTTGATTATCCATCGAATATGTACAGCAGTAGCTATATGAGGGCAAACTATCTCAATAGCGGCAGCAGCTATGTTGCTACACAAGGCGCAACAGTGCTTACTAAGATAGCGCAGAGCCCAACCCATCAATATGCAAGGCTGACCATGCCGTCTGTAAAAGGCGCTCTTACAGACTTTATTGTTACGCCTGCACAGGTGGCGTATCAAGAGACGGAAAATAATACTGTAGGCGGCAGTATAGGCAATCTAGGTTATACATTGCCTAACGAGGCGTACGGTACGCCGAGTGGGACAGTAAACTGGTATAATGCTAGCGGAAGGAACACGGATTACTCGGGCAAGATCGGGTATGCTGATTGGAAGGACGACTACATTTGGCTGCCTTCATTGACAGAAACAGGATATAACGGCTCGGTAACCGGAATCTGGGACTTATCGGGCAATCAGCGCTCCAATATCAGATCTTCATGGGTTCGTTCTGGTTACTACTCCAATGCTTCGCTTGTTTGCTTTCTGCGTTCGAATGATTATGGCGATGTCAGCACTGACATGTCATCGAGTCCCTCTACAGTTCGTCCCGCGCTTCACTTAAATCTTACAAAAGCTGCGGAGCATAGCGGCGGCGTTGCGTTGGCAGAGCCTACAGACGTAACTTTAGAATATAATGGCAATTCTCTTACTATAGACGATGTAGCGGCTGAGCAGAAAGAGTGGTACAATTCCGATAAGCTAAACATTACATGCGATAGCGATATTAAGGACGCAGGCACATACAAGGTAAAAGCAGAAATTAAGGCAGACCTCACAGCCGATGGACTTACTTTTACGGGTACTCCCGATACATCAGCAGGCGAGAGCGATACGGTAAGGTATTTTAACTTTACAGTCACTAAGAAGAAGATAGGTATTACCGCCGCATTGGACAGCGGAGGGATGCCTGCGGCTACGCTTAAGAATGCGGGAGACGTGTATAGCGGCGATACCGCAGCTAACGGGCGAGCGCCTAACTTCGGCTTTACATACACAGGCAACGGATATAATAGCGATACGCCGCCTACGGCAGTGGGCACATATACGGCAACTGCTAAGATAACCAACGAGTGCAACTACGAGATAGATACATCTAACAGTACGGTAAGCGTAATATATAAAGTAGACAAGAAGTCCGTGGCTAAGCCCGTCTTATCGGGACAGGTGAGCAAGCAGTACAGCGGAGAGGCGCAGAGCTTCACCTTGCAGGGCATGACTGCGGACGTATCGTTGACGCTGCCGAGCGGCGTAACGTATGCGGACGGGTCGCTTAATGTCAAGGACGCGGGTACGTATAAGATAGGCATAGCGCTCAAGGACGGCGGAGCCGCCACTATATGGGCGGACGGCACGAGCGCGTCATACGAGGTGAGTATCACTATCACCAAGAGACCGCTGAATATTACCATAACGGCGCCTAACTCTTGGAAGGTAGGCGAGACGCCTACGGTCACGGTAGTGGGCGACAGCTTGGCGTCGGATAAGACAGAGTTACATATCTACTATTGTAAGAGCGGCTCTGCGGTCAAGTACGACCTCGACGCATATAAGGAAGTTGTAGATAAGACGCGTACTATCGTAATGCCCGAGCTTGCGCAAGGGGATTACTATATCGGCGTAGAGCTGTTTGGAGATAAGCAAGGCAACAGCAATTACGAGATACTTACAGGCAGCGTAACGCATACCTTTAAGGTGCTGGGCAACGATATAACCTTTACGAAAGACGATATCAAGTGGCAGTATAACAATACGCCCGTTACCAATCCCGCAGGCGGCTTGACACTCACGTATACCGGCGAGATATTCCGCTTCAGTATAGACAGCAGCGAGCTGGCGATTAAGGGCGTAAAGATAGATACTACCAAGGGCACCAACGGCTACAGCGGCGACGTACAGGCTACCAATGCCAAGAATAGCGCATACAGCGTAACGGTATACATCACCGAGCTGGACGACACGTATGCGGAGTTTGATGCTGTGTATACGCTCACTTATACTATAGATAAGGCTAAGTATGACTTGTCGGGGTTGAGCTGGAACTATGACGACAGCAATCCCTTGCAGTTCGTAGCAGGTAAGGCGCAGGGCATAACGCTAACGGGCACCCTGCCCACGGGCTTGACCGCCACATATACGGGCAACGGCAATATCCCCGTAGGCAGCTATACGACAACGGTAAGCTTTAAGGTATCGGATGCGGTCAACTACTATACGCCCGTATCGGGAGATACTAACAGCTACATAGGTAACTTCGAGTGGAGCAAGGCGTGGCGTATAGACAAGGCTACAATTACATGCTCGTGGAAGATAGACAACCGCGAGAATGCGGCTACGTACAACCTGCCGATATTGCAGAGCGTAGGCGGCATTGACGTGGATAATATGGTTACATATAAGTACTACGACTATCAAGACGGCAACCAAGGCGACGAGGTAACGATAGCGGACATCAACGCCAATATCAACGAGGAGCACAGATATCTTGTCGTAGCGGTACTCAAGAGCGAGCATACAAGTAATTATACGCTTGACAACGACAGAACGGACTTTACGGTAGGCGTTAACAGATATCCCGTCAAGCTCAAGATGGACATAG
>CAJTXS010000003.1 GCA_910583735.1 uncultured Christensenella sp. | reverse complement strand
CTACTCCCGTAGCGACAGCCTTATTATATTAGCATATAGTCTATTCGCTGTCAACAGTTTTTCAGACATAAAATAAAAAATTTTTCTTTTATTTTCAAAGTCATATACGTATAAAAAACGAGCATGCTTATAGCGGCAAAACAAGCCTTAGCTGCGTAAAATATATAATAATATATATACCTTATAAATATAAAGCGGATAATATTGTACTCCGTGTCAATCGACGCGAGCAAAATATATGCCACAGTGATTACAATAAAAGGGCGCATCGCTCGGACCGAAAGTCAAACATCGCGTCAAGCGACAGCAATAAACGCAGCAATTATACGACTGCATGACGCAACCAATCTATAAACCCGAAGACGGCAAAGACGGCGGATTGCTCCGCCGCCCCGCTTTAGCGCCGCTATGACGCTCAAGCTCCGTTGTACATTCTGACATTTAACCGTGTAGTCGAGGTGTCCGTACTCGCACTATTTCTAATCGGAATGAAATAATACACTTCGCCTGCCTGCACCTCTAAGGAATAGACATACTCTTGCCTGTTGCCGTCCACATACGCATATTCTCCGTCGGCATAGCGCTTGTCCATTTGCCCGTCGACTACCTTTGCGTCTACTCCATCGATACCGAAGTACCACTCTACCGTTCCGCTTACCGTAGGCGTAAACTTATAACATGCGATATCGTCAAGCGATGCGAATCTGTCAGGAGATTCATTGACTTTAATAAGCATATTTGTCCACGACGAATTCAGAGGTATATTGACCGCGTTGTCCTCCATGGTACTTCCCAAAATTTCCGTTAAGGCGCTTTCAGCTATTAGGATATTCGATACCACTTTATCAACGCCGTCGAACATCGGATAATAAGTAAACTTTACAATAACCCCATTAACCCCATTATCCATGTAAATGTCTGCCATATTGATATCGCTCAAGTAGTCTGACACGTTGTTCACTCTGCGCTTCTCGACGCTGCCGTCGGAATAGCGTATCGACACATCTATATAACTGATATCGGTAGCATTATATACAACAAAATCTTGATATTCTTTGCCGTTATACTTAACCACACTTGCGACTTTCTTCTGCGCGCGAGACTTGTCGCCGAACGCCGCATTGTCGAACATAACGCTCGCCACTTCGCCGCTAATGCTGTCGTACTCTATCTTATAGTACTTGTATGTGAGCTTCTTAATCTGCTCTTCCTTCTTAGCTTCTTCCTTCTCCGCCTTATCGATTGCATCCTCGAAGTCGCCGAAATCAGAGTCTTCGTCTATATCGATATCGTCGTCCTTCTTGCCGAATACCTTGATATAGCTCTTGCTGTAATAATAAGCGGTATTGCTAAACTCTTCGTAAGGCTGTCCGAGTATAGCCTCTACCTCGCTCTTACTCATACCAGGCTCTATTCTATCTGCCGTATCAGTATCGAAGTTCCTGTCGGCGAACGGTACGAATTGCAAGCCGATTGCCAAAGCGTAAACTATAATCATGACAACTATAAGCAACGCTTTCGCCCCTCTCTTCATCTTCTTGCCTTCGAATGCCGCCGCGCGAGCGCGTTTGATATAAAACCTATTTTCGTCCGTGTTGGCGCACATGCCCGTAAGCACGCCGAAGAATAGATACATAACCGTAACAGCCTCGGAAATTATAATTAAAACAAAGCCGGAGTAGCTTGCACCTGCGCCGAAGAACATGCTGACTTGACTCACCGACAAAATGCCTATCAAAATAAATGCCTGAAAAACCGTGATAATAGGCATCTTGGAATAGGGCTTGGAAATCGCCTTGGAAAGACGCGCAAGCGAGAATATCCAAAAGTATACGAGCAATGCAAGCTGCACAATCCAGAAGATACCGGTGAATTCTCCGCCCTTAAACAGAAGTCTGATAGCTTCCATACCGCTGATATTAGCGCCGATGATTTCCGCCCTGCCATACAGCGGAAGCGACATCAAAATGAGCATTAACGACGCGTACAATATCGATATAATGGAAGGCGCATAGCGGTACGACTTGACCTTGCCGGGCACGCCCTGCTTGGTATATACCTTAGCCTCGTAATCGTCCGAATAAGAATAATTAACCGCAGGGGCATTGCCGTCGGCAAACGCGGCGTTTACTCCTAATGCGGGAGCAACAGTCGCCGCCGCGAGTGCGCTGCTCTTAGTCTCCTGTCTGCGAGCCTTGGCTGCCGCATAGTCGCGCTTAAAGTCCTCTGCCGCACTGTACTGCAATGAACACAGCTCGGGCAGATGACCCGCCTTAAACAGATATGTCCCTGCCGCGATAAAGAAGAAACCTAACAGAGTGAACACCAGCACGCACACTCCCGCGGCTCCCGCAGCGGTGAATGCGGTATTGGTTCCGCCTATAAGCACGCATGACATCACGAACGCAAGACAATACATTACTATCTGAACTACGCCGAGTACAAAAGGCTTATAGTACGGATACTTGATTGCCAGATACATTCTGATGCCGCCGGCAGCTACAAAGCCCAGCGATATGAGCAATAAGAACACCGCGCCTACGGAAGCGCTCGCTCCGAACTCTCCGCTCATAACGCCGAAGCCTGTAGCCGCCGCCATTTTTTCTCCCAGAAGGTCGACGTTAACCGCAGGCGCAAGTAAAAACAGTAATATTATAAAACCGTAGAAGAGCGCGAGCGACGCGGGCAACCAGCGATACACGGCGTTGATACGCTCCACTCCTATCTTAGACTTGACTCTGTCTATAAAGCCCTTTAAGGAAAAAGGCTTACGCTCCGCCTTAGGCGCGTCGCTTGTAGCGGCTGCGCTCGCGTTTTTCTCCTCTACTTTCGATACCGAGCAAGACGCCGTATCGGCAAGCCCGACGGTCAAAGCCGCTTGCTCCGCAGGCAGTTGCGAGCTGCCGTCGACAGCCCCGCCCGACGGCTCGGCAGCGGCAATCTTCTCCTCAATCGACTGTCCGACCTCACCCGACGGCGCAACTCCGCTCGCCATACTCTTGCTTACCGAGCCTTGCGCCGACGCAACATCTTGCTTCGGCGACAGATAGCTATAGCCGCATTCATTGCAGAACTTAGAGCCCGCGCTTCTGTCCGCGCCGCACGCGGGACAGACGTCTACTCTGCATCCGCATTCCGGACAGAACTTGCCCGATGCAAATTCCGCGCCGCATTTGCCACACTTCATACGCTCCCTCTCCTATATAGAAATTAATTAGTCGAGCGTTCCCCTCACCCGAATTTGCGCATTAAGTATATCAAAACGGGGGGGGGAGTCAACCCTTTACGCAAATTTTATAAAATTCGCTGCTCAAAAATCGATAAATCATACGATATCTATACAAAAACCGTAATTTATGCTATCATATAGCTATGGAAATCGTTAAATTGACAGATAACTGGACTTTCAAAAAGATTGGGTCGGACATCGGTCCGCTCAGCGCGGAGATTCCCTCCTCGCAATTCACGGATATGCTGCGTCACAATCTCATACCCAACCCCTTTATAGGCACCAACGAGAAGGCGGTAGCGGAAAAGGGAGAAGGCGACTGGATATACGCGTGCGAGTTTACGCTCGGCGAAGATACGCTTGCGCGCGAAAAAGCGATATTGCACTTCGATTGTTTAGACACAATCGCAGAGGTGTCGCTCAACGGCGAAAGAGTGGCTACGAGCAATAACTACTTCCTGCCCGTAGACATAGACGTAAGCGGAAGATTGAGGCAGAGCAACTCCTTAAGCGTGCTCTTTAAGTCGCCTACGCAATATGTGAACGCGAAACAAGAGCAAGACAGAATGCCGCGCAACAGCAACGGACTCAACGGAATACCTCATATACGTAAGCCGGGATGTCATTTCGGCTGGGACTGGGGTCCCGCGCTGCCCTCTGTAGGAATAGCGGGCGACGCGTATATCAAGGCGTACGACGGCGCGCGCATCGCCGATATAGAACTGGCGCAAAAGCATAAGGACGGCAAAGTAAAAATCGACGCGGGCTGCAAGATAGAAGGCTCGCCCAAAGACGGCGCGACAATCGAGCTGTCGCTATACTCGCCGAGCGGCGAAAAAATAGATAGCAAGGAAATGCCCGTGATATACGCGGAGGATGCCAAGGCGCAATTTACCGTAGACAAACCCATGCTGTGGTGGAGCGCGGAGCTGTCGGGAAAAGCCGAGCAGCCGCTTTACTCCGTACAAGCGATACTTAAGCAAGGCGAGATGCAAGAGAGCTTAAGCAAGAAGATAGGTCTGCGCACAATCGAGCTGGATACGGAAGCGGACGAATACGGCAGCCAATTCGCCTTTAAGCTAAACGGCAAACCGATATTCGTAAAGGGCGCCAACTACATACCGCCCGACGCGCTGCTCACCCGAGCGAATAAAAGCACATATGAATTCATAATCAACGCCATGTTGGAGGCGGGCATGAACTGCGTGCGCGTATGGGGCGGCGGAAGATACGAACAGGAAGCATTCTACGACCTGTGCGACAAGAAAGGGTTGCTGGTATGGCAAGACTTCATGTACGCATGTCAGCCTTACCCTTTCTACGACGACGAGCTGCTGTCTAATGTACTGAAAGAGACGGCATACCAAGTAAAGAGACTGCGTCACCGTGCATGTCTCATGCTGTGGTGCGGAAATAATGAAATAGAAGTAATGAGCCCCGCGTGGGCGACGTATACCAAGCTGCGCGACTGGACGCAGAAATTCTTCTACGAAATCCTGCCCGCAGAGCTAAGAAAATACGATACGGCTACGCCTTATATACCCGGCTCGCCCTGCGGAGTGGGCTATCTCGACAAGACTGCCTCCGACAATCACGGCGACACGCACCTGTGGAGCGTATGGCACGGACTGCAACCGCTCACCTACTACCGCAAGCGCATGACGCGCTTCTGCTCCGAGTTCGGACTGGAATCGATACCCGACGAAAATACCGTCAATATATTCTGCTCCGAAGAGGATAAGCGCCTTGACTCCGCCACCATGCAGGCGCATCAGAAATGCCTAAGCGGCAACGACAAGATAGCATACTACATATCAACGCGCTTCCGTCTGCCTAAGAAGTTCGACGACCTGATATATCTGTCGCAGATAACTCAGTCGGAATGCGTAAGAGACGCAACCGAGCATTGGAGACGCAACCGCGGCAGATGCAACGGCAGCATATATTGGCAGCTAAACGACTGCTGGCCCGTAATGTCCTGGTCGTCGATAGACTACTACGGCAGATATAAAGCTCTGCAATACAGCGCCAAGCACTTCAACGCGCCCTTAAGCGTATCGATAGCGGAAGACAAATGCGGCGCGGCGATATACGTAATCAACGACACGCTGTCCGACTTCCGCGGTACTGTCAAGTACTCCTTGCAAAAGTTCGACGGACAAGAGATTACATGCGCGGAAATAGCTGCGAATTGCAATAACTGTAAGGCGGAGAAGATAGCGTATATAGACTTTAAGCGCCTACTTAAAAAAGTAAAATACAATTGCGTACTGATAACATCGCTGATAGATTCGGACGGCAATACCGTAAGCAGAAAGACTACCCTCTTCGCTCCCGAGAAAAATCTTGATTTGCCTAAGCCGAACATCTCAACCGATGTCAAGGTAAACGCAGACACGGCGGAGATAACCGTGAGCAGCGACAGCTATGCAAGATACGTAAAGATATCGCTTAAAGGCAGTGCCGAGCCGCTTAGCGACAATTACTTCGACCTTACAGCCGGAGAGAGCAAAACGATAACCGTAAAAGTTGACGCCGATACTACCGCCGAAGATGTTAAGAGTATATTGAGCGTAAAATCCGCCGTAGACGTGACGCCTGCGGGAAGCGAGACGAGCGACGCGCTGCTCAGGTGGAAAGTGCGACTTAATCCCATTAATTTCGCTAATTGGATTGGGTATCATTTTATGTAAGTTTTTAACGAGGGGCACCAATTAAACGCCGGCATATGCGCAGGGTTATCCTGCGCATATTTGCTACACGGTTCCCCTCGTTGACTCCCCTCCGTAAAATGCTCTCGCATTTTCAAGGTATCGCTCACAAAAAGCGTCGTTTTTGTGAGCTATTCCCTGCGGGGCATAGAAGTTTAACCGCCAGACACTTTAACCGCCAGGCGCAACACTTAATAGACTAAGATTTATTAAAGATACCGTATTACGCCCATTAAGTGTTGGCGGTTACTCGGATAGACAACCGCTCATTATAAAGTTATAACGAGGGGCACCAATTAAACGCTGGCATATGCGCAGGATTATCCTGCGCATATTTGCTACATGGTTCCCCTCGTTGGCTCCCCTCCGTAAAATGCTCTCGCATTTTCAAGGTATCGCTCACAAAAAGCGTCGTTTTTGTGAGCTATTCCCTGCGGGGCATAGAAGTTTAACCGCCAGACACTTTAACCGCCAGGCGCAACACTTAATAGACTAAGATTTATTAAAGATACCGTATTACGCCCATTAAGTGTTGGCGGTTACTCGGATAGACAACCGCACATTATAAAGTTATAACGAGGGGCGCCAATTAAACGCCGGCATATGCGCAGGATTATCCTGCGCATATTTGCTACATGGTTCCCCTCGTTAACACCCCTCCGTAAAATGCTCTCGCATTTTCAAGGTATCGCTCACGAAAAGCGTCGTTTTTGTGAGCTATTCCCTGCGGGGCATAGAAGTTTAACCGCCAAGCGTAATATTCGGCGGAAAAAAATTAACTATTGCAATTATAATTGTTCCGCCTCATATTAGCGGTTACTTAAAGGGGACACCGCACATTATAAGTGCGGTTTCCCCTCTTTTTATGCGCGCTATATGTGATAGCACTAATTAAAGCGGCACATAAAAATTCACCTCTTCCGCTTAAAAATGCGCCAGCGCATTTTAGATGTTACGCTTGCAAAAAGCGTGGTTTTTGCGCGCTACTATTAAATAAAACTATCACTTAGTTCAATATATATGTTTTATAATAAATACCCCGCGTATAAGCTCGTTAGCTTCTGTGCACATTGCAAACTCAACGCTCTAAAAGCGCTGAATAGTGAGCTGAAAATAAGCAACAATGTGCGTGCAGATTATGAGCCTCGTCAACAAAAACAAATAAAAAAAAGCGACGCCTTGCTAATATTAAACGTCGCTTTTATAATTGATCGGACTGATAAAGCTGTTAAAATATCACTCCTTGACGATGTCGAGTTCTACTGTCTCCTCTCTGCCCTCGCAAGTTACCTTTACGCGGGCTTTGCCCTCGCCGCCTGTGCTGCGCACCCAAAAAGCGCGTTGACCGCCGATAAGTGCAAATCGGGACGGACCTATCACTTGTATATCTCCCTCTGTCTCCACGTCTACGACGGAATTATCGTACACCAAGGTATTGCCCGTCTGCGAGCACATTCTGACCGCTACCCTCACAGCGTCGTAAGTGTCGCCCACGGTGAGCGTACTCCTGTCCGCTTTGACCTCGAGGCTCTTACTGTGCACGGCGCCTTTACCTACCGTGATAACCTTTTCGCCTGCGATATAGCCCTCGAATATATAAGATACCTGCTTTCCGCCCCAGCCTGTGACATACTTGCCGAACATAACCGTAATACTGTCTACCGACAGCTTGTACTTGACAAGCGCCTTGATAAGCGCAAAAGGATGCCTGATAATTCCGCCCACAGTACCGTACTTCTTGACGTCGAGAAGGGCGCGCTTGATATTGTCCGCGTCGCGCTTTGTAAAATTACGCTCGTCGCTCTCGAGCTGGTTGCCGATGACATCGTCCAGCAGAACGGGCGGCATAGGCATATGCTTGAATTGCGACTTCTTGCGAAGCGCCTTCATATCAAAAGTGTTGATGAGCGCGCCGCTCTTATACATCTTAACCTCGTCGCAGTTGGTGAACATATACACGTCGCCTACCTGCCCGCCCGCATTGTCGCCTATCTCCATATTGGAAGATATCTCGAGTACGGGGATAGCCGTCTGCTGCGACTTGTACACGTAAGCTGCGAGCTTATCCATTCTGAACATATCCGTCACGCCGTGATAACAGATCTTGTCTCCGCTTCCGAAATCTTTATGAGTATTGTAATCGGACATACACCAGCCTATTACGCCCGCATGCCCCTTAGACGCGTAAGCCTTGTCGATTACCCTTGCGTGCCTCAAGGCATGCTCCTGCCTCTTCTTCTCATGGTCGAAAGTCTTGGTGGGGAACATATGCCCGTTATGCTCGGTGACAAGCAACGGCGCCGAGGGCGAACACACGATTAACTTAGGCAACAGCGCCGTCCTTCCGCCGCTGTGAATAAAATCATTGTAAGTATAGACGTCCTCGAGCAGGTGCGAGCGAGGTATACATCTGACGCCGCCCGTGGGACGGGACTTGTCCAACTTGTGCGCTAAAGCATTGGTTGCGGTATAGAGCTCGTCATCGTCGCCCGACTCGTTAATCCTCACGCCCCACAGAATAATCGAGGGATGATTGTAGTCCTCGCGTATCATCTCGCGCACATGCTGCAAGCATACTTCGCGCCACGCCGTATCCTTGCTTACGAACTGCCAGCCGGGTATCTCCGTAAAGACGAGCAAACCCAGCTCGTCGCATCTGTCGAGGAAGTGTCTCGAGTTGGGATAGTGCGACGTCCTCACAAGATTAACGCCGAGATTTTTCTTTAAGAAATCCGCCTCGTCTATCTGCACATTCTTAGGCATGGCATATCCGACATAGGGATACGACTGATGTCTGTTGAGTCCTACTATCTTAACCTTCCTGTGATTGAGATAAAATCCGTCCTTGGCAAAGCGGCAGTCGCGCATACCGAACCTATCCGTGACCACGTCGCCGCGTATCGCAGCCTTAGCCGTATAAAGATAGGGGTCGTCTATATCCCACAGTCGCGCGCCCTTTAACTTAAACGACGCGGTAATCTTGGGCAGCTTGCCGTCCTCGGTCTTGAACTCGCCGCTGCGCGTAGCCGACGCCACCTTTACGCCGTCGGCATCGCATATATCTATGCAGAAGTCGCCATCATAATTGCCGCTCAGTACGATTTCCGCAGTGAGCTCTGGCGCGCCGCGCTCGGGCACTGTGGGGGTGAGCAGCATGCGCTTGATATATACGCTCTCCCTTACATGCAGATATACCTCTCTGTAAATTCCGCCGTAACACAGATAATCCACCACTCCGCCGAAAGGAGGGATGTCAGAGCGCTCGGTAGAGTCTGCTTTGACTGCGATTACGTTGTCGCCGCCCCATACCACGTGGTCGGTTACGTCTACTTCGAATGCGGTATAACCGCCCTTGTGCGATGTCACAGGCACGCCGTTAAACCATACTTCGGCAGCATTGGCTACCGCGCGGAACTCCAATATTATCCTCTTACCCTCATACGCCTTATCTATGACCGTATGCTTGCGGTAGCAGGATACAAATTGATACATCTCTTCGTCGAAGTTGTTATACGGAATCTCCTTGACGGTATGCGGAATATCTACGCCGATAAATGCCGATTCATCTGCGTCGACCGCTATATACTTGTCGTCCCAACTCTCGCAAAACTTCCAATCGAAATTGATACCTATTGCGCTCATAATGCCCTCTTAATTAAAAATATTATATATATACCATATCACAAACCATTCGCCATTGCAATACTTAATCGAATAAGCTAATCCATCAGTTAAATGCCGATAATAATCGGCGCCGAAAAATTGCTTTATTGATTAAATATTTCTCTTGTCCGAAAATCTTATTAACTGTCTTATAAATTAGAATAAAAATACGGGACCGCGCACGCGCGATCCCGCAGATTGTTGATTCGTTACCTAAGCAGATTAGATACCCTTGGTGTAGGTATTGGCTACGGTTACGCTGTCGACGGTGAGATAGAGACCTTTGCTGAGTATCTCATTCTGAACCAAATCGCCGATGGGCAAACCGCCTACGAGACCGTTAAGCCACTCCTGCAGAGTTTTACCGCCCATTGTATTCTCAAGACCGGGGATAAGAGGCAATACGATATCAAGCAAAGAGTCGATATCGTTACCGCTCAAGCCTACCTTGATGCCGGTCATTGTAGCATTGATGTTACCGAAGAACTTGCCGTCCATCTTGCCGGTGACGTTCATTTTGCCGAAATTGATCCAGCCGAGAATCTTAGCAATAGGATTGGTCTTGTCGAACTTATCGAGAATCTCGCCAAGCGTAAGACCGGGATCGAACACTTTAGCCAAAAGCTCATTTTTATATTTCTTAGTGAACGCGTTATACTTAGCGTCTGCGCCGTTGTCGGCAACATACTTCTTGAGCAACGCGTCTACAGTAGTTTGCTCGTTGTCAACAGTAATGACAGCATTCTGCAGATCTGTATCGTCAACATAGCTCTTGTGCTCGAGTATCTTGTTAACGGTGCAGTTGCTGCCCGCAAATTCCGTATTGGCATATTGGCCGAGCACATCGTTAAGCTTGCTCAAAGCATCGACTACGGGCTTAAGCTCGAGTCCCTTGATCATAGACCAAATTTCTTCGTTATTGACAAGGTTGTTCTTGGCAGGATCGAGGATGAAGGACAGAGTCTTCTCGAAAGAAGTATCCTTAAGAGTATAGGTCTTATCCTTATACTCTGCGCCTTCGCCTTCCATATTGATAAGCGTCTGACCGAAGAATATATTGTCTATCATGCCCTTGATATCGAGCTCGGCGCCCAATACGTCGGTAATCATAGACTTGTACTCATCGATGGTATCGAGTACTTCCAAATTGATTTCCTCGGGAGCTGCGGTCAATATCTCGTGATTGTCGAGGTCAACATCGTAGTACAGATCGATGAAATCGTTAGCATCGAGGAGCTTAATGCTGCGAAGGATGAGCGCAACGCCCTTCTTGCCCTCGTCCGCCCCCTTGGTAAAGGTATAATCCTTATTATACTCTATATCGATAGAGAGCTTAATGTCGCCGACGTTATCAAGATTGATGGAGTTGATAGCGGAGACCATATTCGGATGCTCGTCATCACCGATGTTAATCTTAATTAAACCGACTAAAGTATTAATCATGCCGAAAGCAATATCTACCGTGCTGCCGCCGTGATTGATAGCCAAATCGGATACCGTGACATTGATCTTGGAAGATACGCCCTGTATCTTACGGGTGATGGTTACCTTACCGTCGAGGGATATAAACTCGTCGCCGTTTTCTCCGATGGAGAGCTTAAGACCCTTGATGTTGATAACGCTGGTTGCTGTACCGCCGTCCTTGGATACCTGCTTAGCCCAAGCGGCATCAGCCTTCTCGACCGCGTTATTAGCTTTAACGCAACCGGCAAGACATATCGTCGCAACGAGACAAGCAACCAAGACAAGCGACATCAACGCTATGCTTAATTTCTTTTTCATAGTCTTCCTCCTTAAAAGATGACATTATAATATATTTTCATTATAAACGCGTAAGAGAGTTTTGTCAATAGAAATTATCTAATCCTACTCCACGCCGAGCATATAGTCGGTGCTGCGACGGAAGAGCTGAGCAAGGTCTATCAGCGCCTGAAAACCGGGCTCCTTAAGCCCCCTCTCCCAATTGCTCACGGATACTTGAGACACATTCATGTACTTGGCTATGTAAGTCTGATTATAGCCGTTGGCTATGCGCTCCTGTCTTAATCTCTCCGCAAATTTCATATTCTCAACGCTCCTTAATACCTTAATAATCAGCCGTAGCTACGCGCATCAATACACGCTCTCGTCGAGATAAGTGGCTGTCATATCCGCAATATGCGTGAACATCGCAAGAGGATAGCTCTTATACGCGCCGCTTATCGAGTAATCGCCCGCCTTAACTCTCATATCGAATCCGCCCATGTGCCAATTGACGGCAAGAGCCTCTTCTCTGGTGAGCCTCATATATCCGTTGATGATATACACCGACTTCTCGCCGTGCCCGTAGGGCAAAGAATCCTTTACGCTGTAGTAAGGCACTTGCTCCCACTTGCCGTCTATCTTGGCATTGCGGAACTCCACTGCGTAAAAATTAACCTTGCACAAGTCGTGCAGCAGACCGCATATGGCAATACTCTCGTCGCTGATGCCGAAATCCTCGCCGTTAGCCCTATAGTGGTCTACGATATCCTTGAGCCTCTCGTACACATTGATGCTGTGCCTGCACAGTCCGCCCTCTGTGTTGGAATGAAATCTCGAGCTGGCGGGAGCTACGAAAAAATCGCTCTTGTCGAGATACTCGAGCAGCGCCTGACTGCCCTCCCGACTGATGTTATTGTTGAAGATTTCGGTAAATAACCGTTTATTAGCGACAGTATCCATAATATAGTTTAATTGTAATGCAAAGCGGATGCATTTGTCAATATTTTTTATCCTTGCATAACTGGACAGCAGGCTTCGGCTGTGGTAAACTGCTCATGAAAGATGCAACCTACGGGAAGGAAATACTATGAACGCATTATATAGAGACAATACGCTGAACGCGCTGCTAAGCGCAGACGAGAGCGCCGCTCACGAGCTGATAGAGTGGGCGGTCGAATACGGGATATGCAGTGATATATATAAATCATATATATCTTACGCGCTGATTAAGAGCGAGAATGTCTATTCGCTATCGTGCGAGTACTCGCATGAGCCATATCCCGCAATGCTCGCTTACGCCGTCAAGGAACTGACGCCGATATACGAGCTGTTCAATACGCGGGCAAGCGAAATATTGGGCTGCGACTACGGCGCGGTAGTAGACGGCTGGACTAACGAGGACAACGGCGCCTATAACGCGCATGCGGTTAACGTCATTGCCGAGCTTACCCGCGAGCTGTCGCGCTGCGAAGATATCGAGCAGTTTGCGCTCGCGCTCGCGCGTTTCTATAATACTCACGGCGCGGGGCAGTTCGCGCTCAACTACATTTTCCGCCTTGACCGAGACGGGACGACGCAGCCCATAACATGCGGAGAGGAGTTTAAGCTGAACAGACTGATAGGTCTCGACGCGCAGAAGAGCGCCTTGGCAAGCAACACCCGCGCTATGCTCGACGGAAAGCGCGCCAACAACGTGCTGCTGTACGGCGACGGGGGCACGGGCAAGACCACGTGCGTTAAGGCGCTTACGGGCGAGTTCGGCAGCAAAGGACTGCGCATAATAGAGATATATCGCCACGAGCTCAAGCACATCAACGCTTTGATAGGCGCAATCAAGCGGCGGGGATATAAATTCATACTGTTTATGGACGACCTATCCTTTGAAAACAACGAGACGGATTACAAGTATCTCAAGGCGCTTATAGACGGAGGCTTGGAGCCCATGCCGCAGAATGTAGTCGTGTACGCCACGTCCAACCGCAGACACATAGTTAAGGAGAGTTGGAAAGACCGCGACGACAGCGACGACGAGTTGCACCGCGGCGACACGGTGGAAGAAAAACTCGCCTTGGCTAAGCGCTTCGGACTGAGCCTGTACTTCCCCTCGCCCGACCAAAGGCAATATCTTACAATCGTACGCGCGCTCGCCGAGAGAGCGGGCTTGCAGGTCGACGCGCAGCTGGAAGCGGACGCGCTCAGATGGGAGATGAGAGAGGGCGGCAGAAGCGGCAGGACGGCGGAGCAATTCATAGCCTCGCGACTGCACCTGTAAAATAGGTTTTACGGTACACGCATAGCAATCGGCGGTAAAATATGCCGTCTGCATTATGTCGGCGCCGTTAAATCACATAGTATAAATAACCGAAATATAGCGTTATGAGCGGAACATTATCCCTCGGTCTGTAATTGCATCCGCAAGCTCGTATAATAAGCAAAATCGCGCCTTGTAACAAAGAGGCGCGTATTTATTTTAATAGAAATCTGCCTATCCTGCCGCATGACAACTTAGCCTTGAGCTTGTCGCACTTTCTCCGCACGCTATCCCTGCTGCGACGGGCGAAACGGAACAGCAGCGCAAACAGCGCGAGCGCGGACACTATGAGCGCCGCCGCGTGAAAGAAAGCGAGTTCTCCGCCGAAAAAGAAGTGCTCTGCATATAGCGCAAACGCGAATACGCCAAGCGAAAACGCGCCCTGCGCTACTCCGCCTGCCACATTGCCGATACGGAATATATAGCGCAGATAGCCTATCAGCCACAGCCCTATACCGAGGAACGCCCCTACGGCAAGGAATACGGCGAGCTGTCTGCCCTGTCCTGCGACGGTGTCGGCAAGTATCACTTGAGCAACCTCTTGAAAAAGGACGCTCCGCTCATGCCCTTGGTATACTTGAGCGAGTAGAGCGAGCCGCCGATATCCGCCTCTCCGCTCTCCACGTCGAGCCTTAATATATTGAGACCCGAGCCCGTAATGCTGAGCGTATTGCCCGCAACACTCGCCACTATCTCCCTGTCGCCCGAGTGGATTATGCCGGTCACGCCGCTGATTGTGAAGCCCTTGCCGAAGTTTATCTTCATGCCGCCCGCTTTGACGGGTACTGTCTTAGCCTTAAACTGCTCCATATCTCCTCCGATTATATTCGTCTGTCCATAGCGCAGACCAATTCGTATTGTCTGTATAACAAGTCTTGCAACGCTTCTATCTTGCCCCTCGCTCTGCCGCCTACCCTGTCGCCGTCTATCTCCGCGCACGGCGAACACGGCACGCCCGACGATGTAATTATCACCTCGTCCGCATCTTTAAGCGCGTCCTTAGGCATGGCAATATAGCGGCACGGTATATCCAAGCTCTCGCATACGCTTATCAGATGCGCTCGCGATATACCGGCAAGTATGTTGCCGTCCGCGGGGGCGGTGTAAAGCACCCCGTCCTTTAATATCGATATATTGCTGTGGGCGCATTCCGTCACGCGCCCGTCCTTAATAAATATCGCCTCGTCGCAACCTCTGTCCGCAGCCAGCTCGGAAGCAAGCACGTTGGGCAATAGATTGATAGTCTTGACGCCGCACAGCCCGTAGCGATTGTCCGCCACGGTGATTGCCTTGAGCGCCGCGCACGGCGGAGTGACGTCCTTGGGATAGAGATATATCCACAGATTGCTCTTGCCCCCGCGCCAAGCGTGAGAGCGCGTGCCGCTGCCGCGCGTAAACTGAATATAGACGAACAGGTTGGGAGAGTCGGGTAGCTTGACGAGCCGACGCACCTCGGCGGCAAGCTCAATCTTGCCCATCGGCGGCGCAATGCCTACCGCATCCGCCGAGCGGTACAGTCTGTCTATGTGCTCGCTCAAGGCGAATATGCCTCTGTCCACGCAATAAGTGGCGTCGTACACTCCGTCGCCGAAGAATGCCGCTCTGTCCGTAAATGGCACGCGCATATCGGCGGCTTCGCCGTAATCGCCGTTGTAATAAGCAAGTTCTCGCATACTTAACGATATGCCGCATTAATGCTATATATGCCGAGCGCCGACTTTAATAATGACGAATATTGTTTATATTGATTTTTACAATGAAATATCCGCCCTCAAAGCGAGAGCGGATATTATATCTATATAGGATATTATTCTTTGTCCTTATCCTGTGTGTCGGGCTCGGATGGCTGTTCGGACTGCGCCTGCTCCTCGACCTCTTGCTCCTCGCCTACATCGACGGACGGCGCGCTATCCGCATTGTCACGCTGCGCTGCGGGAGACGTCTCTTCTTCACTCTCGGGGACAATCTTGAGCGAGAGGTTGAGCTCGTCGCCCGAATCCTTACGGTAGACTTCCTTCTTTGCGTTGCGCTCGTCGATGGCTGCAATCACCTCTTCCGCGCTCTTGCCTTCAAAGAGCATGTTTACCTCGTCGGTGTAAATGGTGTTCTTGGCATAGAGCACCTTGACCATATTGTCGAGCACGCCCCTGTTCTCGCGCAATATCTTGAGCGCGCGCTCGTAAGCGCCGTCGATAATCTTGCGTATCTCAACGTCGATCACGCCGCCCAGCTCCTCGCTGTAAGCATGCGTCGCGCCGAAGTCTTTACCGAGGAATACTTCCTTATCCTGTCCGAGGTAAATATTGCCGATTGCCTCGGACATACCCCACTCGGTGACCATGCTGCGAGCTATCTGCGTAGCGCGCTGGATATCGTTGGACGCTCCCGTAGACACATCGTGTATGACTATCTCTTCCGCAGCCCTGCCGCCGAGCATCATAGCGACGGTATCGCTGAGCTTATTGCGGGTGACGTGGCTGTCGTCGGTCTCGGGACGGGTAAGCGTATAGCCCGCCGCCATACCGCGGGGAATAATGCTGACCTCCTGCACCTCGTCGCAGCCGTCGAGCAGCTTGGCGACAATTGCGTGACCCGACTCGTGATACGCCGTAATGCGCCTGTCCGTCTCGGTGACAACGCGGCTCTTCTTCTGAGGTCCCGCGATTACCTTGTTGACGCCCTCGAGCAAGTCCTCCATCACGATTACCTTGCGGTTATTACGTGCGGCAAGTATCGCCGCTTCGTTAAGCAAATTCTCTATATCCGCTCCGCTAAAGCCGCTCGTCATGCGCGCAAGCACCTTAAAGGATACGTCGGGCGCAAGCGGCTTATTGCGGCTGTGCACCTTGAATATTGCTTCTCTGCCCTTGACGTCGGGGAGATTGACGTATATCTGTCTGTCGAATCTGCCTGGACGCAATAGCGCGGGGTCGAGTATATCCGCCCTGTTAGTCGCAGCCATGATTATTATGCCGTCGTTCTTCTCGAAGCCGTCCATCTGCACAAGCAGCTGGTTGAGCGTCTGCTCGCGCTCGTCATGTCCGCCGCCCAGCCCTGCGCCGCGCTGACGTCCCACCGCGTCTATCTCGTCGATAAAGACTATGCAGGGCATGTTGCGCTTGGCTTGGTCGAAGAGGTCTCTCACTCTCGCAGCGCCCGTACCTACGAACATCTCCACGAAGTCGGAGCCGCTGATAGAGAAGAAAGGCACGTTGGACTCTCCCGCTACCGCCTTGGCAAACAGCGTCTTACCTGTTCCCGGAGGTCCTACGAGCAAAACGCCCTTAGGCACTCTCGCGCCCAGTCCGATGAACTTGGTAGGGCTCTTGAGGAACTCGACTATCTCCTGCAACTCCTCTTTCTCTTCTTCCGCGCCCGCCACGTCGTCGAATCTCACCTTGACATTCATATTGACGCGCGCCTTTAGCTTGCCGAAGTTCATCGCCTGCTTGTTGGCGCCCGCGCTCTGACGGAATATAAAGAATATAATTATGCCCAGCACTATCACAAGACCTATCGGCATGATTATGCTGGTGATGGTGGAGCTGCTCTCGGGATTGTTATATCTGACCGTGACAAGAGAAGAAAGGCTGCGCTCTACTTCCGTCGTAGTTGCGTTTTCTCCTTCGCCCTCGGTAATTTTCACTTTAATAACGGTATTCTCGAGCGAATATCTGTAAGGAAGCTGCACGTAGTAGTTGGCTCTGCCCGAAGGCTTCTTGTAGAAGGTATCCACATCGTACTTGCTGTCGCCTGTAAGAATATACGCGGTATAACCTCCGCTGACATAAATCGCCTTGACCTGCCCTGCCTCTATCATCGACACGAGCGAATTGCGGTCGGCGGAATTGAAATCTATCTCGGCAGGACCTCCCGTATTAAGAAGAAACCACAGCATCAGCGCGATAAGTACCACGACCAATACTGTGAAAACGATCCTGAATATTTTCTGATTACGAGTCACTGTAGTCTCCCGGTTATATAGTCTGCATTAATAATAATATATTTCCCCCTCGCAGTCAAGTAAATAAAGTTTTACCGTATCTGCGCCCGCTCCTTACGGGGTCGCCACCGCGCCGTACGATGTGCTCGGCGACGCTGCCGCCGCGCCTATATATTTTACCAATGCGTGTACGGTGGCGGCGGTCTTCTGCGCCATCGCCTCTATAAAATGCACGTCGCCGCCCGCAAGCGTGGCGAAGTTGTCTTCCGACCTCTCGCCCACTACCGCAAGCACGCCTATATCTCCTATGGGATTGCCGCTCCTGCCCAGCGCCTTGCCGGGACGCAGTCCGTTGCCGACTACCTTTATCTTGCCCACGTCGCCCTTTTCGCCCAGCGCGGCGTCTACGGCTATCACTATATCGCCCGCGTGACATGCGCGCAAAAGCTGCTCGTAGACGTCTATCTTGCACGCGTTGATGTTGCCTACGCTGTCGCCGTATACATAACAATCTATGTTATCCGCCTTGAGTATATCCCCCACTCTGGGGCCCACGCTGTCGCCTATCACCTTCATTGTGCCTATGCACATCACCACTACCTGCATCTTGTCCATGATTTGGTTGTTGACAGCAAGTAAGAAGTTTATACCGATTTATTCTAAAAGCGTCTCTTTTCTATACCAACGATTGACTATCTAAGGCGTATAAAATATAATTATGTGGATAATAATCTATCGGGAGGATGTACTTATGACTTTTCTTTTGTCTTCCGTATCGGTGGTATCTATCGTCGCTGCGGTAATATTTGTGTTATGCCTTCTGATAGGACTGTGGAAGGGACTGCTCCGCACCGCTCTGTCTGTAGTGGTGCTCGGCGCAAGTATAGGCTTGACCGCGCTCGCCGCGCCCAAACTGCTTCAGCTGGTCGCCGAAAGGAATTACTTCAACCAGTCTTGGCTGTCGCCTTTCCTTGCTGAGATGATAGTATTCGTGCTCACCTTCGCGGTGTTCGTCGCGGTACTCAGCATAATCAAAGCGGTAATACTTAAATTATTTAATAAGCTGGGCGCGCTTAAACTCACCAATCGCCTGCTTGGAGCGGCGCTCGGCGGAGTGATAGGCTTCTTCATCGCGGGACTGGTAATCTACGTATACGTTACCGTCATACAGCAGATTAAGCAGATCACACCCGAGGAAGCGGTGGCTACGCTCGACCCCTTCGCCGCCTGGATGTACAAGGCGGATATCTTCTCCAAGATAGTGGGCGCGCTGTCCAAAGTCTCTGCTGGCGCTTAAATAATATCAGACATCGGTTAATCGGGGCGGCAATATTTGCCGCCCCGATTTAATATATTATACTTTATATATTAACAATATAATTATACTATGTCTGCGACAAACAAATAGCAAGCCGCATCATATAAGTCAAATTTAGTTGTACTCACAATCAGCCTATTCTATCGCTTTGCGCGCAATCGGTCATAAAGCATTCGAGCTTATAGACTGTCGAACGAAAAAGTATCCTTGAGCGTAGACCACTTACAATCCTTGTCGCTCAATATGAGCGGCGTGCCGTCTTTAAGCGTATAGCCCTCGGCATCCGCGCTGCCCCTGTAATCTCCGACGACTCCCCAATCGATACCTACGGCAGGGTCGTTCCAAGCAAGTCCGCCCTCGTCGCCCGGGTGGTAGAAATCAGTCACCTTGTAACAAAACTCCGCCACGTCGCTAAGCACCAAAAAGCCGTGCGCAAAGCCCTCGGGGATATAGAATTGCTTCTTGTTGTCGGCGCTGAGGAGTACGCCGTACCACTTAGAGTAAGTCTTGCTGCCCTTACGCAAGTCAACCGCTACGTCGTACACTTCGCCTCTGACCACGCGCACGAGTTTACCTTGCGGATATTGTTTCTGGTAATGCAGTCCGCGCAGCACGCCCTTTACGCTCATTGACTGATTGTCTTGTACGAAGTCCATATTAAGACCCGCATCAGCCATATCGCGCTTATTGTAAGTCTCAGTAAAGTATCCGCGGCTGTCGCCGTGCACAGCGGGCTCAATAACCGCGAGTCCCTCGATAGGGGTATAAGTAACTTTTATCTGTCCCATCTGTAATCTATCTCCTTAAGATATCTGCATAACGCGTCCTTCCAGTGAGGCAAGGGCGCAAATCCGCATGCGGTAAGTTTGCTCTTGTCCAGCCTGCTGTTGAACGGTCTTGCCGCCTTGCTCAAGCCGTACTCTCGAGTAGTGACGGGCACAACCTGCGTGTCATATCCCGCGGCGGCGAATATCGCCTCGGCGAAGTCGTTCCAGCCTATATATCCGCCCTCGTTGGTAGCGTGATAATATCCGTACTTATCCGTCTCTATCATATCGACAAGCAACCTTGCGAGGTCAAATGTATACGTCGGCGTACCTATCTGGTCCTTAACCACCTTGAGACTGCTATGCGATGCGCCCACCCTAAGCATAGTCTTGACGAAGTTATTGCCGTGCGCGCCGAATACCCAAGCGATACGCACTATAAAATACTTGTCCAAGACAGTCGATACCTTAAGCTCGCCCTCGAGCTTAGTGCTGCCGTATACGTTAAGCGGCCTGTAGTCCTTACAGTCCGCTTCCCAAGGCTTGTCGCCCTGTCCGTCGAATACGTAGTCGGTGGAGATATACATCATCTTGGCGCCTATACGCTTGCACTCATTGGCGACATTCTCCGTGCCTACGGCGTTGATAAGGCGCACCTTATCTCTGTTGCACTCCTCTTCGGCAGCGTCGACGGCGGTCCATGCCGCACAATGAACGACCGCATCGGGTCTTACGGAAGATATAACGCGCGATACTGCACAGGCGTCGGTAATATCCATATCCTCGATATCCACTCCGATTGCCTCGTGCCCGCGCCTTAACAGCTCTTGCACCGTGTCGTAACCCAGCTGTCCCTTGACACCGGTAACCAATACTTTCATCTTATTCCTTATCCCTATTATATATAGTCACTATCGCATATGCCTCGGCAATAACGCGGCGTCCTTCGATAAATTCGACTTGGTATAATTGTAGATATATCCGCCTCGAGCGAGCCGCTGCCTTTAGTAAGGTCTGCTGAGCGCGAAAGCATTATACTCTATCTACGCGCTGCCATAAGCCGGAAAAACCGTCACAATTCCGAAAGGCTTAACCGCGATTACCGTACATCTTGTCGTAATAATCGCGATACTCTCCCGATACGATATCTTCCCACCACTTACGGTTGTTGAGGTACCAATCCACCGTCTTGCGTATACCGTCGGCAAATTTGGTCTCGGGCAGCCAGCCCAACTCGGCGTGTATCTTGGCAGGGTCTATGGCATAGCGCATGTCGTGACCCTTGCGGTCGGCAACATAAGTAATCAAATCCTCGCTCTTGCCCAAAAGACGGCATATTATCTTGACGATATCGATATTCTTCATCTCGTTATGTCCGCCGATGTTATACACTTCGCCCACTCTGCCCTTATGGATAATCAAGTCGATAGCCTTGCAATGGTCCTCCACATACAGCCAATCGCGTACGTTCTCGCCCTTGCCGTATACGGGCAGAGCCTTATTAGCAAGCGCGTTGACTATGGTAAGCGGTATGAGCTTCTCGGGGAAGTGATATGGACCGTAGTTGTTGGAGCAGCGGCTGATACTTACATTGAGCCCGTAAGTCCTGTGATAGGCGAGCACGAGCAGGTCTGCCGACGCCTTGCTCGAAGAATAAGGGCTGCTCGTGTGCAAAGGAGTCTCTTCCGTAAAAAAGAGGTCGGGACGATCAAGCGGCAAGTCGCCGTACACTTCGTCCGTAGACACTTGATGATAACGCTCGATGCCGTACTTGAGACATGCATCCATAAGCACCGACGTGCCGATAATATTGGTGTGCAGGAATATGCTCGGATTGTCTATACTCCTGTCCACGTGGCTTTCGGCGGCGAAGTTGACTACCATATCGGGCTTTTCTCTCTCAAACAGCGCGTATACCGCCTCTCTGTCGCAAATATCCGCCTTTACAAAAGAGAAATTGGGGTTGTCCATAACGCACTCGAGCGTAGAAAGATTACCCGCGTATGTGAGCTTGTCCAGACAGATTATGCGATAGTCGGGATACTTTGCAAGCATGTGGAATATAAAGTTGCTGCCTATAAATCCCGCTCCGCCCGTCACAATAATATTCATAATCAGTTATCCTCCTTGATACCTGCCACCTTCTTGAGGTGCGCGCCGTACGACGACTTGCCGTAGCTCTCGGCGATAGAGACCAGCCTGTCTCTGCCAATCCAGCCGTTGCCGTATGCTATCTCTTCGGGCGCGGAGATGGTGACGTCCTGTCTCTGCGACAATACTCGCACGAACTCCGACGCCTCGAATAAGCTGTCCATTGTGCCCGTATCCAGCCACGCAAAGCCTCTGTCCAATATCTGGACCGTGAGGTCGCCGCTGTCCAAGTACATCCTATTAATATCCGTTATCTCCAGCTCGCCGCGCTTGGACGGCTTAATGCTCTTAGCGAACTTAACCGCGCGATTGTCATAAAAATACAGCCCCGTAATACAGTAATTGGACTTGGGGTGAGCGGGCTTCTCCTCGACGGACAGAGCATTGCCGTCCTTGTCTATCTCGACAATGCCGAAGCGCTGGGGGTCTCTTACGCCGTATCCGAATATAGTCGCCTTACCCTTATCCGCATTGCGTCCCGCCTCCTTAAGCATACGCGAAAAGCCATGTCCGTAGAAGATATTGTCGCCCAGTATCATCGCAACGCTGTCTCTGCCTATGAACTCCTCTCCTATCAAGAAGGCTTGCGCCAATCCGTCGGGCGAGGGCTGGACGGCATAAGACAGCTTAATGCCCAGCTTGGAGCCGTCGCCGAGAAGTTCCTCGAATCGCGGCGTATCGCATGGTGTAGATATAATCAATATATCCTTAATGCCCGCCTCCATAAGCGTGGACAGCGGATAATAAATCATAGGCTTGTCGTACACGGGCAACAGCTGCTTGCTCGTAACCAGCGTGAGAGGATACAGCCTCGTGCCGCTGCCTCCCGCGAGAATAATACCTTTCATTCCTCTTTAACCTCCTTCTTTCGGTTAAATATCATCTTAAAAGTCGCAATGACCGACTTGTAATTGACTATACAGTACAGCGCGAACAGCCCCGCGTACACAAGGCATCCCTGCCACAGATTGAGCAGGCTTGCCGACAGTATAAATCCTACCGTCATTATTATCTCTAATATAAAGTCCTTGATAATCTTAACCTTGATTACTCTCAGCACGCATATCTCGGACAGTATGGAATTGAACATAATCACGCACACTACGCTGACGAGCACGGCAAAGAGGTTATCGAACACATACGCGCACAGCGAGAAAGCCGCGGCTCCGAGCGCAATGGATATGAGATTGACAACCAGCATTATCTTCTCTTTCCTGAATACTTTAAGATAGTTGTTGGTGAGCAAGCTGACCTTGGAAGAATATATGATAATAGGCAACAGCACGCCGAGATATACCAAGCTGTCCGCATACTTTGGCAACCACAAGTTGAGAATCCAGCTACCGAGGAAGTAGAATATCATGCAGAAAAAGAGCAACGGAGACAGTATGCCACGTATATTCTTGTACATCTGCGGGAGCTTGTCCTCGTCAATGCGCTTAAGAGACGGGAAAAGCACGACGCTGATTGCCGTAATGAACACCAAGAATAGATTGGACACGCTGAATGCAAAAGACACCTTACCGAATACCAATTCGTCCCAGTGCCACTGGATTATCATCTTAGCGCCGCCCACTATCAACATCGCCGACCAGTTGGCAAGCATGAGCAGTATGCCCGACGATATATTTTCTTTCAGTTCCTTGAAAGCTTCTTTCGGCTTAAGCGACTTGCCGAAATACAGTCCCCTGTTAAATACAAAGCCTATCGCTATTCCCACGCAATCGCCTACCAAGTCGGCTATGCAGTACCAATAGAAGTTATTGACCTTGCACACCAGCAATATGACTACCGTAAGTCCGTACGCAAGCCTTTGCGCTATAGTCAATACGGCATACTTACTTATCCTATTGGTTATCTGGAACATATACGAGCTATATGTAACCATGTTCTTGGTAATGACTGCGGCGGCTACGAGTATAAAGATATATTTATACGCCCCGCCCAAGGAAAACGCGGACACCGCGGCAATAATCAATGTTACTGCCGATGTAAAGAATAAGAGTATCTTGAATTGCGAGCGCAATCTCTCGCGGTCGAGCTCCTCGTAATCGTATCTCGAGTAGCGCAAGACCAATCCGTCAAGCAATCCGAAATGCAGTATCCCCACATAGCCCGAGTATAGCACGTATACCTGCCAATAAGCGTACTGAAACTCATCGATCAGCTTAGGAACGACGAGGTTGAGTATTACGCTTACCGCAAGCGATATGATCTGCGCCGCAATCGATACGATAACGTTGGTCGCAAATTTTTTTGTAGTTATTTTCTGTGCCACTATCAGTCCGCTGCCTGTTTCTTCATATCTTCGATTGTCTCGGCGAACATCTCTTTAAGACCTTTTTTCGCGCTCCAGCCGAGCGCCTTAAGTTTAGCCGCAGACAGATCCATCTTGAGCGTAGGCGCATAGCCGAACAGCGCTATGTCCTGCTCCTCTATCCGTACTCCCACTCTGCCTTGCCCGAAATTATCTGCCACCATATGCGCCATGTCGCAGATGGAGCAATAAGTATCTTCGTTAGCGGCGTTGTATGCCTCTCCGGCCTTGCCGTCCAGCAATACGGTTAATATCGCGTCTGCGGCGTCATCTGTGGATAGATAATTGCGCATTGTCTCGCCCTTGGTCTTGAGCACTATGTCTCTGCCCTCTATCGCGCACCTTGCGAACTCCGCAAAGACTCGTTTATCGTTATACGACACGCCTCTGCCGAATGTCTGCGTAAGCCTAACCGCCTTGGCATTAATGTTATACTGCGCGGCATATGCGGCGCACAGACACTCGCAAGCCCGCTTGGCTTCGGGATAAGACGAGCGTGCCTGCATGGTGTCGAGGTGAGACGCAGACGTCTCATATACTTTGCTCCCGTCCGTAGGAGAGCCGTACACTTCCATAGACGACAGATATACGAGGCTGCGCGAGTTATTGACCTTAGCAAACTCGAGTATATTCCTCGCCCCCGTCAAGATATCTACGATTACTTCGACGGGACGCTCGATAAAGTCCTTGCTAGCCGTATGCGACGCGCAGTGTATAATATAGTCTACGCCCATATCTTCAGGCAGCAACTTGCATATATCTTGCGCAATATATCGAAGATTGTCTTGAGGCAATGCGGCAAACGCCTTGCGCGCCCTGACCTCGTCGCGCACAAGCGCATATACGGTAACGCACTCGCAGGCAAGTAGCCTCGCTACGATATTGCGACCGATAAGTCCGCTCGCGCCGGTCACGAGCACCGAGCTGCCATTAAGACGGGAGAGATCCATATCGCTCACTCCTCCTCGCCGTAGATCTGCGCGTTTTCCTTGGCTTCCAGTATCGCCCTCATGGCATAATAGTCGTCGGGCGTGGTAATCTTGATATTGTCATAAGGACCGTCCACCATATAAAGCTTGTGTCCGTATCTGTGCATCAGCGTGCAAGAATCCACGGTGTCGTATACGCCTTCGCTCATAGCCCGCTCGTGAGCCTCCAATATTTCGCTCAGCCAAAAGCTCTGCGGCGCCTTAGCGACCCGCGACTTATCCCTGGTGGGGACTTGCTCCACGCAGCCGTCCTTGTCCGTAACTACGATAGTCTCCTTGACTATGCCCGCGGTAATAGCCGAGCCGTGCTCCTTGACGCACGCGATATTGTCGGATAGCAATTTGCCGTTGATGAGCGGGCGCACGCCGTCGTGGATGAGCGCTATGCTCTCTTGCTGTCCCGCTATCTCCTTAGCCGCGCGCAATCCGTTGTATATGGACAACTGCCCGCTATTGCCGCCGGCAACTATCTTCTTAACCTTGCGCAGTCCGAACCTCTCGATCTGCGCGCGCAGATAATCTATCCACTCCTCTACGCAGGAGATGACCACCGCGTCAATATCGGCATTATTCTCGAAATGCTCGAGCGTGTGTATAATAATAGGTCTGCCGAATATCTCGAGAAACTGCTTGGGCTTGTCCTTGCTGCGCATTCTGCTGCCAACTCCGCCCGCAAAAATCACTCCGATGTTCATCTTTTTTGCCCCCGTCTGATTCTTTTCCGTCTTATACCTGCGCCGTTATTGCCGTAGACGGCAAGGTATATCGCCGTTAGCCAGAAGATTTCGTATACTATACCGAGATGGAACCTTCTGAATAATTGCTCCGCTATGGGATAGAAAATCACAGGATAAATCAGCGCGCAATATATGAGCCAGGAAAAGCTATATTTACTGCGCTTGACCTTGAGATACAGCCACTCGTAAAACATACCCGTAACAAAGGGGAATATCACCATACCCAAGCAACCGAAGTCCTCGACGTACGGCTTGAACGCCGAATATATATTAGAGGTATAAACAAATCCGCTCGAGGTAGTATACTCAATAAACGGATCGAATCTGTTATTTTGCACAATGTCGCCGAAGCTGATGCCGAGCGGCTTGAGTATGCTCTCCAAAGAGCCTAAGAACGTCTGAAACGTAGAAACTCCGTACTGAAGTTTTCCGTCGAAAGTCTCAAGCCATAAATTGAAATCGTATAGACCCGAGCCGCCGTATATACTGAGCGAGTGAAAAATATCCGACTTATACTGCTTCATCTTGCCCATGATAAAGAAGATAATTACCATCAGCAAAAGCAAAACGAGCACGCATTGCACTATTCGCACATTGACCTTGTCGCTCTTGATATTCTCTCTCAGAAACAGTACAAACAGACAGATAAAATATATGGCGTATCTTAGGAATATATTTCGGTCCGTAGAGACCAAGACAACTACTCCGAAAGCAACTATCGGCACAATCAGCTTAATTACGCTTACGCCGTCCTTACCGGAAAACAACCTTTGGAAAAGCCTGAAGGTATTGATATACGCAATCGCAACCACGACTTCGCGCATCTGTATGAAGATAATGCCGGGACTGTAGCCGTTGACGGTATTGTCGTATATCTGTCTCAACTTAGCCGTAATGGAGGGCACGTCGGATACGGATAAAAATAACTTAGTAACATATCCGAGCATAAACGCAAGCGATACGATAATAAATAATTCGGTGGGATATCTGCGCTTGACTCCGGAAGACTTGACAGGTAACTGCGTCTTTAGCATTCCGCAGCTCTCTGCCCGAGGCGAAAGACGACGCACTAACGCGGCTCCTACTCCCCAAGACATCAAAGCGCAGAGCACGAATACTATGAACGTCCCGTTAATCTTAACTTCCCACTTAGAATAATTGAGCGTGACTATAAAGAAAGAAACAGTTATGGCAAGACAAAGTAGAAACCAAGGCGAAAGCAAGTCCTTCTTGCTTATCAGATAAGCAAGAACAAGTACTATCGCAAACAGTGCCAACGCCAAAAATGCCATATCAGAACAACCCCAACACAACTTTCATAAAAAAGCCTAAATAACTCTCGCCCGTGTACGAGCGCAATGTCTTTTGATTCCGCAATATCCCCATCTTGCCCTTAGCGCATATCTCCACCAGCCTATGATTGCAAACATATTCGGGAAATTTTGTGCAAAGTTCCTTAGCCAATATGCTCCTTCCGTTGCGGTTTTGCTTGTGAAAGACTTTGTTAAGCCTTTCCTTGCACTTTTTAATAAAGCCGCCTTCGTATGCGCCGACAACGTTATTGCCGTGCTGGCGGTACTTGATGAACGAGCGATTGTCGTAGACTATGCCTCCGCACATCGCTCCGACTACAGCCACCCACACGTCGTGTATTCTGTTCCTGAGCAAAGCCTCGGACGGTCTGCGGTCATCTTGCGCAAGCAAGTCGCGCAGCGCGCCGGTAAAGACCATAGTGCAACCTGCAATCATATTCTTGCTGAGTATCTGCCCCGGCTCGGTAAAGATATATTTATCCTCGGCATATCTAAGCCCGAGGGAGTTGCCTACCGCGTCGACGCACTCTTGGTTAGAGCCGTACAGAGTCTTGCCCGTCTGCTCGAGCATCTGTACCGCCTGCGCGAGCTTGTCCTCTTCCCATATATCGTCTTGATCGGCAAAGGCATAGTAATCATATCCTGCGGGAGCAAGGTACAGCAAATTCATAAAACTGTTGCCTACGCCCACATTATCGCAATAAAATACGTTTACGCCGTAATCCCTTGCGTAGCCGTCCAATATTGCTTTGGTCTCGGCTCGAGAGCCGTCGTCTCTGATATACAAAGTCGCCTCAACTCCGCTTTGGCTGAGTATGCTGTCTATCTGCTCGCGTATAAACTTCTCCCCGTTATACGAACTCATCAATACCGCAACACTGCTCATTGCCCGTCCTGCTCCTTGTAATATGCGGTGAACGTATGATGCGACACCTGCTTGTCCTCTGGCGGAAGTTTCATATAATCGCCGTAAATGCTGCCGAGATACTTATCGTAGTCGGCAATGGCGTAAAACTCGCGATCCTCGAAAGGCAGCTTAATGTAACTCGTAAATACTTCCTGCGGCAATATCTCCCTCTCGCGATACGACCCGCCCACCGCAGCGGCATACTTGACCGCGTCGAAATCAATTGCCGAATACTTCCTGACAATAGCCTCGTACAGCTTGCGCTTATTGACGAATCTGCTCAGCACGAACATCGCAAAGCGAACAGGCTCGAGGTGCCAACCGTGTGTCTTGGAGCGGAAGAACTTCTTCCAATGCGCGGCGACAAGTAAGGCGCGCTTGAAAGTCGTAGCTCTGAAAGCCTTAACCGCCTTAGCGTAAGTATCCGCAAGCCCGTCTATCACGAATACGTCTATCCCGACGCCGTCTATTTGCTCTCCCCCGAAGATATTGTCGTCCTTAAGAATTGTAGATGGGTCATATACCTTGGCGGATAAATCGAGATAAGACTTGTCCGTCTCGTAAGACCTCACTTTGAAAGGCACGTCGTCATGCTCCGTAGCGTACTTGATAAATGCGTCGTAGTCGGGGCGAGGCATCATTATGTCGATATCGTCATCCCACGGTATATAGCCCTTATGTCTTACGGCGCCGAGCAGCGTACCCCCACCCATAGAGTATCTGAGCCCCTCTCTTTCGCATATTTCGTGTACCGAAGAAAGCAATCGAGTTTGTATCCTCTTAAGCTCGTCCAATCCTATCTCTTTGTCTGACATAACAGTCCCCATCTTCTCCTTGCGCTATGCTTCCGCCAACAAAATGCTACTCTAATTAATCGCCTCGGTAAGCGCGGGCGGCTTCTTGTGTATCAGCTTGAAAAACACAAACTTACGCAAAAAGCTCGGCATTATACATACGATTAATTGAATAAAGTTGTTCTTGACGTACTGGAAGCGGGATATATAACCCGTCTTATATATCATCTTGCGAGTACGCTTATACTTCTTGTAATAGGACAGTCCGCCGCGACGGGCAATCATATCTCTATTGGTGCGCACTTTGCACAGATACTTATCGATATTCATGCACTTAGCCCCGTGCTGCAACATATCCACCCACAGCATATCGTCCTCCATAAGCGGGGCGTCCTTATAGTTGCCCGACTCGAGGACCTTGCTCTTGCGCAACATCACGGTGACGTGATTGAACGCGCTGCGACTCCTCTGATAATCGGCTATATCATCCTGCGTAAGCGGAACTCTGCGCTCGGCAACGAACTCGTTCTCATCCTCTTCGAACTCTATAATATGTCCGCCGCATATATCGAGTTCGGGGTCTTGCTCGAACTCTTTCAGCTGCAATTCAAATCTGTTGCGCACGCTGATATCGTCGGTATCCATGCGGGCAATGAGCTCGTTGGAGCACTCGGGTACTCCGTGAGCAAGCGCCAAGCCAAGTCCCATATTGGTCTCGAGCTGCACTTGTTTAATAGTAATATCGGGATAAGCGGCATACTTGTCGATGACTTCCTCAAGCTCTGCCGTAATAGGACCGTCCTTGACAATTACCCACTCGTCCGCCTTTACCGTCTGGTCATAAATGCTTGCAAGCGCTCTGTCGAAAAACTCAGGCTTTTCCTTGCAATACACCGACATCAATACGGAAAACTTAATATTGCTATCGCTCATTTCCTTATCCCTTTACTTTTATGCCTTCCTTTAAGCATGCTCTTTCTGTGGCTCGCATCGAGCAAATATTTCTAATTAATGCGCGCGCATTTTCTTGTATAAATATATATTATATTAATCAGTATACCACAGTAAGCAAGAATATTGCAAGAAGCGCATATACTTTAACCAAATAAATAGTAATTGAAGCAGCGCTTTTAGCATAGACATTTAAGCCTTCGATTAATATTGCCAATGACTTAAGTAAGACGCAACACGCTTTTTGAATAGAAAACGAGCGAAAATATAAAAAATAAATACACGATACGTACTCGACATACCGCGAACGGTACCACTCATAGACTTATCGCCGCAATAAAAAACGGCGTCCGCGCATCGCGCCTAAACGCCGATATTGATTGATTGAATTAAAAATTACTCGCTTATTACTTTGCCTATGGTCTTGAATATCAGCCCTATATCGTAGAAAAAACCCGCCTTACTGATATACTTGAGGTTGAGCTCCAACTTAGCAGGCATAATCTCTTGAATATATTTAGTCTCGGGATCGTCGTCGCCGTCAAGCAAATCGTTCTCGTTGCGAAACTCTATGGAAGCCAAGTCCGTAATGCCCGGCTTAACGCTCAATACTTGTCTCTGCTCCTCATTATACATCGCGACATATTTAGGCACTTCCGGACGCGGACCGACGAAGCTCATCTGACCTATGAATACATTGAACAGCTGCGGGAGCTCGTCAATCTTGGTCTTGCGTATGAATTTACCCACCTTGGTTATACGATTGTCTCCGTCGGTGGTAATCTGCATGCCTTTTGCTTCCGCGTCTACGATCATAGAGCGAAACTTCATTATCTTAAAGGTCTTACCGCCCTTGCCTACGCGCTCTTGCTTAAAGAGTACCGGTCCCTTGGACGAGCACTTGATAGCTATAGCCACTATCAAGAATATCGGCGACAACAGCAATATTCCGAAAAAGGAACTGAATAGGTCAAAGCAACGCTTAAAAAATCTATACACCTACAATCTCCTTTAGCTTGTCTGCGACATACTTTGCTTCCTCGTCGGTGAGCAACGTGTGCAGTGGCAACGAAATTTCGTTACGATAGAGGTCGTATGCGTTGGGATAGTCGGATATATCAAAGCCCAACGCCTTGTATCCCTCGAACATCGCAAGGGGCTTGTAATGCACGTTGGTAGCGATACCCGCCTCCGCCATCTTAGTAATTATCTCGTTGCGACGGCTCTCGTCTATGCCGTCTATTCTGGTAATATACAAGTGACCGCTGCCGCTGCCGCAAGCGGTATCGTGAGGCACAGGCGCAATACATGTCCCCGAAAATGCGGAATTATATATTGCTATAATCTCTCTGCGTCTTGCGAGCAAGCCATCGTATCGCCTCAGCTGCGCAAGTCCCAAAGCTGCGGAAATATCCGTCATATTGCACTTGTAGCCGAGCATCTTGATATCGTACTCCCAAGCGCCCGCCTTCATCTTAGATAAAGCGTCCTTGGACTGTCCGTGCAGACTGTCGAGCTTAATCTGCGTATAGATATAATCGCTGTCTACTCCGTCTATGTCTCGCCAAGTAACGGCGCCGCCTTCCGCAGTAGTAAGGTTCTTGACCGCGTGGAAAGAAAACGAAGTAAAGTCGGCTATTTCTCCCGAACGCTTGCCGCGCTGCGTCGCTCCGAAAGAGTGCGCCGCATCGGCTATGATCGCCACTCTCCCTATTGCTCTCTGCATATCGCTCGAGGGAGTATACAGCGACCTCTTTTCCTCCGCTATCTCGTACAACTTGTCATAATCGGCGACCACGCCTGCAAAGTCTACGCCTATTATCGCTTTAGTCTTATCTGTTACGGCGCGGCGGACATTATCTGCGGAGATATAGAAATTATCTTTATCGGTGTCCACCAATACGATTTTTGCTCCCACATGTCGGATAACACTTGCGGATGCGGTGTAAGTATACGCGCTGGTAATGACCTCGTCTCCCTCTCCTATGCCGAGGAATCTCAATATCAATTCCAGTCCCGCAGTAGCGGAGTTTAAGCACACGGACCTCGCAGTATTACAATAGGCGGCTATCTGCCTTTCGAATTCCGCTGTCTTGGGACCGGTCGTAATCCAGCCCGATTTCAACGTGTCTACGACTTCGTCGATTTCTTCCTTACTAATATCCGGCGGAGAGAACTTAATGTTCATCGCTGTCTCCTTATTAACGATTATTTGTATCAATTATATCGCATACACAACCAAAAAGACAAGATAATAATCACTGTCTTGCGATATCCTTAACAGTCACTCAATACAGCTGCGCGAGCAGCTCCACGCATTTATCTATGCCAAGTCTGCCGCTGTCGAGCGAGATGTCGTAATTCTTGGCGACGCCCCACTCCATGTCGGTATAGTAGCGATAGTATGCGGCGCGGCGCTTGTCTTTGTCCTTTAGACGCTTAAGGGGAGCTACGTCGCTCTCTCCGTACAGCTTGACAATGCGCTCCGCTCTGGAATCCAAATCCGAATGAATAAAGACCTTAAGCAGATTGGGATTGTCCTTGAGGATATAATCCGCGCACCTGCCGACGATCACGCAAGGTCCCTGCTCCGCGAGATCTGTTATCACCTTGCGCTGAGCTATCCACAGGAAGTCTTGATTGGCTACTCCGTTGACGAAGTGTCCCGACAGCAACGCGTTGCCTATCCTGCTGCCGTACGCGGCATACTCGCCGTGCTCTGCTATATAGCTGCGTGCAAAGCCGCTCTCTTCCGCTACCTTGTCGATAAGCTCGTAATCGTAACAGGGAATATTCAGCTTGGCTGCAAGCTGTCTGCCAATGGTGCGTCCGCCGCTGCCGAACTCTCTGCTGACGGTAACCACTCTGTTGTCCATAAATCGCCCTCCTTAAATCAAGCGGTTGACTGTTATAATAATTATACAGCAAATAATACCGTTTGTGTATCCTTAACGCGAAATTTATCGTAATGCAATCGCTGCCTGCGATAATTGCGCGCCCGAAGCGCCATGCGTTGCTTTAGTTGCGGCTTAAGGTGTATACTTATATTTAGCAAAGCCGCAATCGATATAGCCGACTGCAATACTCTCGCTTAAGAGCGACAGTCCGAAAAGTATTGTAGATACTGTTCGCAAACCGAGACCGAGAGAGGTCGGCGCGCGTCGGCATGGGATAAGGAGAAGATATGAAGGTAATCAGAAAGCAAAACAACAGCAAGATGTGCATTATATGCGGAGTAGACAACGCGCTCGGCGTAAAGGCGCCATTCTACGAAATGGAGGACGGCAGCGTCCGCACCGTATTCAAGTACAGCCAAGAGCATCAGAGCTACCCCGAGAGAGTGCACGGCGGCATGATAACCTGCATGCTGGACGAGCTGGCCGGACGAGTGATATGGACCGTAGAGCCCGAAATGCTCGCCGTCACCACCAAGATAGAAGTTAGGTTCAGAAAGCCGGTGCCCTACGAGCAAGAGCTTATCGGCACGGCGCGTCTTGTAAGCAACTCCAAGCGCGGCTACACGGCTGTAGCGAATATAACCGATACCGACGGCAAGCTGCTCGCTGAAGCTGACGTAACATACCTCAAGATGCCAGCCAAAGTCATATGCAACGCAGACATGGACGAAGAGCTTAACGTATACATTGACGACGGCGTGCAAGACATTTCCCTGCCCCCAATCGAGTGACGAAAAAGATTTACAAACATTATATAAAAGAGCGAAAACACCGCCGATAAGGCGGTTTTTGCATGCCGCAGCGACAATTTTAAGCATTGTACGCCGCCAAGGCAAAACCTCTCGCCTTGACAAAGCCGCGCCTTTTCGTCTAAAATATACAGGTAAAATATCAGAGGTAACGATGGATTATAAAGAATATCAAGAGAACTTAGAAAAGAAGCACCACGCGGAGATATCGAGGCTCGCCAAGCTCAACGGCAAAGGCATAGCCATCAATCCCAAGCTGTATCAGAAGTACGACGTCAAGCGAGGATTGAGAGATATCAACGGCAACGGCGTAGTGTGCGGACTGACGGAAATATCGGAAATTATTTCGTTCAAGAAAGACGACAAGGGCGAAAAAGCGCCCTGCAAAGGAGAGCTGTATTACCGCGGATACAATGTGTCCGACTTAGTGGACGGATTTATACAGAGGAAGAGATACGGATTCGAAGAGACGGCGTATCTGTTGCTCTTCGGCAAGTTGCCGTCGGCGGAAGACTTGAAGCACTTTTCGGACATGCTGTGCGACTATAGGCTGCTGCCCACCAACTTCGTCCGCGACATCATCATGAAGTCGCCCTCGCGCGATATGATGAACATGTTGGCGCGCTGCGTACTCAACCTATACTCCTACGACAGACAGGCGGAAAAGGTATCCGTATCCAATGTATTGAGACAGAGCTTGCAGCTTATCGCCCGATTCCCGTTGCTGACCGTGTACAGCAACAACGCTTACAAATACTATAATACCGAGTGTTCGCTGTACATACACAAGCCCGACCCCTCGCTCTCTACGGCGGAAAATCTGCTGTACATATTACGCGACGACAATAAGTTCACGGAACTGGAAGCTATGGTGCTGGATATCTGTCTGATACTGCACGCGGAGCACGGCGGCGGCAACAATTCCACATTCACCACGCACGTAGTGTCCTCGTCGGGCACCGACACTTACTCTTCCGTCGCCGCGTCGCTCGGCTCGCTTAAGGGTCCAAAGCACGGCGGCGCTAACGTCAAGGTGGTGCAGATGTTCGATAATATAAAAGAGAACGTACACGGCTTTACCGACGGCAACTTGCGCGACTATCTCATCAAGATGCTTGACAAAGAGGTCTTTGACAAGTCGGGCTTGATATACGGTATGGGACATGCCGTATACTCGCTCTCCGACCCCAGATGCGACATACTTAAGGACTGCGCAATGAAACTCGCCGCGGAAAAGAACATGACAGAAGAGTTCGAGCTCCACACCCGCGTAGCGAAGATAGCGGGAGAACTGATTGCCGAAAGGCGCAAGATATACAAGGGCGTAAGCCCCAATGTGGACTTTTATTCGGGACTTATATACGACATGCTCAAGCTCGACCGCGAGCTGTACACGCCCCTCTTTGCGGTATCGCGTATAGCGGGCTGGTCGGCGCACAGACTGGAGGAGATTGCAAGCGGCGGCAAGATAATCCGTCCCTCTTACATATCCATATCGGGGCAGAAGAAATACGTGCCCATAGACGAACGCAATTAAAGTCGCAGATATTTAATAAAAAAATTATCCCGCGAGCGCGACCTGCGACGCGGGACTTTTTATACCTATGTCCGCTATGAAACCGCAATAATATTGCCTTACTCGACAAGCTGCTTCTCGACGGTGGCAATTACCGACAGCGAGCTGTCTTGCGCTGCGACCTTATCCGCGATTGCCGCCTCTATCTGCTTCTCCGAAAGCGCGCCGCCGAAAGGTATACCCACGTCGAATATGAGCTTAACTCCCTGCGGGGACTTGACCGTCCTGAAGTCGTGTATGTCGTATTCCGCATCGATGTCTTTTACTATGCGACATACCATTTCGTGATAGCGGTTATTCTCGGGGTCGTCGAGCACTACGGGGTCTATATGCACCACCAGCACGATATCGGTATTGGTGACAAAGTCATGCTCGATATTGTCCGCCAGCGTATGCGCGTCCATCACGGACATAGCCGCGTCGCACTCCACGTGCGCCGTTGCGTAAAACTTGCTCTGCCCGTAGCTGTGCACATTGAGGTCGTGTATACCTATCACGCCGTCGAATGACATGATGCGCTCTTTGATATCCTTGACCATCTTGCTGTCGGGCGCCTGCCCTACCAGCCTGCTCATGGTCTTTCTGATCAGTCCTATGCCCGCCGCAGCCACTATAATAGCTACAACGCAGCCCATATATCCGTCGAGATTTACGCCCGTGTAATATGAGATTACGAACGCGACTATCACGGCGGTAGTCGCCATGACGTCCGTAATGCTGTCGACAGCCGTAGCCTTGAGCATGTCGGAAGATATCGCCTTGCCCAGCCGTCTGTTGAAGAAAAACATCCACAGCTTGGCGGCAACCGACACGCACAGTATGACGAGTGTGAATACGGAGAACTCGAATGGCTCGGGCGAAATAATCTTATTAACCGACTCCACAGCGAGCTCGAAAGCTACTACGAGGATAATAAGCGAGACAATCATGGACGCGACGTACTCCATACGCTGATGTCCGTAAGGATGCTCCTTATCCGCAGGCTTGCCCGCCATCTTAAAGCCTATCACCGACACGACGTTGCTGCCGCAATCGGACAGGTTGTTGAGACCGTCCGCAAGCACGGAGATTACGCCTGTAATCGCGCCCGCGGCAATCTTGGCTGCGGAAAGTACGCAGTTGATGAGCAAGCCGACTATACCGGACAGCTTGCCGTAACGCTCTCTTACGACGGGATTGTCGGTGTCTTTATAGTCTTTAACAAATAGTTTCAGCAGCAGTTTTCCCATGATTATTACGCTATAGATTGAAATAGAGTTACATTATAACACATAGCGTTGGCATTTACAAGCCGAGCATACTTAACATAAATTAAAAAAGCGCTCCCGATATTGACCGCATCCATAAAGTCGGAAAAACCGAAGCTCACACTGATTTTAATTTATTTAATACAAAGTTGATTACAAAGAAAGCGCGCTTTCCGCATTTAATTATCTGCGGTGTATTGTCAAACCGACTGCGCAATCGTATGAATTGTTAAACCAAGCGCAACGCTTAGATGAGAAAAAGTTAAACAAATCTACCGGCTTTCGGAAATTTAATACCTTCTTAGCTCCCGCGTTAATTAGCGGCATATTCTTTTTTTAGCGTCTTTTGACAGGCGAATAATGCCAAGCGCTACTCCCGATAAAAAGATAAAGTTCGCGCAAGTCTCAGGCGTAATAAATATACGACAATAAAAAACGAATAAGAAATTTATTAACTTAATATATGTATCATAGCAGCGCGCCGTTGTATGCGGGAAAATTAAAAAAATATTTTATAGATTATTAATCTTCCAAGCCCATTAAGTAATCGATAGTAACGCCGAAATATGCGGCGAGTATAACGAGTTGAGAGCCTTTTACATCCGCTTGGCAATTTTCCCAACGACATAGAGATGACGAACTTATTTTAACTTCTTTAGCCAGTCCCTGAATCGACAATCCCTTTTCTTGTCTTAATTCTTTTAATCTTTCCGAAAATTTTTCCATAATGTCATCCTTTTAGTTCAAACAAAAAAAGTCGGCGATATCGCGCCGATTATTCGATATGGCTTAATCTTATTGCAACAGTAATTGCCTGCCCGTCTTATCGGCGCGCTTTTAATTACATTCTGCAATCGACTCCCGTCCGCGCAAAGCGCGATTAACTACGCCGTATCGACTAATATCTTAAAATCTCACGGCGTCGGTCGCCGAGTATAGACGATATTATCTCTTCCGCAATTACGCATGCCGCCGCTGCCGGCACGTAAGATATGCTGCCGGGGATATGTCTGCCGCCCTCGTCTAAAGTATTGCCGAGCGGTTGCTCTTCCGAATACACTACGCGCAGCGACTTGACGCCCGCGCGCTTCAGCTCCCTGCGCATAACCCGCGCCAAGGGGCACACCGACGTAGAATATATATCCGCCGCCTTAAAGTGCGCGCGCAGCTTATTGCCCGTGCCCATGCAGCTCACCAGCTTGGTTACGCCCTCGCACCTAACCGCCAGCTCTATCTTGGAAGATACCGTATCTATGCAGTCGGCGCAACAGTCGTATTCGGATAAATCGAGCTCGCTGTCCTTGGTAAAGAACATATTATACTCTCTTACGACAGCGTCGGGATTGACGGAAGCTATCCTCTCCGCCGCGGCGCGCGTCTTACTTACGCCCTCGCTGCCCTTAGTGGCAAGCAGCTGCCTGTTGAAGTTGCTACGCGAGATTGTGTCGTTGTCGACAAGTCCGATACAGCCTACGCCCGCTCTTGCCAAGAACTCCGCCACATATCCGCCTACGCCGCCCAGTCCGAATACAATGACCTTGGCGGACCTTAGTAAGTCTGCGCCGTCGCCTATCAGCATGCGCGTACGGCTGTAGTCAAAGCTCATCCGAATACTCCCGATGACAGATATCTGTCGCCCGTATCGGGGAGAATGACTACGACGAGTTTGCCCTTATTCTCCTCTCTGCCGAGATATTGCGCCGCCGCCCATATCGCCGCGCCCGAAGATATGCCGACCAGCAATCCCTCGCTCTTAGCCAGCATAGCGGTGCACGCGTACGCGTCCTCGTCCTTGACCTGTATAATGCCGTCGTACGCATTGCAATCGAGTGCCTCGGGGATAAATCCCGCGCCTATGCCCTGCAACTTGTGCGCGCCCGCCTTGCCGCCCGAGAGCACGGGAGACGAATAGGGCTCCACCGCGATAACTTCCACATCGCGCTTATACTCGCGCAGATATCTGCTAAGTCCCGTTACCGTACCGCCCGTACCTACGCCTGCGACTATGACATCTACTTCTCCGTCCGTATCCGTCCATATCTCGCGCGCGGTGCTCTTGTGCGCAGCGGGATTGGCGGGATTGACGAACTGCCCCGCTATTATGCTGCCCGCCGTGACGGAATGCAGTCGCTCCGCTTCCGCTACAGCGCCAGCCATGCCCTTGCTTCCGTCGGTGAGCACGAGCTGCGCGCCGTAGGCTGCGAGCAGTTGCCTGCGCTCGATACTCATGGTATCGGGCATGGTAAGTATTAATTTATATCCCCTTACCGCGCATATAGCGGCAAGTCCTATGCCCGTATTGCCGCTGGTGGGCTCTATAACCGTACCGCCGGGCTTGAGCGAGCCGTCTTTCTCCGCCGCGTCAATCATGCTCAGCGCAGTCCTGTCCTTAATGCTGCCCGCGGGGTTCATGCCCTCTATCTTTGCGACCATAGGCGTGCTTAAACCCATGAGCGCGCTCAATCTCGACAGCTTGATTAACGGCGTACGCCCTACGAGATGGGTAAAATCGCTTGCTATATTCATATATTAACCTTGTGCGCTATCGCCATTGCCGTCGCTTGAGACGCTTTCCGCATCCCGAAGCTGTTCGTCCTTGTTACCGTTAACAGATACGCTATCGTCTACATTGCCGTATACGTCATTGACATAGATATCGTTTACTGTGCTTTCCGCAGTTTGAGACCGCTCGCCGCCCGTAACTGCGTCTTCCATAACATGAGTTTGCGCGCTCATGTTATTGTCGTTGGACAATACGTCCACTACTTCGCCGTCGTTTACTTCGCTTTCCGCAGCTTGGATCGGGGCGCTTTCGTTATCGCCGCCTATAGCGACATCCTCGTTCGCATCGCCGCAGGGCGCGCATATCGCTTTACCCTCTCCCGACTTCCGCTCGTCTTTGTAGAAAGACTTGAAAAGACAGCATGCAGTCGCCGCAAAGCACAGCCAGCCTGCTATAATTGCTCCGTCGGCGAGCCCCTCGCCCGTATCTACATGCAGCTGCCTTATCTCTTCGGAGAAAGGCAACTGATATATTTGGAACATGAATTCTATCATTATACCCGCGGCGGCAAATATTACCGCCGGTAATAAGTTCCATCTATTGTCGGGATAAGGGATAACGGACAGCGCCGCTGCGATAAGCGGCAGAAGATATGCGATAAACGCCGCCGCATTGAAATGCATATCGCCTTTAATCACGCGGAAGGCTATCTTATACGCTTGAATACCGTCTCCGCCGGGGTCCGTAACCGCGTCGGCGAAAAAGAGCCCGAAAGCTATGACGGCGCAAAGTAATATTACCGCGGTAAGCGCGAGTTGCCTTCTCGGTTGTCTGAATATTCTTAGCATAATTTCACCTATATTCCGCCCATCAGTCGCAGCCGACGACATTGACGGGTTGTCCGTCCATAAATGCGCGCAGATTGTCCGCGACTATGCCGAGCAGCCTGCTCCTCGTCTGCGTAGGCGCCCAAGCTATATGCGGAGTAATTACGCAGTTCTTAGCGCCGAGCAGCGGATTGTCCTCCTTAGGCGGCTCGCAAGACAGAGTATCAAGCGCCGCGCCTGCGATTACGCCCTTATTGAGCGCAGAGGCGAGAGCCCGCTCGTCTATCAATCCGCCCCTTGCCGTATTAATCAGCACGGCGGTAGGTTTCATCGCGGACAGCTTGTCTTTGTCTATCAGCTTCTCCGTCTCTTGCGTGAGCGGACAGTGCAGCGTGAGATAATCCGACACTGCGAATATATCGTCTCCCACATAGGGATAAGGGCAATCAACGTGCATGGTCCTGCTGGTCACCACCACTCTCATGCCCATGGCATTGCCTATCTCCGCTACTTTCGAGCCGATATTGCCGTAGCCGTATATGCCCAGCGTCTTGCCCTGCAACTCGTCGGTCGGATAGGGGAAGTAACTGAACGTATTGCTCTTGCTCCAATCGCCGCGCTTTACGGAGCAGTCGTACTCGTCTATACGGGAAGCAAACCGCATAATCATGGCAAATACATGCTGCGCCACCGCATACGTCGAGTAATCGGGCGCGTTGGTCACGGTTATGCCCGCGGCTTTAGCCGCCTCTATATCGACATTGTTGTATCCTGTAGCGAACAATCCGATATATTTAAGCTGCGGCAGTCTTGCCATGACGGAGCCCGATATTACAATCTTATTGCACAGTATCGCATCGCAATCGGCGCAGGAGGATACAATATCCTCCTCGCTCTTAATGTCGCAATATATTACATCGCCTATAGCTTCCAGCTCGCCGAAGTCAATATCGCCGCGCGTAAGCGTATCTTTATCGAGTATTGCTATCTTCATAGATTATAAAGTAACCGTTACCTTATTGAGGTTGCGGGGCGTATCTACGCTCAGCCCCTTGGCAAGTCCCACGTTGAGCGCGAGCAGCGATACGGCTACGCCGTAGGTGACGGGAGCTATGATATCGTCCTCTTTCGGCATGACTATCTTGTTGTTCGCCACTTCGAGCACCTCGGGGATATCGCTGAATGCGGTGAGCTTTCCGCCCAAAGAAACGATGCGCCTTGCAAGCTCGGTGTACTCCTTGGTGAATACGCCCGAAGGAGCCAGCATTATTACGTGCGCGTCCTCGTCTATGAGGGAGAAGGGACCGTGCATAAAGTTGGCTGTAGAGAAGGAGCGATTGAACATGTAGCAGCACTCGGTGAGCTTGAGCGCGCACTCGTCGCCCGTGCCGAGCATAGTGCCGCGGGAGAGAATAATATTGCTCTTTCTGTCCTTGATAGCCTTTGCGACCTCGGCTATTTCGTCGTTCTTGCCGAGAATATCGGCTATCTTACCGCATACGCTGTCAATACCGTCGGTTATATTCGCCCCGAATGCCTCCGCCAAGATAAGCAGCGCCACTACCTCGCCTATATAAGTCTTGGTCGCGGCTACGCTCTTTTCTTCCTCAACGTCTATAAACAGGTGATAATCGCTGCCCTTAGCAACGGGAGATTGAGCGTTGTCCGTCACCGCAACTACCATGGCGCCCGCGGCCTTAGCCTTATTGAACACGTCTACCGTGTCCTTGGACATACCGCTCTGCGATACGATTATCATACACGTATCGCTCATATCCACCTTTTTATCGTATACGGTATACACCGAGGGATGAAAGCGTCCTACGTTGATTCCCGCAGTAAGGGGGAACACGAAAGAAAATACGGTAGCGGCATTGTCCGATGTGCCTCTTGCCAATGTGACTACCTTGGTTATCCCCTTTGTCTTGAAGGCTTCGGCAATCTCAGCCGCCACGGGACGGCAAGACGCTATCGTACGCTTAATCATTTCGGGTTCGGAAAATATCTCCTGCTGCATTAAAGTTGTCATTACTTTATCTCCTTATTACTTAGGTTAGGCTCAAGCCGATATAATATTATTTTAGCATATCGGATATCACTTATCAATAAATATTTTTACGCGTTATTATTAAAATATGTTCGCTGAGACTTGCCGCAGCAATAAGCAACTGCGTTTATCTCCCCGATTAGTCGAAATATCGGCTTTTACCTCGCCGAATATACGCGACTGTTAATTAGCGCCTAATATCCCATAGTTGCGCTATAATGTCGCAATTCTTACAGTCCGCATAAATCAAAATACGCCGCCGGACATTCCGTTACGCATGGTTTTGCCGACGACCGTCGTAGATTTTTACGCTTAACCGCTTCAAAGATTAATTGACGTATATTTATTGCCCCCAATCGTCGATTAAAACAAAATTTAACGTAGAAATATATTTATCTTAGCTATTCCTACCGAAAAAGACTTAATCAAAATATTTTACCGACAATTAAGTAAAAAATCAATGCCGAATATATATCCCGTCAGCTTCGACTCCCTCCGATTAAGCGCTCACGGCTTAATCTCCGCCTGTTACAAGTTGAAAAAAGAGCGATTTTATGCTACAATTAATGCAGTTCGATTGTATTTCGGACTTATTCGGAGGATTATATGCCCAATATCAACGCCTCTTCGGAGAACTACCTCGAGACGATATTGATGCTCAAGAGCACTAAAGGAAGCGTCCGCGCAATAGAAATCGCGCAGGAGCTTGGATTTTCCAAGCCCAGCGTCAGCATCGCCTTAAAGCATCTCAGAGAGAGCGGGCACGTTACTGTAGACGGCGACGGCAACATCTCGCTTACCGACTCGGGCAGAGAAATCGCGGACAGAATATACGAAAGACACATCGTCTTGACACGTTTTCTCCAATCTTTAGGCGTAAGCGCGGAGACCGCTGAGGAAGACGCTTGCAAAATCGAGCATATAATCAGCGCGGAGACCTTCGATTGCATTAAAAAACAAGGCATCAACGCCTAAAATTTAACTAAAAACCACGTATTAATCGCTCAATAATCCGTCATGATAAATATGCTTAATTTGTTTCACAAACGCCGTGAAACTTTGTCTGAAAAATTACCCTTTTATAGCCGAAAATACACAAAAATCATGTTAAAAATAACAAGTCTGCACTCAACTATTAGTTATATATAAGAAGTAATAATTCTATTATTTGCCAGTTTTAGAAATATATATTCTTAAATTAGTCGATTTTTGTTACACGAGGAACATTATAAAATGCTTGTCCGGGACAAGTTGTAAAAATGATGCTTTTGTCCCTGAAACATTGCAAAAGCGCATAATCCCGACTACGGACTTAATCGACTTTCCCCGGCTCGGCGCTTAATCTACGGCAATGCAAGGGAATTGCGCTATGCCTTAACAATCGGAAAGATATCGCAACAAATAAAAACATGTATTGATTATATGATAATAAATCCGAATGTATCGGTTCGTCCAATACAGCGCACCTACTTCATCTATCTTGCAACAACTGTGAATATAATTAAGAATACAGCATCAAGCGATTTATTTAATCCCACGCCATTAGCTTAATAATCACTTTATCAATAATTTATAAATATAACAAAAGGTAATACATGGCAAATATCGCGCCTTTTCAAGCGGTTTGGCACATAATCAAAGATAAATTACTCGTATAACATTTAGCTATGTTTCACGTAAAACATTAGCTTAAAGTTGTTAAAATTATAAATTATCGATACGCAGTGTTTGCAATTTAATTAAAAAAAATAATTGACGCATAATCGACGGCAGAGGCGCCCAGGCAAAGAAGCGCGGCAATCATATAAAAATCAACTGCAAGCGCAGCCGCCTCATTAACTGCGTAAATATATATATTCAGTCGAGATAATATATAATAGCGCAAATAACTAGAGCAAACTTGCGCGCTATTTATCTTTGAGCCGCACGATATATCCATACGACCGTTCCCGCTCGCCGACATGCCTCTCCGATATAAATATCCTTTTAATGTAGATTTTGCCCGTATTACACGGATTTTATACTCAATATCGCCCGTTTTTGCTAAAAACGCTTGTTTTACACGAGATAAATCCTATTACACAAGCGAGGCTTTGCCGGTATTGTGTTGACAAGCAAGAGCACAGCTTAAGCAAGACGGTTTTTATAATGCTGCCAAAGCTCGGCAGCATCAAAGATTAAATTTTATATCGGTCGGATTTTTTTGCTTATCGCTTTTTTTTGCGATAATTATCTACAGTCTATACCGCTGCAAATTTGTTGCGCTATCCGCTTTATGATGTAATTATTAATTCAAATCATTTATGCGGCATTGCAGTTATTACCGTTAAGCTCGAGCGTCAACGCATTTATTTATATAAATAGGTAAGTATCCGATACTGATTTATAATATGTATCAATACAGTAATTTGAATTTATTACTTGATATATTCGCAATCATTTGAGCGCGATATGTATAGGGATTACAGCGATTTATTATAAAAATAGCATCCGAAACATCTCTTAACCGCTTATTACCGCGAGCAAACCATATTATTTTGGCAAGATAAAGCTACTGCCGCTTACAAATCAGTCCGAGCACTACACGTACAGCATATACGTGTCGCACTTGATAAAAGCAATACTACTGCGGCTATAGCTCGAGATACAGCGGCAGATGAGAAAATCGATATTATTCGGCTTACAATTTATATATCAATTGATATCTAAGCACGGTAGATATCAATAATATCCGAATAGATGCGTAACCGACATCTAAGGATCCGCATCTATTTATGCAATCGATATTAAAACTCAAACAGCATAAACCTCCGCATTTTTATTAAATATTAAAATATTTATTATCGGCGCGCTGTAAAATGCTTTTACTGCGCAAAAAAAATCATCTAAAATCATAGAACATTAATTTTTATCCCGATATTTACTCTGAAAAAGCGTTTGCGCTCAAACGCGCCATATACACCTGTAATAGATTAAAAAGAATTTACGTTGTTTCTGTAGATATAATTGCGGTTGAGCGCATGTTGTATATCGATGTACGCAGCCGCGCAGACTGTTTTACTATTTGCTTTATAATTTAATGCTCAAGAATAGTCTTGAATCGATTATCTGTCGTTACTTTACTTGAGATGGCGCGCTTAGGCATAAAAAATATTATTAAAGTTAAAATAGGGATATGCAGTCGATCAGGTATAATAAAGGATTATATATTATGATTTCGGTATTTTACCCTCATGTTTCACGTTAAACATTCTTGACGGTTATAGCAGCGCATGTTATTTAATACTTTGCATTCAACGTAATATCTTATAGATATTTATATGTCGCACATATTGACATGCAAGTTTAATCCTGTAATTTGTTTGCGCCTGCATTTACAGATATCTATTATCTTGTTATAATCCCCCCCCCTACGGCTGCAACTATCAGATTACTGTTTTCGAGCGCATACGTTATTTTACAAAAGAAATTATATTCCGACATTATATACTTTGACTTATATTATTATTAATTTTATATTGATAATAATTTATTATTATCAATATAACTTTTGTTTATAACATGTTTTACCGTTTTATTTCGATATCCGACTGATTATATTTATTTTACTTGGAGCGGTCAATTTTAATATAGGTTACTCGAGTGCGATGCTTAACAACCTTCGATTTTTATCGTTGTCTACTTCTAATTTGCCGCGGTCAAGTATTCAATTATACTTTATTCGACAGATATAATATACTTTTCGTCGATATACAGCGGAGGCTATCGCCTATTTCAATCGGTCAATCGGTTGACTGAAAGCGCCGCCTTTATATAATAATATAAAAGATTATTTACTTGACAGCGAGGGAAGCCTTATATTATACTGGTTTAGCTATTATTAAAAGAGAGGGCTTAACGATATGAAGAGAACTTATCAACCCAAAAAGAGACAGCGCAGCAAGGTCCACGGCTTCCGTAAGAGGATGTCCACTAAGGGCGGCAGGAACGTAATCGCTCGTCGCCGCAACAAGGGCAGAAAGCAACTTAGCGCGTAATCGACATTCGATATGCAGAAGAAGTACCGTCTGGGAGGCAGACGCACTTTTTCATATATCTACCGCAAGGGCAGCAGGTGCGGCGGAACATATACGTCTATCACCTATTGCCCTACAAGATACGCTCTGCGCGTAGGGGTCGTCTCCGGTAAGCGCGTGGGCAAGAGCGTAGTTCGCAACAAGGTCAAGCGGCGCATAAAAGATATCGCTATGCGATTGATAGGATATCTCCAAGGCGGATATAATTACGTAATAGTGGCAAAGTCGGGTTCAGCCGACGCGCCTTATGCAAAACTGGCTCAAGATTTAATATCGACTCTTAACAAGGCAGGATTGCTAAAGGATAAGGCGGGCGCACTCAGGCTGTTTTCTCAATCTATTGAGGATAGCATAGGGGCCGATACCGCATCCGACAATAAGGCGGCGTATGCTGATACGCATATATAAGAGGTATTATAATCCATTGATGAAGGACAGGTGTATCTATACGCCGTCCTGTTCGGCTTATATGGGACAAGCTGTAATCAAATGGGGACCTTTGGGGATAATCATGGGCATCATGCGACTGCTTAGATGCGTGCCTTGGAAAGAGGGCGGACACGATCCCGTTAAGGATAATTACCGAGGAGTTGCTAAATGGATATTTTAACTACGTTGGCGGTGTCTCTGCCGAGCAACCTGATTGGCAAGTGGCTCGTTCAGTTGTCCGAGCTTTTGCCGTCGTTCGGTGTCACGGTCATCGTATTCACCATAATACTCAAGTTAATTACGTCTCCGCTTGATATCTGGCAGAAGATATCTCAGCGCAAGCAGAGCAAGGCTATGGCGCGTCTTCAGCCTAAACTTGCCAAGCTCCAAAAGCAATACGCCAATCAACCCCAACTTCTGAGACAGAAACAAGCGGAATTGCAGAAGGAAGAGAAGTTACACCCTCTTGCTTCCTGCCTGCCGCTTATCGTCACCATGGTCATATTCTTCGTAGTCTTTGCGGGCTTCAGACAGCTGGTTGCATATCAGAACGAAGTTATAATGGAGAATGTATACGGCGCGTATCTGGAATTCAACGACAATGCAGACAACGTAGACGCCGCGGTAAAGGATTACGTCGTATCTGCCGAGAAGAAGGCTATCTTAGACAGCAATGCGGAAATAGGCGATGAAGCGTTAAATAACTCTCTTAACGAATTTTCCGCTCAGATAGACGCGCAGTCAGGCGCGGGCTGGGAGAAATACTCGGCGGCGCGCACGCTGTACGGCGACTATATGGACAGCTCCGAGAAGAACGGCTATATCAACAAGCTGCCTTTAGAGCAAAAAGCTATCGTGCGCGGCGTAGCCGGCGCATATCAGAGCAGGCTCAACGAGCGTCTTGCCGACGCCTACGAAGAGCACATGGAGAGCTTCCTTTGGATTAAGAACGTATTTATGTCGGATACGGGCACCAACGTAGTGCCTACCGCGCAGCAGTTCGTGGGCGGCAAGATACAGGCGCACTGGGACGTATCGGGCGTATCGTACGACACACTCGCAGGTCCTGCGCAGGAACGTCTTAATAAGAAGTCATTCTGGGACGTAAAGAACTGGAACGGATATTTCGTACTGCCTATCATATCGGTGGTGCTTTCGGTATTGACCACATGGTTTACGCAGAAGATGTCGCCGCAGAACATGATGGCAGGCGGCGCAGAGCAGCAAAAGTCCCAGCAGAGGACCATGAAAATTGTAACTTATACAATGCCGTTAATAATGGGCATATTCGCAATAGTATACAGCGCGGCGTTCGCACTCTATTATTTCATGAGTAATGCGGTCAGCACGCTGTTCAACATCGCTTATATAATTATCACTAAGCAACTCGACAGACGGGAGGCAGCGAGGAGCCTCATATCCGCCAAGTAATGGGAGAAAGATTATGAAGAGTATAGAAGTCACCGCATCATCTTACGACGAAGCGTTAAGAAACGCGCTCGAGCAGTTGGGACTTGACGAGAGCGAAGTAGACACCGCTATAGTAAAGGAGAGCGGACTTATTAAGAAGAAAGTCACGGTTAAGGTCACGCAGAAACTTACAGGTCAGCTCGCGGCGCTGGAGTTCATACAGGGCGCCATTAAGCGCATGGGCTTTGACTGCGAAGTCGAGATGACCGAGACGGAAGAAGGATATCTTTACAACATCGGCGGTCCCGACGTAGCTCATATCATCGGCTACCGCGGCGACGTGCTGGATAGCCTGCAATATCTTGCCCTGCTCATAGCTAACTCTACGGGCGGATTTGACGGCAGAGTTATAGTCGACGGAGAGAATTACCGCGAGAAGCGCGTCCAAGTGCTCACCAAGCTCGCCCGCAGGCTGGCGTTCAAGGCAGCGAAATCGGGCGAAGCGGTATCGTTGGAGCCTATGAACCCCTTTGAGCGCAGAGTGATACATGCCGCGCTTGCGGACGACAGCTATGTCACCACCCACAGCGAGGGCGACGAGCCTTCCCGCTATGTGGTAATCGCGCCCAGCAAGAAGAGAGGCGAGGGCAGGACAGGCAGAAGAGACGGCGATAGACGCCCCGACAGGAGAAGAGAGGACAGACCTCGCAGGAGCGATAGCTCCGCTCCCGCCGTGTCCAAGAGCAACATCGAGTACCACACCGATATAGATATGTACGATGCTTCCAGCAGCGTCAACTTCAAGAAGAAGGGCTTCGGCAAGACTAAGTCGTACGGCAACAATAAAAGATTTTTCTGATATCGAGGGCGGCAGCTATTGCCGCCTTATCATTACGCAGTCGGAACATGGCAGATAGCAACAACAAGGTCAACGTTCATAAAGGACACAGGCAACGCGTCAAGCAGAAGATTGCCGAGCACGGCATAGACGTCTTGCACGATCACGAGATACTCGAGTATCTGCTATATCCATTTATTCCGCTTAAAGATACCAATCCCATCGCTCACAACCTGCTCAATACATTCGGCAACTTATATACCTTAATCAATACGGATGCCGACGCTATATTCAACGTGCCACACGTCACTAAGGACGCCGCGCTCTTTTTGAGCTCGCTTTCGGGCGTATTCAAGCGCTGTCTGCAAGTCAATTCCGACAGCAAGAAAGTGTTTATTCGCAACGTAAGCGACGCCGCGACATACTTGCATTCCGTGACGGACGGACTTGACGTAGAGGTCATTTACATGCTGTGCGTAGACGACGCATGCCTTATGCGCGCAGGTTATCTTATGGCCAGCGGCGACGCCGCAAGCTGCAAGACGGAGATACGCAATTACCTGCGTAAGCTCGACGCAATCAACGCCTCGCACGTCTATATAGGGCACAATCACACTACGGGCACGCCTATGCCGTCTAAAGAGGATAACGACTTTACTCGCAGGCTCAATACCGCGCTCGACTCCATCGGCATCACGCTTGCAGATCACCTTATCTTGACAGACGGCGGAAGATACTTCAGCTATAGGCTCAATTCTCTATTGGAGGACGCGTTATGAAGACTAAAGACTCCGTCCTTAAATTGCTTAAAGAACGCGGCGGCGCAAGCGTCTCGGGACAGGAGATAGCAGCCATGCTCGGCATATCGCGCAACGCGGTATGGAAGGCGGTCAATTCGCTGAGATTATCCGGCTGCAATATAGACGGCGGCACCAACCGCGGCTATGCTTTGATATCTATCGGCGGCAAGCCCAAGCTCAAGAGCATTAGGAGCGGCATGAACGGCGAGGACGCGGATATATTCATATTCGATACCGTAACCTCTACCAACGATATTGCGCTCGACATGCTCAAAGACGGCGCGCGTCACGGCACGGCGGTGGTAGCTCACAGCCAGACGCAGGGCAGAGGCAGGACGGGCAGGTCTTTCTTTTCGCCCGCAGGTAGCGGCATTTACCTAAGCATTATAATCAATCGCAATATAGAGGCGGATAATCTACTCGCAGTCACGCCTGCGGCGGCTGTAGCGACCAGACGCGCAATAGATAATGTGTGCGGTAAGCAATGCCTTATCAAGTGGGTCAACGACCTGTATCTGGACGATAAGAAGGTGTGCGGTATCTTGACGCAAAGCGTCATGGGCACCGACGGAAAAATAAGCGGCATAGTAGTGGGCATAGGCGTCAACTTCGTTGCCGTACCGCTGCCCGAGGACATCAAGAATAAGGCGGGCGCGCTCTTCGAACTGCCGCCCGATATAGATAGGGACCGCCTCATCGGCGCAATAATTTCGCAATTCTTGAGCCTTGCGGACCGTCTCGGCGACAGGACTTTTATGGAAGAATACCGCGCACACTCAATGATACTGGGAGAGAGAGTATCTTACGAGCGTGGCGGCATAGAGTATTGCGGCACCGCTACCGACATAGACGACGACGGCGCGCTGTATGTAACATTGTACGGCGGAACAGTTACCAAGATCAACAGCGGCGAAGTAAGTATAAGAAGGCTGCCCTCTTAATTATTTTTCAGCTATTAATTATTGATTGTAAGCTATGCCTAAGTATTATGCTATGCGCAACAATCCGAACCGATTGAACAGTATGCAAATATCGGCAAATAAAAAGCGAGCGAATCTATCGCCCGCTGCTATTATTATTTAATCAATATTATTCTTTATCTTCCTCTGTCGGCGCAGCGGCTTGCTCTTCTGCTTCGGTTGCCGCCCCGTCGTCCACTCCGATACTTTCCGCGGCGACTTCCTCGCACACGGCCTCTGCATCCTCGCATATCTCGCTCTCGGCAATCGCAATCTCGCCGTCTTCGTTTAGGACGTAGCCGTCGAGGAAGCCCTCTTCTATACACTGCTTGACCGTCTTTTCTGTATTGCGCCTTGCCGCGTCCGTCTTAGCGGAGCAGAGGTCGTCCACACTTGCTCTGCCGTCCTCAACGCCTTTTACGACATTGACGCACGCTATGATGTTCTTCATCATATACGCGCCGTACGCAGCGCCGAGCAGTCCTATAGGTATCAGCGCTATTACCGCATAGCCCGAAGCATTCTGCCCGAAGTGTATCGCAAGCGAAGAGCCCAGTATGCCCACTATCAGCATAAATATGCTTATTCCCAATACGGCTTGCGCCGCTTTCTTTGCCTTAATCAGCTTGTCCATATTTATATTTTACTACTTACGGCAAGATTTTTCAAGTGCCAATTTTTTACCTTTTTTTCATTATATTCTTGTTCGATTGCAATCGGACAACAGACGGTCCGCTTGTTTTACGGCTCATATGTCTATGCTCCGCGGCGATGCGCATATTATCTTACTTGCTTGCTACCGGTCATTAAGTTGAGAATAATCTTGCACTGTATTGATACATATTGCAGGCGCGACCGCCTTCTTTCGGCGCGGATTATATCGCAGTTATCTTTGCTTGTTATTAAGGATATAATTATATATACGCATATATTGCCATACTTTTCCGACTTGACACAACCGCATAAAGCATATATAATACATACGCATGGGCCTGTCTCGGCTTCGACGGGGAAGGGAGGGCAGTGTAAGCATACCGGAGGCTCGTCTCCGCAAATACGGAAATTAAAATTAAACGCAGAAAATAAAACCGAGAGCTACAACGGCTCTCTTGCCTTCGCAGCTTAATTAGCGAGGCTGTCGGCTGAAGTTTCCACGGCTTCATAACCGGCATCGGACAGTGGAACAGGGCGCGGCGTTATGCCCGAGGCACCGCGCAAGACTCAGGGCTATCCGTCAGTTAAGTTTGCCGCTTGACTTGCCTGACGGGAAATCGACAATCGGCTAAGTATGTAGAAAACGCTGTGCAAAGTTTCTCGGACAGGGGTTCAATTCCCCTCAGGTCCACCATGATAAAACGCACTACTGTGCGTTTTTTACTTTATATCTATAATATCTTTATTATATCGCGAAATATGATTTTGCTATTATCTATGACTTATCTATAGATAATTGCATTAAATATTGTTTACCCGTAATTGCGTAACAGCTACCCGGCAACAGCCTAAAGAGGCAAAGAAATGAAAACTATTAAGAACGGCAATCGTTATATGGGCTCAAATAAATTAATCGAGGACAAAATGAAATTTGACTTCGAAAGAATACTTATTGTGGGTTGCGGAGGAGCAGGAAAGAGCACTTTAGCTGTCGAAATGGGTAATAAATTTCGGCTGCCTGTAGTGCATTTGGATAAGTTGTATTGGCTTCCTAATTGGGAGACGCGTCCGCCTGAGGAGTTTGATAAATTGCTTGAAGAACAACTTAAAAAGAATAAATGGATTATCGACGGGAATTATGACAGGACATTCGCGCTTAGACTTAAGTATGCTGATTTGTGCATATTCCTTGATTACGACACTCGGTTATGTATACAAAGCGTGCATGAGCGCGTAGAAAAATACAGAGGCACTTCGCGTCCCGACATGACGGATGGATGCGAAGAGCAGGCTGACGAGGAATTTGTCGAGTGGATATTAGGATACAGGACGAATGTCCGTCCCGGAGTTTTAGAGAGATTGCAGAACTCCGACGTGCCGTATATGATTTTTACTACTCGGCAGGAGACGGCTAATTGGCTTGGCAAGTTTTAGATTCAATGTAATTATTTGAATTAAGTTGCAAAACAGTTGCATCTATAGCTTTATAAGGATTATAACTGAGATTGTGAAAGAGGTAAAACAAAAATATACGCTGGCGACAAAAGCCGCCGATTTGGAAAGCGTTGTCGTATCGGGCGCATTTAGCGTCTTAATGATAGTTTGGGCATGTCTTACAGAAGATAAGCGCTTCCTGTTTATCCCTTTAATCTGCCTGACCGTAGCCTTTATCTGTTTGTCGCTTTGCTATTTAGATTTATCACAGAGCCAAAAATCGCAATACAGGCGGATGTTAACGGTATCTATTTCTATTTTCGTAACAATAAAGTAATTTTCATTGATTTTAAGGACATTGTCGAAGTCGCTGCGCAGATGTCCTATCACAGCTTCGGTTATATATCTATAAGTACTCAAAGCAAAAAATATACATCTATTATGATAAGAGAGAGTAAACACCTTTTAGTTAGCAATATCAAGGATTTATTGAATGAAGAGGACAAAGAACAATATCTAATGAAGATTGCTATTACAAAGAAATAGGTCTTATATTTCTACCGCTCAGACAGCACATAAAGTTTACATAACTATTGCTTGCGCTAATTAATATTAAAACTTCTTCATATCGCAATACTTTAGCCTTAATTCTTATAAAAAATATAAATTTAGCTAATTTTTTTAACTGAATGGTTTCAGCTTAAAGCAATATTGCATCAATTATATTTTCAGCTGCAATTTTACACATTTATTACAAATACGCTTGTTGGAATTGACTTGCATGCAACGCCGCTATATAATTAAATCACGAGGGAAATATTAAAAATGTACATATTTAGCTTCTTCAAGTCCTTATTCAGACCGAGAAATATATTGCCTACGATATATTTTTTTGCCAATGCGGCAATCGTATTCTTTATCTTCTATATACTGCCTTACAGCATAACTCCCAACGAGACTATGAACAGAATATACTTGGGCTTAATAGGGCTGGGCGTCAATTTCGTATTCATACTCATTTCCTTAACGCCCATGGGAGAAGCGTTTTGGAGACTGCGCAACGGCATAAAGAGGCAACCCGCAGCGCAGGAGTTGCAACAGGACTGGTCCACCGCGCTTGAAGTATTCGAGCAGGTTAAGGCGGAAGCCCGCGGATTGTCCAAGAGCGTGTCCGACAAAGTGAAATTATATTACTCTTCGTCCGAGGACATCAACGCCTACGCTCTGGGACATCGTACAGTAGTAATTACTAAGGGCATCCTCGGGGCTCATCCCGAATATCTTAAAGGCGTGCTTGCGCACGAGTTCGGTCACATAGCGCACGGCGACAGCGATTTGAAACTGGGCATTAACGTATCCAACTGCATACTCACAATATTTTTGACTATAATAACTTTTTTCACTTATGCAATCATTACAATCTTGCAAGCATTCGACAGTACTTTTACCAATATAGTCGCCGTAATTCTTCACTTCATATTCAGCATTGTCATCATCGGCTTATTTAAGCTGTGGAATTTAGTTGGCGTACTGTTGATTAACTGGTCTTCAAGGAAGGCGGAATACGCCGCAGATAAGTTCGCCGATCAGATAGGCTACGGAGAGCAGCTCGCTATGTTCCTCAGCGCCATCGACGGCGAAAGCGTTAAGACAAGCGCATTCGACATTATGTTCCAGACGCACCCCGATACGCGAGACAGACTGGCAGCTTTGAATTATGCGGCATAACGTTCTGCAAGAAAATCAATAAGAAATTTGCCTAAGGTCAATAAAACATCTAATAAACTATATCAAAATTTTTATTTAGAAAAATAATCGGCACACAGGCAAATTTTACTCTTTTGCTATCTTAAACAAAGCTTTTATATTAAAATTTTTACTTAAATAAATTTTATTAAGCGTTGAATTACTGATGCCGCATCTTAGGCAAAAACTTGTTTTAGAGATATTATTATATTTCAAATAATTATCGATTAAATAAATTCTGATTAAATTATCCATATCAACGCCCTTCGTTGCCATTTGGTAATATCAATATGCTCTTACCAATTGGCAAAAGTCAAGCGCTTTATTACCGATTGGTATACAATAAATGTAGGTTTGACAATGAATAAATTTGCTGAAAGACTTAAAGAATTAAGGGAAGAAAAAAATTTTTCTCAAAGCGAACTGGCAAGACAGCTACATATAAGCGTCGCCTGTATCAACAGATGGGAAAATAATTTACGCATTCCTAATATCGAAAGCATAATAGCATTATGTAAATTTTTCTCTTGCACAGCAGACTATTTAATCGGTTTAGAAGATTAATAATATTTTTTTTAATAAATAGATAGCCTATTATTAATTATTTTATATACTATCTAAACAGCATGTATATAGGCACACCGATTAACTTTGCAATTTTGAAGAGCGCAGTCATATTGAAATTTTTTTTATTTATGATTTTATAATAAGTAATAACGCATATTCCACATCGCTTACAAAAGTCTTTTATCGTCAAGTTATTTGAAAAAATAAAATGTTTTATTAATTCTATATTCAAACTGTTATGTTGATGCATTCTACTAATTCCCATTTACATTACGCTGTAGTCTCTTTTGTGACTGCATTTATTATAGCAGTCCCAATCGTGATTAGTCAAGACTTTAAGTCACATTTGTGATAGTATTTTTTTATGAATAAATTTGCCGAAAGACTTAAAGAACTCCGCAAAGAAAAAGACCTATCCCAAGCTCAATTGGCAAATGCTACCGGGCTAAGCCACACCGCAATAGTGTATTGGGAGACGGAGCAGCGAGTACCCAATGCCAACGCCGTAATTACATTAGCGGCATTTTTCTCAGTATCTACCGACTACCTGCTCGGCGTAGAAGATTAACATATTCCGACTTTCAAACCGATAACAACTACCTATAATATTATCTTGCAGCGCAACGCATTTTATATTGGATCATATACCGTATTACGTCGCAATAATTAAATTATTTTACCTTAGGCACGCCGTCAACATATTCCCACTCTCCCGCAAAGTGCAGCTTTGCCTTGCAGCCGTAATCCCAATCGTATCCCAGATGCGTACATCGTTGCGCCTCCAAGTAAATATCGGTAAGATTATTGCAATCTTCAAAGACCGCATATTCCATTGCCTTAACGCTTATAGGTATTACTACATGTCTTAAGTTGTCGCAACACAGAAATGCCTGTACGTCTATATAAGTCACGCTATTGGGGGTCTCTATAGAGCAAATATCGCTGCGAAGAAATGTGCGAAAAGAAATTTCTTTTACGTCGGAAGGCAAGCTAACATATTTGCTTGTTCCTATATACTCCATAAGACATCCGTTATCGTCTATTATGAACTCGTTTCGCAATTCCGTTACATTCCCTCTCGATTTTAATAGAGCATTATATCACATTTTACGTCAATGTAAAGCATAAAAGTAAAACAAAATTGCAAGTTTACACCGGCTTGATAAAAAACAAGCCTATTTTTATTTTTCAAGGTAAACAACGTATAAGAGACGTAAAATGTAACTTATAGCCGAAAGCTTGACATTTACGGTAAAAGGTACTGACAGGTGGAGCGACTACAAAGAAGAAAGCGTAACAGCGCAGTACGAGCATCACAGCGCACGGGCAAAGGAATTTATAATTTATACAATAAAATCTTTCTACTGGCATTAACTGCCGCAATTATGCAATAGCTCATTTGCCTCAACCGCAGCAATATTTACAAGTCGATAATAATATGACATAATATGTCATATATAAGTCGTTATCATTTAGTTATCTATCCATATAAGGGGCATTAATAATGATTATAGACGATGACGACAACTACTACGATGCTACCGACATACTGCCGCCTAAGCACAAGGACGGAAAAGATTATTTTACACGCGCGCCGCTATATATGCAAAAGGTAGCCGTTCCGCCTACTAACCGTAACTTTATACAAGTTGGCATGGTAGGGTCTATGAGCGGCGAGGAGACGAAGGGCATATTTATGCGTCGTACCAAAGAGCTTGAAGAAGGGGAGAGGCAGATGTTCAAAAATCTTGCGCAGGCAATCGCACCGGACGTCATAAAGATGGCAGCTCTTTCCAAGAGCGACAAAGGGCGTATAGAAGAGTATATTACCGCTCAAGAAGAATTGCGTGATAAAAAAGCGGCGCAGGCGCTGCGCAAGTATCAAAGGGAACTTGAGGACATAGAGCGGCAATATTCTTTGTCCGTAAAATACGCTAAAAGCAGACTGCAAGAGCTTAATAATGACGCCGAGTAGCGCTGATATACCCGACGGTTATCAGCGAGAGTTTACGGCTGCATGGCAAAATTCAATCAAATAACCGATACATAATGCGACTTAATCGCAATGCTATAATGATACCCGTCTTTATTGTTTCGCTTGCCGTCATGGCGGTTACCAACGTGTTTACCGACGAGGACCTTTGGGTTCTTACGGGAGGCATATGTTTGATATGTTCGGTTTCGCTCTTCTGCACATTCAAGAATTTCAATATGGGCAGCAGCCGCGCAATAGCGGCAGCCGCGAGCACCGCGTTCGGCATCTATCTGATACACGACAATATATACGTGCGCTACTACCTGTGGCAAGAGCTGCTCAAGTGCAAATTCCACGCTTACGGCAATTACTTTATAGTCTTTGCGATAGCGGCGGTGCTTGCGGTGTTTATAGCTTGCATGGCAATAGACGCGCTGCGACAGGCGGCTTTCAAGGCGGCAGGAAAGCTGATATCGTATATCAAGTCGCAATTAATACGACGCCGCAACGCCTAAGCCTTAGGCTCGCATAGGAATTTTCATATATTATTTACATAGCGCTTAAGATATGCTAAACTGTCAATAAAGTGCAGCCCGCATTTCGAGGAGGTCAAGCAATGGCTCGCTCTATGAGTAAACCCAATATAGTGCCTTTGATAATATTGGTACTATTGACAATCGGCACGCTGTGCGGCTCGATTTATGCGACATCGAGATATATAAAGACGGACAGCTATACCGCGGTAGACGCCGTAGTCGTCGACCACAAGCGCAGCAACGGCAGATATGAGGACTTGGAGCATGTATACGACTACAGAGACATACTGGAGTACGTCGTTGACGGACAGACGTATACGATAATAAGCGATTATCTTGTCACGTCCGAGCATCCGCCTCGCAACATCGGCTCTACCAGGACCGTCTACTACAATCCCGACGACCCCAACGACTACATCATCGGAAGGTCGGGAGCCTTGCTCATGATTATACTTGTCGTGCTGTGCGCGGCAAGCCTGTTAGTCACGGTATTCGAGTCGAGCAGACTTATCAGATACCTCAAAGAGCGCAGGCGTAAGCGTTCCGAGGACATGACTGTAGGCTCGGATAGCGAATATAATCAAGAGGGATAACCGTATGGGTAAGCCCTTATCGGAGATGTCTCTTGCCGAGTTGTGGGAGCTGTTTCCCATTATACTTACGGAGCACGACCCTCGCTTTTCCGAGCAGTACGCCGGGGAGGCGGCTTTGCTCGGCGAGCGGCTGAAGGGAGCTAAGCTCAGCCACATCGGCAGCACCGCTATTGCCGGGATAATGACTAAGCCGATTGTGGATATCCTGGCTGTAATACCCAATACTGCCGATATCCGCGCTTACGCTCGGGACGCCGTATCGTCGGGATACATAATCATGAACGAGAGCGAGCGACGCATATCGCTCAATAAAGGCTATACCGAGCAGGGATATGCGGACAAGGTCTTTCATCTGCATATCAGATACGAGGGCGACGACGATGAGATATACTTTCGCGACTATCTCAACGCGCACGCGGACGTAGCAGAGCAGTACGAGGCGCTCAAGCTGTCGTTGGCTCGCGCATACAGACACGACCGCGACGCCTATACGCAGGCTAAAGGCGACTTCGTGCGCCGCTACACCGAAATTGCAAAAGGCGAGGCTAAGCGATAGATATCGCTTGATTTTACAACAGTGCCCGAGCGTAAGGCAAGCGGCAACCTACGAGGCTTTCTGGCGTTGCGTAGCCGCGGGCAAATTATCTACTCATAGATAGCAAAAGGCATTACTTTATGCTATAATCTTAATTACATATCAATCTACGGCAGGTATATATCATGGCTAAGAATTACTCAACCTTTGACGCCAAGAAGTTGATTGCGCGCAGCCGAAATCTCATGCGCGCGCTCGATATTGCATGCAGACAGAGCGCTGTGCTCAAGGGCATGATAAGGCAAGCTGCCGACATATTCCTCAATACCGAAGTATATAAGATACTTCAGTCCCTGCCCGTAGAAGAGATTAACAAGACATTGCGCACCATACGCGTAAAGGTGCTCACGGACGGCGGATACGTCAACATGGCAGACCTTGCGCACGCGAGCGTAGAGGAGCTCGCCGACTTGCAGGGCATCAGCAGAGAAGGCGCCCTTGCCATCAAAGACCTATTACGCGAATTCTCCGACAAGATACGCCAATCTACCAAGCTGCGCCTGAGCGTAGACAGACGCACGCCCGCAACTACGCAGATAGTTAAGGCGGTATATATCTACACTCACAGTCTCACTTATATCAAGCTGTGCCGCTCCTTGAGCAGGCGCAATCCCGAGGTGGCTTTACTCGTCGACAAGCTGACGCCCGCGACGGGGATATTCAAGAGGATATTTTCCTCCAGAACCGTCAAGGAAGAGGCGGACGCGGCGTACGAACATCTGCTGGGGATAATGAACAGCGACTTCTACGGCGCGACGGCAGAGGGCGCATTAGCCGCGCTCGATCAGACCGCAAGCATAGGAGCGGACGTCGCCTGGCAGGACTTTGCAAAAAACAGCATCGCATACTTCACCGTACTGGAAGAGACTGTGCCGGGGCTGCTCGGCTCGGAAAAAGCCGTCGGCGGGCTTCCGCTCGAGCTGGCTAACGAAATAAAGGGGCAGCAGATTATCACCGACGGGCTCAAGTGCACGCTGCGTCGCTATCAAGAGTGGGGCGTCAAGTACATCTTGCGTCAAAAGCGCGTACTGCTCGGCGACGAGATGGGTCTTGGCAAGACGGTACAGGCTATAGCCGCAATGGTATCGCTGCGCGGCAGCGGCGGGACGCACTTCGCCGTGATATGCCCCGCAAGCGTGCTCACCAATTGGTGCCGAGAGATAGTAAAGCACAGCGACCTTGCCGTAATCAAAGTCCACGGCGACGACAAGAAGGCGGCGCTCTCTGCCTGGCTCAAGTCGGGCGGCGTAGCCGTCACCACTTACGAGACGGCGGTGCATTTCGTGCTCGAGCCCGCCTTTAAGTTTTCCATGCTGATAGTGGACGAGGCGCACTATATCAAGAATCCAGAGGCCAAGCGCACCTTGGAGACCGTGGAGATATGCACTCACGCGGACAATATATTATTCATGACAGGCACTGCGCTGGAGAACAACGTCGAGGAGATGATACGCCTCATGCAGATACTTCAGCCCAAAGTAGCTAGGCAGGTTAAGGGTATGGCGTTCATGGCTTCGGCAGAGCAATTCAGAGACAAGATAGCCCCCGTGTACTACCGCAGAAAGAGGGACGACGTACTCACGGAGTTGCCCGAACTAACCGAGACGCGCGAGTGGTGCGACCTCTTGCCCGAGGAAGAGCGCGTATACGAGCAGGCGATTCTCAATAGGCAGTATGCCTTCGCCCGCAGAGTGTCGTGGCACATTAACGATATTTCCCGCTCGTCCAAGGCCGCAAGGCTTAAAGAGATAGTGGATAAGGCGGAGAAAGAGGGTAGGAAGATAATCGTATTCTCATTCTTTTTGGATACGCTGCACAAGGTAGTAACATGCCTCGGCGATAAATGCATGCCTATCATCAACGGCTCCGTATCTCCCCAACGCCGCCAACAGATAGTAGACGAATTCGAGAGCGCTCCCGCAGGCAGCGTGTTAGTTGCGCAGATACAGGCGGGCGGCACGGGCTTAAACATTCAATCGGCGAGCGTAGTGATTATATGCGAGCCCCAGTTTAAGCCCTCGACGGAGAATCAAGCGATATCTCGCGCTTACCGCATGGGACAGGCGCGCAACGTGCTGGTATACAGACTGCTCAGCGACGACACCATAGACGAAAAGATTACGCACCTGCTCGAAGATAAACAGAACATCTTCGACGCCTTTGCCGACAAGTCGTCTCTTGCCGAGCACAGTCTCGAGCTGGACGCTACAAGCGTCAACGAATTGTTTAGGCAGGAAGAGCAGAGGATCAAGCTCAAGCGCGGTATTGAGGACGACCCGCTGCCCGAGTAATATAAAAGCCCGCAAGTATGCTCGCAGCTTTACCGTAGCTGAATATAGGCAACGCTTATATCGATGTCATCTCGGCGCAGACATTAAGCCTGCTGCAATCAATTTTTTTACGCCGAATTTTATTTTGCGTACGAATACTTGCGTGATTTTCAATTTTTTAATTTTGCCTAAGCAATTAGCTTCGTCTATAGACGACGGCTCGAATATTGTAGCTACCGTCGCAACATCCAACAGAATTACGCTTAAAATCAATAATAGACTCTACAAAAATGTTCAGGAAGCAGACAGACAGAATATAACGCGTTATTGAAATAGACGCCCGTAACGGGCGTCTAATCGCTAATCTGTCAATATACGTCATCGCCGTTGCGTAATGGCGGCTTAGCCTTCCATGAGTTTTATTCCCTCGTATATGATAGGCTTGACGTCGAAGTCAAGTCCCTTGCTGCCCGACTTCAAGGTGATAAGCTGTCCGCCTCTCTGCCAAGACTGATTCTTGATATCGGCGTAGGCGAGATAGTCTATCGAGAAGCCGTAGGTGAGCCTTATACCTTTATACGTAATAGAGTAGTTGTTGTAGTGGTCGTGTCCGCAGAATACGCCTACGCAGTCGGCTTTATCGGGATTGTTGTTAAAGTCTTGCATTACGTCGAAGAGGTGGCTGTCCTCCTTGCCGCCGTAGCTCTTGCCGCCCGTCTCGCCCGCCCAGCCGAAGTGCAGCGTAGCGTCGGCGTCGCCGTTCATAGCGGCGGTCCAGGCATCGCCGTATTCCCACAGCGGAATATGGAAGAAGGACAGTACTCGCGCGTCCTTATTTAGCTCGCTTATCGCGTCCACTTTCTGCTTAAACCACTCGACTTGATCGTCGTGTATCCTGTCGTAGCTCCAATCGAGCCCGCCCGCGCCGGGCATGTAGTCGTTGGAGTCGATAAATACGAGCGCTGTATTGAGCTTGCCGCTCTCTTCTTTCACCTTTATAACATAGTTGCCTACGCCGTAAGGCTTTACCTCGTTGCCGCTCGCGTCGGTATAGGTCTTATCCGTCTGCATGAGACAGTACTCTTTGCTCGCATAATAGCGTCCCAGTTCCTCTCTGTCAAGCACGGTGTTGTTGCCCTCTGTCTCATGATTGCCGAATACTACCGCATAGGGCACTTCCATACTGTCGAGCAGAGCGGTGAGGAGATTGGCTCCCTTGCGGTTGTTGAGCGTGCCTGCCGACCACACTATGGGAAAGAGAGTATCGCCCGTAATTGTGATGAGGTCGGGACGGGAATACTTGACAAGCGTATGTATCGCCTTAAGCGCGTTCCTGTCCGTCTGAATAGAGCCCCATCCTCCGCCTATATGCAGGTCGGTAAGGTTAAGGATCTTCAGCTCCTTATCCTTAGGGATAGTGAAAGTATAATCGCCCTCACCGTCGAGCGCGCACGTCTTGGATACCTCCGTCGCGTACGACGGCGCCGAACGCGCATAGCTGAGATTGACAGCGTAACCGATAGCCCCACCTATCGCCGCTAACGCGATAAATAGTATCGCCGTAAGCAGCGACATAATAAGAAATACCGCAATGATATTTTTCGCTTGAGCTTTGAATATTAACTTCCTCATAGTCCTTTTCCCGACAATATTTTAGCACTCTTTTTATTTTCAGTCAAGATGCGACGGCGCGCGTAATGCAGCGAAATCACGTTTTTCTCCGTCGCTTAACGCCTATTATCGGTAGTCTCAATCGATAAGGTGTGATATAATGATAGCGGAGGAGATATGAAAGACGTAATCATTATCGGCGCGGGCGTATGCGGCTGCGCAATAGCCGACGCGCTCGGAGAATACGACTGTGACATAGCGGTTATAGAGAGGGCGAGCGACGTCGCATGCGGCGCCTCTAAAGCCAATTCGGGCATAGTACACGGCGGCTTCGACGCCCCGATAGGCTCTCTTAAAGCCAAGTTCAATGCGCTCGGCAATCCCATGTTCGACACTCTTGCCGAGCAACTCGACTTCCCCTTCCGTCGCAACGGCGCGTATGTGCTCGCTTTCGACACCGACAGGATAAGCAGTCTTAATGCGTTGCTTAAGCGCGGCATAGCCAACGGAATAAGCGGACTTAAGATTGTGAGCGGCGACGACGTGCGCAAGCTCAATCCCAACGTATCCGCCGCCGTAACTGCGGCGCTGTATAGCCCCTCGTCGGGCATAGTATCTCCGTACGAGATGACGATAGCGTTCGCTGAGCGAGCTTATATGCGCGGCGCTCGGTTTATATTCGATACATGCGTAACGTCCGTTACAAGATACGGCGATTACATGCGCGTAACCTGCTCGGACAATAGCTGCTACGAGGCTCGCCTTGTCATCAACTGCGCGGGCGTTCACGCCGACGAGATAGCAGCCATGGCGGGAGCGGGCGACTTCCGCATAAAGGGTCGCAGAGGCGAGTACTACCTGCTCGACAAGACGCAGTCTTATCTCACGGACGCCACTCTATTTCAGCTGCCGACCGCGCTGGGCAAAGGCGTGCTGGTTGCGCCCACGGTGCACGGCAATGTGCTCGTAGGTCCCACCGCGCTGGACACGGACAACAAGGACGACGTATCCGCCACCGCCTTAGGTCTTGCGGAAGCGGCGGACAAGGGCAGACTGAGCGTCCCTTCTATTTCGCTGAAGAGCGCAATTACGCAGTTCGTGGGAGTGAGAGCGCACAGCGACAGAGACGACTTTATAATCGGTATGTCGAGCGTAGAGGGCTTTTATAACGTGGCGGGTATAGAGTCTCCCGGGCTCACGTCCGCTCCGGCAATAGCCGTGCACGTAGCTAAAGAGGCGGCGCAATACTTAGGCGCAAGTCGCAAGCAAGACTTAGTCGTAATCCGCAAGGGCATACCTTGCTTTGCCGCAATGTCCGACGACGAACGGGCGAAGCTGATTGCTTCCGACAGCCGCTACGGCAAGATCGTGTGTCGCTGCGAGTGCGTGACGGAAGGCGAGATTATAGACAGCATTAAACGTCCTTTAGGCGCAAGAGATCTCGACGGCGTCAAGCGGCGCACGAGGGCGGGCATGGGCAGATGTCAGGCGGGATTTTGTTCGCCCGAAGTAATACGGCTAATTGCGGACACATTGGGCGCGCCCATTACAGAAGTGACAAAATGCGGCGCAGGCTCGTACGTAGTCGCGGGGAGGATATGATGATTAATTCAGAGCATCGCTCCGTGGTAGTTATAGGCGGCGGACCCGCGGGTCTGTCGGCGGCAATCGCAGCCTACGACGCGGGAGCAAAGGACGTACTCATACTCGAGCGAGACGGCAGACTGGGCGGCATACTCAACCAGTGCATTCATGCAGGATTTGGGCTAACGCTCTTCAAGAGCGAACTCACGGGCCCCGAATACGCCGCACGTCTGATAGACATGGCAGCCGAACGCGGCATCGAGTACAGACTCGATACCGCCGTAACACGCGTGGACGCGGACAAGACTGTAACATGCGTAAGCAGAGAGGGCGTTTTCCGCATCGCTGCGTCTGCCGTAGTGCTCACATGCGGCTGTAGAGAAAGACCTCGCGGGGCGATAGGTATAGCGGGCGCACGCTGCGCGGGCGTATACACGGCGGGCACCGCGCAGAAGCTCGTCAATATTATGGGCTACATGGCTGGCAAAGAGTGCGTAATACTCGGCTCGGGCGATATAGGGCTGATCATGGCAAGGCGCATGACGCTTCAGGGCGCCAAGGTGAGAGCGGTGCTCGAGATAATGCCGCGCGCCTCGGGACTGCCCCGCAACGTGGCGCAATGCCTCGACGACTTTAACATACCGCTGATGACGTCCCACACGGTGGTGGACATACTCTCTCGCAACGGCAGAGTGAGCGGCGTAATAGCGGCTAAGACGGATGAATCTATGCGCCCGATAGCCGGCAGCGAGTTTCTGCTGCCGTGCGACACGTTGCTGCTCAGCGTGGGACTTGTGCCCGAGACGGAGCTTGCTCGCGACGCGGGCATAGGACTGCATGCGACTACCGGCGGGGCAAAAGTAGACGACAGTCTCATGAGCGACATCGACGGCATATTCTGCGCGGGCAACATGCTGCACGTGCACGACCTTGCCGATTACGCCTGCTTGGAGAGCGAAGTCGCGGGCAGAAACGCGGCGCTGTACGCCTTAAAAGGCGCTGCGGCGCGAGGAAAATCCGTACCCGTGGAGTGCTCGGACGGCATACGCTACACCGTGCCTATGCAAGTCTTATCTTCGGCAAGCGGCGCAATTACCTTTACCGCGCGCCCGAGCACGGAGCGCGCTTCGGGTCGCATATGCGTAGAGGCGGACGGAGAGGAGATATACTCGAAACGCGAGCTCGGCATACGTCCCGCTTGCATGCTCCGACTCACGCTCAACACCGCGCAATCGGACAAATTACGCTCGGCAAGTCGTATATGCGTATCTGTGAGGGAATAATATGGAAGTAACCTGCATTGTATGTCCGAGAGGATGCACTGTCGAAATCGCCCATAGCGGCGATGGCTATACCGTGTCCGGCAACGGCTGCAAGCGGGGCAGAGACTACGCCATAAGCGAGCTTAGCTGTCCTATGCGCAACTTCTCGCTGACGCTGCCGATTACGGGCGGCGACGCGGACGTGATAGCGGTAAGGACCTCTTCGCCGGTAAAGCGCGAGCGCATCGCGGACATTGCAGCGGCGGCGCGTTCTCTCGCACTCTCCGCGCCCATAAAGGCGGGCGAGATAATTATGGCGGGCGAGGACGGAGAGGGCGACCTCATAGCCGTCGCGACAGTCAACTCAAGGGAGTAAAGTATGAAGTATATTCTATCGCTCGATCAAGGCACCACCGGCAGCCGCGCCGTACTGTACGGCGAGGACGGCAAGCCCGTCGCCATCGCAAGACGCGACGTTAAGCAGATATATCCGCGCAGAGGCTGGGTCGAGCACGACGCTTTAGATATCTGGAACAACCAGCTCGATGCCGCGCGCTCCGTAATCGCTGACAGCGGCATATCCGTAGACGATATCCTCGCAATCGGCATAGCCAATCAGCGCGAGACCGCCGTGATATGGGACAAGGGCGGACAGCCTTACGCGGGCGCAGTAGTGTGGCAATGCCGCCGCACTTCGCCCATGTGCGACAGCCTTAAGGAAGAGGGGCTTGAGGACTATATCTATGACAGGACGGGGCTTAAGGTCGACCCATACTTCTCCGCAACCAAATTCAGATGGCTGATGGATAACGTGCCCGCTATCCGCGCCAATGTCGCGGGCGGCAACGTCTTTATCGGCACGATGGACAGCTATCTGTTGTACATGCTCACAGGCTGCAGAGTACATGCCACCGACTATACCAACGCATCGCGCACGATGCTGTTCAATATACACGAACTCAAGTGGGACAGCGGACTGCTATCTCTATTCCGCATACCCAAGTCCGTATTGCCCAAGGTATACCCCTCGGGACATCTGTACGGCTATACCACGCCCGAGCTGTTCGGCAAGCGCATACCCATATGCGGGATTGCGGGCGATCAGCAGGCGGCGCTGTTCGGCATGCTGTGCACCAGGGCGGGCGACATTAAGAGCACTTACGGCACGGGCTGCTTCACGCTCATGAATACGGGCAACCGCAACATCATATCCAAGCGCGGACTGGTCACCACTCTGTCCGCATGCGTAGACAGCCGCCCCGACTATGTGCTCGAAGGCTCGGTATTCTCCAGCGGCGCGGTAATCACTTGGCTCAAGGAAGGGCTGCGCGCCGCAACCGACGACGCAGAGTGCGCCGCAATCGCGCAGTCGCTCTCCGACAGCGGCGGAGTATACTTGGTTCCCGCATTCGTGGGTTTAGGCGCTCCGCACTGGGACAGCGAGGCAAGGGGCACTATCGTGGGCATCACGCGCGGTACAACGCGCGAGCACATTATCAGAGCTGCGCAGGAGAGCGCGGCGTATCAGGTAATGGACGTACTGCGCGCGCTTCAGGCGGATACGGGTATCAAGATAGATTCGCTCAATGTGGACGGCGGACTTAGCTGTAACGACTTCGTCATGCAGTTTCAGGCGGACATATCGGGTATCAGCGTAGTACGACCCGTTGTCAAGGAGAGCACCTCGCTGGGCGCGGCGTATCTTGCGGGACTTACCATAGGCATGTGGGACAATATCGAGCAGTTGCGAGACAATAAGCAGGCGGAGAAGATATTTACGCCCGATATGGATAAGGGCGAGCGCAGCAAGTTTATATTGGGCTGGGAGAAAGCCGTGCGACAGACCGTCGCCAAGTAACTTACGGGGCATAATATCCGCCGTTTGATTAGCTATATACCTAATTGCGGGCAGACGCATTGCAACGCCGCATATATGATATACCGTTACTTTTCAATCAGTAGAGGGCGGCGCGGCTCACGCTATGACCGCAGCAAATCGCTCTCCTTTTTTCTTGCCTCGCATACTCTTAATCTACCGACCGCGACTATGCACTTAGGCGTCTCTATCGACAATCATTACTTTATCTCGCCACAGTAAAAAAGACTGCGACATCGCCTTTAGGCACCGACGGATATCATACCCGTCAATGCGCCGACGTCTTTCAGCCTTTAATAAATCTATATATTGATATATCGCCCTATTAATTCAGTACTGCCGATATCGAGTTGTTATCGCTTGGGAGTTACGCTGCCGCATCGATTAGCGCATTTGCTTACCGCAATAATGACAATTGCGGATAACGCGTTAACGCTCCTTACTCTCTCGCCGTGGATATTATGTTGGCAACTAGGCTCTCTTCGTACTCCGTGCAGGTGATTATCGTCTGCAACTGCGACGTCTCCCTAAGCAACATATTGCGCCTATCCCTATCCAGCTCTGACAGCACGTCGTCGAGCAGCAATATAGGCGTCTCGCCCGTCTCGTGAGTAAACAGCGATATCTCGGACAGCTTGAGCGAGAGCGCCGCCGTGCGCTGCTGTCCCTGCGAGCCGTATTTGCGTACGTCTATGCCGTCTACCGATATCTTTATGTCGTCCCTGTGCGGTCCCACGCTCGTGTATTGCAGGTGCGCGTCCTTTTCGTACGAGCTTGCCAGCTTGGATATGAGCGTCTCCTCGATATCTTTGACCCCGCCCATATCTATTCCGCTCTCGTAGCTCAGCTCCAACTTCTCCGCTCCCGCGGTGAGCTTGAGATGCCTTTCGAGCGCAAAGTCTTTGAGCTTGTCTACAAAGTCGTATCTTGCCGCTATGAGCTTAGCGCCTTCGGCGGCTATCTGCGTGTCCCACACCTGCAACGACTGTCGCAATTTCTCGCCCGCAGGCAAGGTCTTGAGCAACTTGTTGCGCCTTATCAGCGCAGCGTTGTAACGAGAGAGGGAATACAGATAATTAGCCGACTGTTGCGACAGCGAAATGTCCGCAAAGCGCCGCCTCTCCTGCGGGGCGTCCTTGACGAGTTTCATCTCGTCGGGAGAGAAGAATACCACGTTCATTACGCCTATAAGCTGCGATATCCTGCTGATAGGTATGCCGTCTATGGCAATCCTCTTCTTCTCCCTCGAGTCGATATATATGTCTATGGTGTGAGAGCGGTACTTCTTGATTAACTTAAGTCCGATATAGGCTCCGTCGCACCCCCAGCGTATGCAGTCTTTGTCCCTGCTCACACGAGCGGAATTGCCCAGCCCGCAGATATATACGCTCTCGAGCAGATTGGTCTTGCCCGTAGCGTTCTTACCCACGATTGCATTCAAACCGTCGCTAAAGGATACCTTCTTATCCTCGTAGTTGCGGAAATTATTAAGTTTTACGCTCTCTACATACATCCTATATCAGCGGCGACAGTCTCGGCTTGTTGCCGCCTCTGGGATAAGATGCGGGGGTAGGCTTGACCTTCTGCACCATGATAATCATTCTGCGGTCGCCGCAAGGCAGGGTAGTACTGAGCGTATTGACGTTGCCCGCGCCCAGCAGAGTGAGCGCCTTGGCGGCTGTCTTTAATTCCTTCGCGCCGTCCGCGCCCTTATAGGCGAGCATAATTCCGCCCACCTTGACAAGAGGCATGCAGTACTCCGCCAAGATATTGAGCGGCGCAACCGCGCGAGCAGTGCATACGTCGTACTCCTCTCTGTGCTCCTTAGCCCAATCTTCCGCCCTGTCGTGATATGCGGAGCAATTGTCTATCTCCAGCTCTTCGATGATGTGGTCCATAAAGCCCACGCGCTTGTTGAGACTGTCCACGGAAGTAAACTCGCAGTCGGGACGCGCCAAGGCGAGGGGGATGACGGGCAGTCCCGCTCCGCTGCCGATGTCGCATACCTTTGCGCCTTCGGGCAGCCTTGTCACGGCAAAGAGACTGTCGATAAAGTGCTTCTCGTACACGGCGTCTCTGTCCGTAATCGACGTGAGATTAAACTTCTCGTTCCACTCGATCAATTCTTCGTAAAAAATATCGAGCTTTTCCCTGATGTCCTCGATGCCGTAGCGCTCGAGATAACTGTCCAATATGTCCATTATTTACTCCTTACGGACAGATATGCCATGAGTACCGTTATATCTGCTGGAGATACACCCGATATCCTCGACGCCTGTCCTAAATTTGCAGGTCTGATTTTGTCCAGCTTTTGTCTTGCTTCCAACCTTAATCCGTGCATGTTAATATAATCTATTCCGTCGGGAAGCGCCCTATGTTCAAGTTTTTTCTCTTGTTCGATGGCGGCAATCTGCTTCTTGAGATACCCTTCGTATCTACACTCGGTAGCAAGCTCCGCCATGGTCCTCGCGCCGCAGTCCTTAAAGCTCGCCGTATATTGCCTTATTATCTCGGCAGGCACCCCTCTCTTTATCAGAGCCTCGGCGCTCGCAGAGCCGCCCATATTTGTCTGCATTCCCGCGGCAAGGCAACACGCCTGCGCCTCTTGCCCGGGCAGACTGTCCTTAAGGCGCGCCCTGTACTCGTCCAGTTCCGCCTTGCGCTTGAGATATCTCTCGTATCGCGCATCGTCTACCAAGCCCGCGTCGCGTCCTTTCTGCGTGAGACGCATATCCGCGTTCTCCTGCCTGAGATGCAGTCTGTGTTCCGCCCTCGCGGTCATCATTCGGTAGGGCTCGTTAGTGCCCTTAGTCACGAGGTCGTCTATCAATACGCCCGCATACGCTTCGTCGCGTCCCAGCACGAGCGCGGGCATACCTCTTAAATAGTTGGCGGCGTTGATACCCGCCATCAGCCCTTGAGCCGCAGCCTCCTCGTAACCGCTCGAGCCGTTAATCTGTCCGCAGGCGTACAGTCCGCCCACTCCCTTGACCGCAAGGCTCGAGGTTAAGGCGGTGGAGTCTATGCAATCGTACTCTATAGCGTAGGCGTAACGTACTATGCGCGCCCTTTCCATGCCCTCTACGCTGCGATACATCGCCTCTTGCACGTCGAAGGGCAGCGACGAGGACATGCCTTGCACATACATCTCGTCGGTATACGCGCTCTCCGGCTCTATAAATATCTGATGCCTTTCCTTATCGGCAAAGCGCATTATCTTGTCCTCGATAGAGGGGCAGTACCGCGGACCCGTGCTCTTGATAGAGCCGTTGTATAGGGGCGAGCGGTGTATATTGTCCAGGATTATCTGCTTGGTCTGCGCCGTGGTATAGGTGAGATAGCAGGGCTTTATGTTGTCGATATAACCGTCTGTCATAAAGGAAAAGGGATATATACCCTCTTCGCCCTCCTGGACGCTCATCTTGGAGTAATCCAGCGTCTTGCCGTCCACTCGCGCGGGCGTGCCTGTCTTGAATCTCCTTACCTCCAGCCCCAGCCCAATGAGGTTGTCCGTTAGCATTGTCGCCGCCGAAAAGCCCGACGGTCCCGTCTTGCGCACCCAGTCGCCTATTACGACGTTGGCGTTGAGATACACTCCCGTCGCCACAACCGCTACGGGTGAAAAGTATGTATCGCCCAGCGCCGTCTTTACGCCGCATACCGCGCCGCCCTCAGTCAATATCTCGCTCGCTTCGCTCTGCAATATGTCGAGGTTGGGCTGCGTCTCCAGCGTCCTCTTCATATTCATATGATAGGCGATTTTATCCGCCTGAGCGCGCAGCGACTGCACCGCCTCGCCCTTGCCCGTATTGAGCATGCGTATCTGTAGAGCGGTGGCGTCGGCATTGATGCCTATCTGTCCGCCAAGCGCGTCTACCTCGCGCACGAGATGCCCCTTAGCCGTGCCGCCTATTGCGGGATTGCACGCCATATACGCGATGGCGTCGGGGGTAAGCGTCATCATAAGAGTCTTGTGTCCCGTACGCGCAAGCGCGAGGGCAGCCTCCACTCCGGCATGTCCTCCGCCTATAACAATCGCGTCGTAACTCTTAGTGCTCACGGTAATAATTTTAACATACTCGTGCCGCCGCGGGCAACAATTAATATGCCATAGCTTCTTGTCATCGCGCCGCGGCAAGCGCGGGAGCGCGTGCGCTTATTTGCCGAGACAGAACTTCTTAAAGATATTGTCTATTATATTCTCATCCGCGGTATCGCCCGTAATCTCGCCCAGCGCTCTGTACGCCGCGCGCATGTCGAGCAGGGTGCACTCCGCGGGCGCGTCATGAAGACTGCGCCGCGCGCTCTCCACGTGCTCCAAGGCGCGTTGCATGGCATCTTTATGCCGCTCGGAAGTGATTACTTCCGCTCCGGCGTCTATCTTACAGTCGAGCACCGCTTTGACAGCAGCCGACTTGATCTCGTCGATACCCTCTCCCGTCTTGGCGCTTATCTCTATGCCTCGGAGAGAATTTTTACGCGGCAGGTCGCGCTTATTCACTGCGATAATCAACTTCTTGCCGTCGGCTTTAAGTCGGTCAAGCAGCGCTTCCTCTTCCTCGGTAAGCTCTCTGGAACCGTCTGTAACGAACAGTACGAGGTCGCTGCCCGCAGCGAGCTTTTTACTGCGCTCTATTCCCGCGGTCTCCACCTTGTCGCAGCTCTTGCGTATGCCTGCGGTGTCTATCAGCCGCAAGGCTATACCGTCAGCCTCTATCACCTCGTCGATACTGTCGCGCGTAGTGCCTTCGATATCGGTTACTATCGCCCTGTCCGACTGCGTGAGCGCGTTGAAAAGCGAGGACTTGCCCACGTTAGTCACGCCGATGATGGCGACCTTAATGCCGTCTTTGATATATCTGCCTCTCTCGCAGGTAGAGAGCAGCGCGGTAAGCTCCTCGACGCACGCGCCGAGCGTATCTTGCGCGTCCTGTCGGCTTTCCTCTTCCATCTCCTCGGGATAGTCGAGGCTTGCTTCCATATACGATATGCTGTCCAGCAGTCTGTCGGATATATCCTTGATTGCGGCAGAGGTCTTGCCTGTAACCAATCTGTATCCCGCGTTGATAGCCGCCGCGCTATCCGCGTTAATCATATCCGCTACGCCTTCCGCGTCGCTGAGCGCGAGCTTGCCGTTAAGGAAAGCGCGCCTTGTGAATTCGCCTCTGTCGGCGGCTCTTGCGCCGCGCTCGAGACATCCGCCGAGCACTCGCTTGATAAGACTTACTCCGCCGTGGCAGTGGAACTCCGCCACGTCTTCGCCCGTGTAGGAATTGGGCGCGGCAAAATATACCGCGAGACATCTGTCCGATATACCCGCGCAATCGAGCTGTCCGAGACACATTACGTTAGGCGCAACATCCGTAAGACGCGCCGCCCTGTACGGTCTAAAGAGCTCGTCTGCTATCTTTAGAGCGTCGTCTCCGCTCAATCTCACTATCCCCACCGCTCCGCTGCCGAGCGGCGTGGATATCGCAGCTATTGTATCCATGTCTATATTTTAACATCTCGCAATAGCCGACTGCAAGTTACAGTGCCAATTTTTTTATCAGCCAATCCGCGCTCCTGTCTCCGTCTCTGTTGTATCTCTTGATATAGAAGGCGCTGTCCGGACTGCCTCGCCTCACTTCCGTCTTGCCCTCGTTACAGGTCAGGGTTATTTCGTAGCCCATCTCTTTCAGCGCCTTCTCCGACTGCGGCGTGTATCTGCCGAAGGGATAAGCGAATGTCTTAACGCTCACTCCGCTCTTGACCTTAAGCATCTCGTGCATTCTGCCGATGTCGTCTCTGAGCGCCTGCATGTACTGCGCGTCGCTCTCGCCCGCCTTGCGCGCTATGCCGAAGCGAGGCTTGTAGGCGTGCATATTGTAAGTGTGATTGCCCACTTCCCACACGCCGCTGCTTGCCATCTTGCCTATCTGCGCCCAGGTGAGGTGAGAGTAGTTGGGATTGCTGTCGTCGCCCGAGGAGTCGGAGTGCTCGCTGAAGGCTCCTATCGGCGAGATGAGCGCGCGCATGCCGTACTTCTCCAGCAGAGCGTGAGCATAATACAGATTATTGTAGTGTCCGTCGTCGAATGTAATGAGCAGCGGCTTAACAGGCAAATCTCCCTCGCCCCTCACGTACGCCGCTATCTCCGACGGCAGCACGGATACGTAACCCCTGTCGCGATAGATTCGCAAATCGTTCTCGAACGTATCGGGAGATACGATGTACTTGCCCGACTTGCTCTTAAGTACGCTGTGATACATCACGGCGGTAATCTTAACGCTCTCGCCCGCAAGCTGCGAGTTAAACGCCGCGGCGACGCAGTCCTCGGATAATGCGCTCGCTCGGGTATGCGCGCATGCAAAATATAACTGCGGTACAAAGGCGGCGCAGAGCAGAACGAATATCGCCGTAAATATACTTAAGCGTCTTAACTTGAGTGCCATACCGCTATTATGTGCGCGCAGACATTAATATTGCTTAATATAAATATTTTACCTTGAAATATCGGTCGAACAGAGCCGTCGGTTATATTGACCCGATGACGGTATAGACATAAAGCAATGCAATATCGCGGCAGCCTGCGCGCGATAATACCGACAGACTTCGGTTGACAGCCGTACAGTGCGCTGCATTATATAGGAAAAGCCAAGGATTATATGCGCCTACTTTTTGTAATGTCCTGCGTTAAACGAACGCATATTTTATCAGTCTTTGAAATTATTTTTGAGAAATTACCTTATATATAATAGGGTAATCAGCCGTTGCAAACAACAAGCCCGACCGCTATCGGTCGGGCTCGCATTATTATCCGAAAAGCCGTCTTAAAGCTATCAGTTATTCTTCTTACTCAATGCGACTTGAAGTACAATCTTGAGTATGAGCTGTATGAGCTTGAGCACGTTGATTATGAAGTCGATTACGTACGCTATTAGGTAACCTCTGAGTACCTTGGCGACTTCGTGCTGCTCGTCCTCGGTGAGCATGTCGCTGCCTTGCAGGAACTCGAGCGCTTCCTTATTTGCCTTCTTCTCAACGGGTATATTGAGCATTGTGAATACGAAAGAGCAGATAAAGAAGGCAAGTCCTACGCCGAGCAGAGCAAGCGAAGGTATCTTGGTAAAGCCTGTCGCGATATCGATTATCACGCCCACGATTACGAGCGGAATAAACAAGATAGGTCCGAATACGCCTATCATCTGCAACAGACTGCGAGTGCGGAAAGCCTTTTCCTCTCTCTTGTCCTGCATGACAAGACCTACTTTCTGAACGGCAAGACCTACGGAAGTGAGGTTGTCGCCGTACATGGTAGAGCGACGCAGCCATATCGTCTTGGTGAACCTGTTGTAGTGGTTGCCGAATATCATAGTCCTGAATATGCCCGCCTTACGTACCTGTATGTCGGTAAATCCCAGCTCGTCGAGCGCTTTCCTTGCCGCGCTCTCGCCAGTGTAACCGCCCGAAGACGTATGTCTGTTGGCGAACCAATACAGATATATCACTCTTATACGCGCTATGAGCGCCGCTACGGTCATAATCGCAATCAGGATAGTCACGACAACTATCGCCATTGCAAGTACGACTACGTCTTCACCGAATTCGTTTGCGAGATCGGCGAAAATACCTGAACACAAAAATCCCATTTATTTCTCCTTTTTAAGCCTCTATGGCTAAATTACGGATATATTATACGATTGTTATATCAATATGTCAACAAAAGGTAAAATTTTACTGACGAATGTTAATATTCGTTACTTGAATGTAAAAGGTGGATAAGTTAATTGTAAAATATGCGATTAGGCGTAGAATTAATCGCTTAGCCGTGTTATGATGTGACTGTATAGGAAGCGTAATATCTTCCTTTCTCGGACAGCCGCGGACAAGCCGTATGTCCGACTTGACAATCGAGATATGACGGACGGTTTTATTCATTTTGCCGTCCGAGCTAACATATCTATCCCTCCTCACCCGACGGTCGCGCTATGAGCGGCCGTCATTTTATATTATCTATCCGATATACATACGTCAAATCGCACGGTAATTTTTTATATAATACACAATAGTAAGGTTGTAAAACGAATAAAATTTATTATTTATTTGCGAGGAAAAATCTTGACGGGACCTTACATCTGCGGCATTGACACCGAAGCGCCCTCTACCTTATAATTAATACATAGCGCGATATAAGTCCCTCGCGCGTGCAGTCTTAGATTGAAGAGCGGGCATGTCTATTAATAATAGCAGTCCGCAATTTATATAATTACTACCGCGCCGATGCCCTCAGTCGGCTATACGAGGTGAATAAATGAAGAAATCCGACAGACCGTTGCCCTGCGCCGCAGAGGACTACATACCGCTGCGCGAAAAGATAAGTTACGGAATAGGCGACTTCTTCGGCGGCGGACAAGCCACGATGATTTCGCTCATTCTGCTCGTGTTCATGACGGACGGTCTGGGCATAGGAGCGGGCATAGCGGGCACTATCATCACGCTCGCCAAGTTCTGGGACGCGGTGTCCGACCCCTTTATGGGCAATCTGTCCGACAATTTCCGCAGCAAGCTGGGCAGGCGTAAGCCCTTTATCTTCCTCGGCGGACTGCTTATCGTCCCTGCCATGTTATTCCTGTTTGCGCCTTGGACTTGGGGCGCGGTAGAGGGCAGCGGTCAATATTACGGCAAGGTCGTAGTAGTGGCTATCGCCTACCTAGTGTACTGCACTGTATCCACCGTATCGCAGGTGCCTTATTGCTCGCTCTCATCCGACATATCTTCCGACTACAGGCAGCGTAACGCCGCCAATACTTTCAAGCTGGTCACCGACATGGCGGCTGCGGGTCTGTGCTATCTCATACCGTCGCTGATATGGCAGGCGTTTAAGGAGAGCAACATCACTCTCACTCAATTTTGGCTGATAATATCGCTCGGCTTCGGCTCGGTATTCGCGCTTACGCTGATACTGTGCGCGCTCACCGTAAAGGAGCGCACGCCGCTGCCCGAGAGCAAGCAACGCTTTTCTTTCAAGTCTTACAGCGAGCCGCTCAAGATTAAGTCTTTTAGACTGCATCTGGGCATGTACATCACGTCATTCCTCACTATGGACCTTATATCCGCGCTCGCAATCTATTACTGCGACAATATCTTAAGCGGACTTAAGCTGTTCGGCATGAATATGAGTTCTCTGTTCGTGATAGGTCCTATGATGGTGCTCGCGGCATGCGTAGTACCTCTGTGCTATTATTTCATGAAGATTAAGAGCAAGCAGTTCGCTTTCCGCGTGGGCATGCCCCTCTATATTGCGGGCGCCATCTTGCTCGCCGTGTATCAGCCGAGCTGGCCTACCTGGCTTGTGCCCCTCTTCGCCGTAATACTGGGATTGGGTTTCGGCGGCACGCAGATGATGCCTTGGCTCATCTTCCCCGATACCGTGGACGTAGCCGAGCTCAAATTGGGCAAGCGCGACACGGGGTCTTTCTCCGGTCTTATGACATTCAGCCGCAAGATATGCACCGCGCTCGCCATTCTCATAGTGGGCTGGGTGCTGTCGGGAGCGCACTACATCAGCGGCGTCAATCAAGTGCAGCCCAAGTCCGCGCTGATTGCGATAAGAGTGCTGCTCGGCGCGTCTGTCACCGTGCTCATTTCGCTCGGTTTCCTATTCTCTATGCTATACAAGATTACCGATAAGAAGCTCGTTCGGGTAAGGTATTACCTCGACGTGCAGCGCGCGGGCAACAACGATACATTGACGGACGGGGAGCAGGCGGAGCGCGAGGCGCTTCTCAATGAGCTTGCGGGAGCTTCCAAAGTCAAGAAAGAGCGCAAGAGCACGCCCGCTCAAGGTAACGACGGAGCGGACGGCGAATAAATTAAAGTCGAATTTATCGCAAAAAGCGCGTTATTACAATAATTTTATGTTATTTACGACTATTGTTTGTTATAATAATAGTATAGTTTCTACATAACGGAGGTAGAGCACATGCTCGTCAAAGAAACAGATACGCAAAACTACGGCAGATGTATGTCGCTTACCGCAGGCAAAGTTACCCTGCTTGTCACGCTCGACTACGGTCCGCGTATAGCTTCGCTCACTTACGACGGCTCGCCCAATATGTTCTTTACCGATACCGAGGACGAGGTCAACAAGAGCAACTCGCTCATGGACCCTTCGCTCAAAGGTATGGGCGATTGGCACATATACGGCGGTCACAGACTGTGGAAGTCTCCCGAGGATATCGCTTCTTATTTCCCCGACAACGCGCCCGTCAAGGTGGAGCGCGAGGGTGACGGCGTGCGTTTTTCTTCGGCTTTCGAGCCCTCGACGGGTCTTGTCAAAAGCATGTATATCACCGCGTCCGACGACGGAGCTTTCAGGATAGAGCACCGCTTCCTTAACGGCACGTCGGCTCCGCTTCCTCCCGTCAGCCTTTGGGCGCTTACCGTGCTCGCGGGCGGAGCGGTAGTCAAGGCTCCTCTCGACACATCCGATACGGGACTGTTGCCCAACCGCAATTTAGTGCTGTGGAGCTACAACAGCATCAAAGACCCCCGTCTTACCGTAGACGACGACTGCGTGACCGTGACATTCGACAGCAGCGCGTCGCCCATGAAGATAGGTCTGATGAATACTCTCGGCGTAGTGCGAGCCTATAATCACGGCTTGGTATTCACCAAGAGCTGGCAAGCGGAGCAGGGCGACTATCCCGACTTCTCTTGCAATACGGAGATATATTCCTCTCACCTGTTCACGGAGATGGAGACGCTCTCTCCCTTAAAGGCGCTTGACGCGGGCGAGTGCGCGGTACATACCGAAGTATGGACGCTTAGCAAAGAGTAATATTTCGATTATATTTAAGGAGCGGCTTATGCGGCATCGCCTCAGGCGCATTTCACTTACTATATTGACAGTAGCGGCAATATGTATTGCCGCCGTTTGTCTGTGCGCCTGCAAGAAGACTACCGTAATAGACAAGTACTATTACCTTTACGATTACGACCTTGCATCCGACACGGGACGAAACATAGCCGAGCAGTACAAGGGCGTAGCCGTCACAATCAAAGCCAACTGCAAGTACACCACATACGGCGCTCCGCTCGGCACCGGCAGCTCGAGAGACTATCATCCGGTCAGCGGCGCGATTATATCTGCGGACGGATATGTCGTGACGACTTATCACGGCGTGCGCGGCGGCAACGAAAACAGCGTATTATCCAGCGAGAAATATACCTATAAAGTATACCTATCACGCTCCGAGTCGTACGACTCAACTGCGGTCGAGGAATACGAAGCGGACTATATCGAGGGGTGGAATAACAGCGATGTAGCGCTGCTTAAATTGCGCGGAGCAAAGTCGCTCAATTATGCAGATTTATCCGATTTTTCGGACGCTACCGTAGGCGACAGCGCATATATGATGTATTGCTACGACAATCGCGGCTCGATTAAGGCATGTCCCATCATGGCGTCCGCCGCAGTGGGAGCAACGGGCGAGGACAGCGTCAAATACCTATCCGCCATGCCCATCGATTACGTACCGCGTAAATTCAAGATAGACGTCGTCGCAGGCGAGTATCCCGCATGCAGCGTAGGCGGTATCATCGTGGGCTCCGACGGTAAGGTTACGGGCATGAACTTTACCAGACTGCTGTCCCAAGATAAACACAACTCGCAAGAGCAGGATATTTACGGACTGGCGGCGGCAATCCCCGCGCATACGCTTTACAATCTGTGCTCGCCCTACCTCGATAAAAAAGGAGTATAAATATTGACCGACCGTAGATTAAGACGGCTATCCGTCGTCATAACGATTATTTGCGTCTGCATCGCCGTAGCGCTGTGCGGTTGCTCTCTGTTCGACTCTCTGCTCGGCGGAGATACCCAAGTCAACAACAAGGTACAGTATCTCGACAATGTGGGCAACGCCACCGTAGGCAACATCGTCGCCAACAACTGTCTCGGCGCGGCGTTGCAGGTATACTCGGGCAATTCCGCAGGCAGCGGCTTTTTCGTCACGGCAGACGGATACATTGTAACCAACCATCACGTCGTATCTAACAAAGGCGAGTGCTCCGTGCGAGACGGCAACGGTCAGACCCTCAAGGCGACGCTTGTCGCATCCGACCCCAAGCGCGACGTAGCCCTGCTCAAGGCAGACACTCAAGGTAAAGATTATCTCTACTTTGCCAGCAGCGGAAGCAAAGAAAACCTCTACGTGGGCGACACGGTATATATCATCGGCAATCCCGCAGACCTCGGCATAATCGTAGGCACGGGTATAGTGTCCAATCTCTCCGTGTACTCGGGTTCGGACGACCGCAACTATTCCTTTAACTCTATCATTATCAACGCTTCTATCAACCACGGCAACAGCGGCGGTCCCATGATCAACGCCAAGGGAGCCGTCGTAGGACTGATATACGCGCGTTTCGAGAGCTCGTCCGCTACGGGCGCGCAGAGCAACGACATCTACGGACTTGCATGCGCGGTGCCTTCTACAGCGGTAATGGCGTTCCTCGGCGAGCACGGCGTAGCTTACGCCACGACGCCGCCCTATCAAGCGCCTACGGAATAAACAGCCTTACAAGAGAGCCCGAACGGCTCTCTTTTTTTTACCCCGTAGCCGTCAATCTCTGTCGAAGCGGCTTATATGCGCTTTTACTCCTGTCGCGGTAAAATTATCTGCGAGTAAAACATTATGCCATTGCTTATTAGGACTTACATAAATTTATTTTAAGCCGTATACGCAGCGTTTTGCCTATATAACATTAAATCTATTTGTTCATTCGACCGCGCCTAATTAATAGCGATATATATAAATACCTTCTGCGCTATAACAATGTACAAATTAGCAATAACAGCTTTGCATTATTCAAATTAAAGACGGACTAATCAATCTCCCTTTTCGTTGCGCCTTGTCAATATAATGCTTTTTATTTAGATGTCCGTGCGCGCATTATGCCGCGACTTACACAAAATCATCTGCTGTGTTAGGCAGTTTCGGTTGCAGCAAAAATCAACACGCGTACTTATTTAGATTAATATAATTACATTTTCATATACGCAACATTTCGTCGCTATAATCGCAGTCGTTTAATCGGATATCCGACCGCGAGGCTTATTAATCGCGTCGCAATTTAAGTCGCCCGATAGATTAATGGAAATTTTTTCATATTGAAAGCGCGACAAGAGTGTTATATACTTTCACATGCAGGGCGGTTAAGCCCCGCGATGAGGAGAGTATATGAAGACTAAGATAATTATTGCGGCAGCATTGATTGCCATACTTATTACGACTGTGGCGGCTTGCGGACACACTTACAATCCGCCCGCAGAACCCGACTATACGCCTGCTCCGTCCCCCGAGCCCGACGGACCTTCCGCGCCCGACCAATCGGACAAGCCCGTCGCGGGTGACCCCGATGCCGACAGACCCGCGCTGTCTACGCGCTACGATACGGTGCTCATTGCTACTGTAAACTCGCTCAACGTGCGCAGCGGCAAAGGTTCTAAGTACTCCAGTTTGGGCACGCTCGATAAGGGAGACGGCGTTGCCAAACTCGGAGAGCCCGAGGACGGCTGGTATCCTACGGTATACAGAGAGCGCACCGCTTATGTGTCCGCCTCTTACGTACGCGAGATGAGCTTTGCCATGGGCGACGAAAGGACGGAGAGAGTAGTGGAAGAGGGCAAGAAGCTGCTCGGTCATCCCTACGTATGGGGCAGCCAGCGATATCACTGGGGCAACGGGAAACTCAATACCGCGTTTAAGGCGGGAGAGTTCGATTGCTCGGCGCTCATGCAATACATATTCTACAAGGGAGCGGGGGTCAATCTCGACCTCAATACCCGCACCCAAGTATTGCAGGGCAGCGAAGTAAAGCGCGCCGACCTCAAGAGAGGCGACCTGATGTTCTTCACCAACGCGTCGCGATACAACAAGACGGGCGTCGAGCGCATAGGACACGTAGCATTGTATCTTGGGGAAAATTACATACTGCATACGGCGTCCGACCATGCGGTAATAGAGCAGATTTCCGATACGCGCTGGGGATATTATATAGTTGCGCGTGATGTAATGTAATACGCGATATTGATTCGCCTATGCGGGAGAGGGAGACTTCTCCCGCTTTTTTTCATAATCTTTTTCGCGTCGGTATTTACACCCGAGCATTGCGGTGTTATACTTAAGAGGGAGGACGATTATGCAGCACATATTATCTGAGGGCAATCTGCTCGACAAGCACGGCAACCTTATAGAGGCGGGCTATGCCAACTCGCTCGTGCGCGTCTACGACCGCTCGGCAATCAAGGCGTCCAAGCTGAGGATTAAGGAGTGGGATTACTATTACGTAAGCGACGGCAAGGTATTCTTCTGCGTCACTGTAGCGGATATCGGCTACATATCCATGGCGAGCGTCTCGGTAGTGGACTGCGAGCGTAAGATTTTCAAGACTGCGTCGGCAATAGGCTTGCTGCCGCTGGGCAAGATTAATCTTCCCTCTACTTACGAGCGCGGCGACGCGGCTATTAAGGTCGGCAAACGCGATATTAAGATAATCAACGACGGACAGTGCAGACGCATTATCTGCAATTATCCGTCTTTCCACGACGGCAAGACCCTTACTGCGGATATCCTCTTGACCTCTCCTCTTAAGGAGAATATGGTCATCGCCACGCCATTCGACAAGCGAGGCAGGTTCTATTATAACGCTAAGCTGAATTGCATGAGGGCGGAAGGGAGCTTTACATACGGAGACAGCTCTTATAGCTTTACTCCCGACAGCGCTACCGCGGGACTGGACTGGGGGCGCGGCGTATGGACATACAGCAATACCTGGTACTGGAGCTCGCTCAGCTGCGTCATCGACGGAGAACGCGTGGGGTTCAACTTGGGCTACGGCTTCGGCGATACGTCGGCTGCAAGCGAGAATATGCTTTTTGCACTTGGCAAGGCGCATAAGCTGGGCAGAGTAGACTTCGGCATCACAGGCGATGCGGAAGGCAAGCCCGAATATACTTCCGAGTGGCACTTTACCGACGACGAGGGCAGGCTCGACCTCATCTTTAAGCCCGACATCGACCGCAGGGACAGGGTAAGCCTCGGAGTAATCACTACCGACCAGCATCAGGTATTCGGCAGATTTTACGGCGTAGCTGTATGCGACGACGGGACGAAGATTACATTCGACGGTCAGCGCGGCTTTGCCGAAAAGGTATTCAACGCATGGTAAATATTCAGCGCTTTTGACTTAGATGAAGTTAATGAGCAAGTATCTCTTCGCGCGCTTACGGTTGCGTATATGAGGGATAGGCTCTTGCTTAAATTGGCATGAGCCTCGCGGATATAAAGCTAACCGACTTCGGCAGGCGACTGTAGCTTGCGCTACCGTCAATCACTTATACGGAGGTTGTATAATGAATATATGGCACGACATCGCTCCCGAGCGCATTACTCCCGAGAGATTCATCGCATGCATAGAGATTCCTAAGGGCTGTAAGAATAAGTACGAGGTGGATAAAGATACAGGCATGCTTATCCTCGACCGTATTCTACATACCTCCACGCATTATCCCGCAGACTATGGATTTATCCCCCGCACCTATGCCGACGACGGCGACCCGCTCGACGTCCTCGTGCTATGCAGCGAGCAGATAGTGCCGCTCGCGCTGGTAGAGTGCTGCCCTATAGGACACATCGCCATGATTGACGAGGGCGCGGAAGACATCAAGATACTCGCCGTGCCGCTAAAAGACCCCAATGTCAACTGTTATACGGACGTCTCTCAGCTCCCTCCGCATATAGTGAGCGAAATCAAGCATTTCTTCGGAGTATATAAGCAACTCGAGGGCAAGACCATGACGGTGCTCGAGCTGTACGGCAGGAGCGACGCTCTTACCGTAATCGATAAGGCTATCGCGGAATACGGAAAGCGTTTTGGCAACAGAGCTCGTTACGTCTGATACCGCCGCTCGGCGCCGGAAACGCCTGTTTAATCTACGACTCATACCCGTCCTGTTCGCGGGTATGCTTATTACCATTCCGCTGTGTTACGCGCTCCCGCCCATATGCGCCGCTCTGCTTGCGGGCGTATTCTTTCTCGGCATAGTATTCTTATGCGTCTTCTTGAGGCGCAAGACATTCTTTAAGGTATTGCTGTGCCTTTTGCTCGGCATGACCGTCGCCTGTACAAGTTCTGCCGCGCATACGCTCATTTACGCAAGTCGCGTCGTAGACATCGATAGCGCATATATCGAGGGCAGAATAACCGATTACTCGCTGTGCTCGCCCGACGGCTCGATTATCTCTTCGGACGGCGCGGCCATATATCTTAGCGACATATACGCAGACGGCAAACGTATAGCGGGTAAGTGCGAGATTTATCTGCCCGAAAGGCTCGCGTCCGGTCTTAAAGTGGGCGATAAGATAGCTTTTATAGGCGGTATTCGCTCTGCCGAATTCGACTTTACGGACAGCGCGAGCGTTCGTTCAACGCGCAACCGCGTCTATCACCGCGCGTACATCCTCTCCGACAACGAGGCGTTGGGTATTAAAGAGACTTTCTCGTCTCAAAGCGGCAAACCGAAATTGACGGAGAGATTAAGGCTGCGATTGCGTCTCGTACTCGAGAGCAACTGCAAGGGCGACACCGCGGACTTCCTCTACGCGATGACTTTCGGCGACGCAAAGTATCTCGACAGCGGCGTCAAAGCGACGTTTCGCCTTACGGGCACCGCGCACCTGCTTGCGGTATCGGGACTGCATGTGGGTATACTGTCTGCCGCCGTAATATTCTTGCTTAAGCGACTTAGGCTGCGCGCTCCGATAATACTTGCAGTCAATACCGCGCTGCTCGCAATATACTGCTTCCTCTGTTCCTTTACCCCGTCTGTAACTCGGGCTGCTATCATGATAACAATAGCGTTGTCCGCTTCCGCTCTCGGACTGCGCCGCGACGCGCTTTCATCGGCTTCCTTAGCGGGAGTAATCTTACTTACGGCATGTCCGTATGCGCTCGGCGATATCGGCTTTCTGCTGAGTTTCGCAGCCGTATTCGGCATAATACTGTGCTCGGACAAGATACGCGGCGCGCTTTCCAAAGTAATGCCCGCGCGCATTGCGTCAGTCCTTGCCATCTCGCTGTCGGCAAGCGCGGGGACTTTTCCCTTTATGCTTTTATACTTCGAAGGTCTGTCCCTATCGTCTACGCTCGCCAACTTCCTCGTAGTGCCGCTCGTGTCTGTGATATACCCTGTATATCTATTGGCAGCCGCCCTATGTGTGATATTTCCCGCTGCGGGAGTAATACTGCCATATATCTGCGCGCCGTTTAATATCATCATATCAGTCGTTGCCTCTACTGCGAGCCTGCCCCTGCTGTCTTTAAGAGCAAGCATCTCTAAAGCGGTCTGCGCGCTGTACTTTATCGCGCTGCTAATGCTGTCGCCGTACTTTAATCGCGGGCTGATTAAACGAGCGCTGTCTGTCGCAGCCTGCGCGGTAACGATAATCGTATTGACTGCGGCGTTTATATCTTATCGTCCTATTAAGGACGGCTTCGCTTGCAGCGACCTCGGCGACACTCAATATACTGCGATATCTTCCTCGGGCGGCAACTATCTCGTTATAAGCGGCGCAGTCGACGACTATTATCTCGACGACTGCCGAGCATTCTTAAGCGATAGAGGCATGAGTTCAATCGATGCGCTCATTTTGTACGATTTTAGTCCCGAACAGCTCAATTCAGTGCAAAATTATAGTAAAATGTTGCGTTGTAACAAGATTTACATTGCTAAAGGGTATACTTACTATGATAATATATTATCGAACGTAGTAATAGGAGACTATATCTCGAGCGACTTTTCGGTGACATATCCCGCAGCGGGCGTCGTCGCCATAGCGTCTAAAGGCGTAAGAGTCGTAGTTGCGGATAAAGGCGCGACAATCCCGACATGGTTTAACGGCTACGAGGCGATTGTATGGTAAGTCCGTCCGCGTGCGAAATGCGCAGCGATTAACATTAAGGGGGATGCGTCGGTGATAGATGCTTATGAGCTCAATGCAGACAGCGCTATAGCGCCTGTTACGTTGCTTACCGGGGACGACGCGTACTGGATAGCGCACTCGCTGAGCGCGCTCACTTCCGATATCCCCGTGGCAGAGAGGGAATACCGCATACGCGTATTCGACCCCTGCGACAATATTTCCGAACTAATATCTTATCTCAACTGTTATTCTTTCACGGGCGACGGCAATGTCGCTATAGTGCGCAACCGCAAGACAAAAGTTGTCGCAGCGGACGCCAAGGCGCTTTGCCTGTACTGCGACGCGCCTGCCGAAGGCAACCGCCTCATCATATGCGATACCGCGGGCATATTCGGCTTTATATCCGAGTACGCGGTTACCGTGTCTTGCGCCGCGGTTTCGGAAGCGAGAGTGACGCAGATAGCGCGCGATAAATTTGCAGCCGCGGGACTTAACGCGGACAGCTCCGCCGTGACTAAGCTAATAAGCTATTGCTCGGGCGACTTGGGTCGCATATGCCGCGAGATAGATAAACTCGCAGCTTACGCCCCCGCAGGCAATGCCGTAGACGGCAACTTGATTTCGCTGATGGTCGCCCCCGACGCCCACGCCAAGGCGTACGAGCTGACCGACGCGCTCTCTTCGGGCAGAAAAGACGCGGCAGCCGACATACTTGCGCAGCTCTATGCGTCGGGCGCAGCCCCCGCGTACCTTCTGCGAGTGCTGTCGGGCGCATATCGCAATCTTTTGCACGTGCGCATATCTTCGCTCGACGAGTCCGCTTTGGCAGCCGCCTTAGGAATAGGCGCGTATGCCGTGCGCAGGCTTAAGAGAGTAGCCGCGGGCTATTCCGCCACTCGGCTCAAGGCGCTGTCCGACAGTCTTAACGACTTGGAATTCCACTTCAAGAGCGGTAAGCTAAGTGCAGACAGCGCGCTCGACCTCGCAATAGGTCGCCTCATGGAGGCCACAACTTAGCATATGTATATCAATAAGTTCATACCCGTCAATACCAGGCTTAAGCCCACCGTTTCGCTGTGGGCGGGCAGAATTATGCTCGTGCTCACTTTCGTATTCGGCAATATGTCGAGACTGCAACAGACGTACGATTCATTTTATCTATCCGCATTCGGCGCGCTCGGCTTTTCCGCAAAAGTAGCGCTGCTGTCCGTGATTTTCTCGGGCATTGCGATGGGCTTCATCATGTACGCGATTTATTCTGCGGCAGCGCGCTTTGCCTACATCGCCTTGCAGCGTAAGTTGCTGTTTGTGGGCGAGACGGGCGTCGATTACAACTCGTTCCGCACTTTTTACGACTGGCCTGTGATAGCGGCGGGATTGCTCGGCGGTATATTCGAGCTGCTCAACGTATTCTATCCCGCGGTGCTCGTCGGCTCGTCTTATCTGTTAAGCGTGCTGTTCTCGCTGGCGGCGATATTGATTGCTACGGCGCTTCTCGTACGCAAATGCGGCAAGGACAACTTATGGTTCTGTATCTCATCCGTCACGTTGCTCAACGTGATAATCATGGTGCTGTGAGGGGAGTATGCGCAAGAAGAATTTTCTTTTGATTTTAATAGCTCTCCTTTCCGTATCCGCGCTTGTCGGACTGTCGGCGTGCTCTTACGCCCGTAAAGACTTCGGCGCGACCAAGTCGGATAACGCTCAAGATATCGTATCCGATATGACTACGTTTGAGTTGCTCGAAGAGTTCTGCGCCTACACCGACCGCAACTACGCGTCCGCAGGCTCGTATCCCGCGGCGCAGTATCTGTCGCGCAAGCTCTTATCTTACGGACTGCAGCCGCTTAAGGTCAACGGCGGCGATATGAAATATATGCCCGCAGGCGAAGGCGATGCGATAATCGGCGCGGACGCCTTTAAGGCGGACACCGATATCGTTGCCGAGAAGCAGAAGACAGATTCTCTCAATCTCTACTTCCGCCGTCCCGCAGACACGGACAGACCGCTCGGCACGGTAATAATCAGCGCGCATTACGACAACCTTTTCGGCAGCGATTTGGGCAGGCACATCGTATCGGCTACGGGCGCTTACGACAATGCTGCGGCTGTAGCCGTCTTGCTCCGCACGGCGCAGGAGATGAGCGGCATGACTTGCGAGTACAACGTGATATTCTCTCTGCTGTCCGCCTCTACCGTTGTTGCGGACGGAGCGGTATATTACGGCTGGTACGGAGCGAGCAGAATGTACGCCACGCTCGAGCGCCTGGGCATGGCGAACAATATAAGTCTTGCGATTAATCTGTGGCGCCTCGGCGGCGGCAAAAACAACTATATGTACTCGTACGACAAGGCCACTTCTTATAACAATCTCTTCTATGAAGCAGCCGAGGTCAACGGCTTGGACTTTAAGGACGTGCCCGAATATAAGCGAGCATTCTCCGCGGACTATGCCGTCACGGTAAGCGGCAGGTTGGGCTCTCCTACGGGGACGTTGCATATAGGCATGCTCAACGACTCGCTCGTATCGATGAATAAGGGCGTGCCCACGCTCACATATCTCTCGCTCGACTGGAGCGACGTAAGCAATCCCGGCTATACCGAATACGAGGGATTCTCCAACTGCGCGCTCACCGACGGCGACACGCTTGAAAATATGGTGTTGGTCTCGGGCGGCGGAGATAAGGGCAAGCAGGCAATAGCGGGCAAGCTCGGCGCAGTGGTGGCGAGCATTACAAGCACGCTTACCGGAGATAACGGACGACTGCTCGGCGACGCGCTCGCGCTCGCGGACAAGGAGCTCAAATCCCTCTCTTCCGCAGCTACCGCGCTATACTATACGGGACTGGGCATCTTGATTGCCTCTATCGTGTCGCTCGTGATAGCTTACTTTGTAGCCAATCGCAAGAATGCGGAGAGGCTTGCCGCGGCGGCAAGCAAGACGCCCCCTTCTCCCGGTAACGGCAATACACCTGGCGGCGCTTCGCCTTTCGAGGAATACGAGGACAACGGCAAAATTTTCGAAGATTTCGATTGACGCAGCCTCTCCGCCGCTCGGCGTGATAGCGTATAAGCGCAATTTAAGTATAAAGTCGGCGTTATATGTCGGCTTTATGTAATTTATAGCGCAATTTACTTTATTTTTATTATAGTTTTAGGCTAAAATATTATATACGAATGTGCCATAAGTCATCTTAATGCATATAATATTTACGTCCGAGGTGAATAAATAATGATTTTAGCGGCAGCCAATTCGGCGCACGAATATTTGCTCAATCTCAACTGGACCATGGCAATAGACATTTTGGTCTTGCTCGCGGTCGCGGTGCTTGTGCTCATATTCTTTAAGCGTCGCAACAGTATTAAGCTCGCTCTCATCTTTTCCGCATTTTTACTGCTGTATTGCGTAGTGTGGGTAGTCAACGGTCTGTTCGGCTATCTGTATGTCACTAAGATAATACTGTCGGTCGTGGGAATGTTCATGGTCGGCTCGTTTATCGTAGTGTATCAGACAGACCTCAAGGTCAGCTTTAGCAAGCTCGCGCATTTGGGCGAGCGCGGCAGCAAGAGCAGCGAGGTGGACACCACCTACGAGGAGATGAAGGCAGGCTCCGACGAGATAGTGCGCGCATGTCAGAACATGGCTAAGAACAACGTCGGCGCAATCATCATCATCTGCAAGGATTCGGTGCCTTCGCACATTCTCGAGACGGGCACGATGCTCAATGCCGGCATATCGTGCGGACTGCTCGAGAGCATATTCAACACTCGCGCGCCTTTGCACGACGGCGCGGTAGTGGTCAAGGGCAATAAGATACTTGCCGCAGGCTGCTTCCTGCCCCTGTCGCAAGAGGTCAATATCGCTAAAGAGCTGGGCACGCGTCACCGCGCGGCTATCGGCATCACCGAGGAGAACAACGATATTTTCGCCATCGTCGTAAGCGAAGAGACGGGCGTAATATCCACCGTAATGAGCGGTAAAATCAAGAGATACATGACTCCCGACTCGCTGTCCGAACAGATAGAGCAGGCGTTCGGCATATCCGCCCGCCCTCGCAAGGAGCGCGTCAAGGAGCACAAATTCTTATGAGTTTAATTCGCAGACCGTCCTGTCTGCTTCCTGCTAAGGGAACGGATCTGTTTAAGTGGAGCGTCATCGCCTGCGACCAGTTCACCTCTCAACCCGAGTATTGGGAGCGGCTCGAGCAGATAGTTGGGGACGCTCCGTCCACTCTTTCTCTTACATTTCCCGAGGTTTATCTCGACAAGCGCGACAAGCAGCAGCGCGCCGTGTCCATACGCGCCACTATGCGCGAGTACATAGACAATGGCGCACTCGTAAGGCATGACGGCTACATCCTTGTAAGACGCGTCACTCGCAGCGGCAAGGAAAGGCTGGGGCTTATGTGCGAAGTCGACCTCGAGGAATACGACTTTTCCCCATCTTCGACCTCGCTTATCCGCGCTACGGAAAAGACCGTTACCGAGCGTCTGCCCGTAAGAGTGGATATCAGAGACGGCGCGGCGCTCGAGTTGCCTCATATAATGCTGCTCATGGACGGCGGCAAGGACTTCATGAGAGAGCTTGACTTGCTACGCGGCGATGTCCTGTACGACACCGAGTTGAACATGGACGGCGGACATCTTACAGGTTACGCGCTAAGCTGCGACGCCAAGATAGACGCATACCTTTCGTCCCTCTCTATGCCATCCGCCTTTACGGCTAAGTACGGCACAGAGGACGGCATCGCTTTCGCCGTAGGAGACGGCAATCATTCGCTTGCCACAGCCAAGGTGTGTTGGGACAAGCTAAAGCGCGAGCTCCCCTCCGACAGGCTTAAGGGACATCCCGCAAGATACGCCCTGTGCGAGCTGGTATCGTTGCACGACGCTTCGCTGGAGTTCGAGCCCATACACAGAGTGGTATTCGATAAGGCGGGCGAGTTCGCCGAATACGCGCGCTCGCGTCTCGGCGGAGAGAGCAGCGTCAAGGCTTACGCCTGCGGCAGGGTATTGCCCCTTTCCGTACCGAGCGACGCAGCTGCCGCGATAGATGCGATACAGCGCGTGATAGACGACTATTGCTCTATATCGGGCTGCGCCACCGACTATATTCACGGCGCAAGAGATACTATGGACATCGCGGCAAGTTGCGGCGGCACGGCAATTATTATGCCGCTCATATCCAAGGACGACTTGTTCCGCTCGGTCATAACTCGCGGCGTACTGCCGCGCAAGTCTTTCTCCATGGGAGAGGGCAAAGATAAAAGATATTACATGGAGGCGCGCCTCATAGACGACAGCGTTTCGTTGCGCGCCGAGGAGATAGATTTATGATTAAAGTCGCTAAATTCGGCGGCACGTCAATGGCGGACGCTTCCGCAATCACGCGTTCTGCCAATATCATCAAGGCGGAAGAAAGTCGTCGCTACGTAGTAGTTTCCGCGCCCGGCAAGCGCTTTTCTCAAGACACCAAGGTCACCGATATGTTATATGCCTGCTGTCATGAGCTGGAGTTGGACGGAACTTGCGAGGACACTTTTGCCAAGATTCGCGAGCGCTTTATCGGCATATGCGCCGACCTCGGACTCAGCTTGGACATTACCCCTTACCTCGACAAGGTTAAAGAGGGCATATATAAATATCGCAGCACATCGTATTGCGCGTCTCGCGGAGAGTATCTCAGCGGCGTAATTATGGCGGCGGCATTGGGATACGAGTTCGTTGACGCGGCTGACGTGGTGGTATTCACCTGCGACGGAGAGTTTGACGCGGCGTCCACGCGCTCCGCTCTACAGGCAAAACTTGCAGATACGCCCCGCGCGGTAATACCGGGCTTCTACGGAGCGGACGAACACGGCACCGTGCACACCTTCAGCAGAGGCGGCTCGGACATCACGGGCGCGCTCATTGCAGAGGCGGTCAAAGCCGATATGTATGAAAACTGGACGGATGTCAACGGCTTTCTCAGCGCAGATCCGCGTGTGGTAGACAATCCCAAGCTCATATCCAAGCTGTCTTATAAGGAGCTTAGAGAGCTTGCCTACATGGGCGCCAACGTCTTGCATCACGAGTCCATATTCCCCGTGCGCTCGAGCGGTATACCCATCAATATCCGCAACACATTCGCGCCCGAGGAGAGCGGCACGCTAATCGTGCCCGAAGTTAAGGACAGCGAGGTCACCGATACCGTAACGGGTATCGCGGGCAAGACGGGATACAGCATCATCTATATCGAGAAGTCAATGATGAACAACGAGTACGGCTTCGTGCGCAAGATACTGTCCGTGCTCGAGCAGTATAACATATCTTTCGAGCACATGCCCAGCGGCATCGATACGCTCAGCATAGTCGTGTCCGACAGCAGCATCGCAGGCAGAGAGAGCGTGCTGCTCGATAGGATTACCAAGGCGGTCGCGCCCGACCACATTAAGATTAAGAGCGGTATATGCCTTATCGCAACCGTCGGACACGGCATGAAATCCAACCTCGGCACGGCGGCTAAGCTATGCGGCGCGCTCTCGGGCGCAGGCGTCAATCTGCGCATGATAGATCAGGGCAGCAGCGAGCTCAACATCATTGTCGCCGTAGACAGCCGCGACTACGGCAAGGCAATCAACGCTATCTATAAAGCGTTTAAGTGCTGAGCGGATTATCGGCTTAACGGATATCAGGGAGACGGACGAGACAGCCGTCTCTTTTTTTTTGTATATTTTGCTTAGGCGCCGTCAATACTCAAGACGTCATTATTTATTGCGGAGGTTATTTATGCAACTTAAAGACAGTAACACCTATATCAATTTAGCCAAGGCTTACGCGGGCGAGTGCATGGCGCTCACCAGATACAAGTTCGTATCTTACGGCGCGCAGACAGAGGGCTATAAGGCGATGTCCAACCTTATCAACGACGTAATTTACAACGAGTTCCAGCACGCTCGCATGCTGTATACTTTCATTCAGTCGGCGGATAAAGGCACCATTAACAATATAGACATTCATTCGGGCTTCCCCTTCAAGGAGAAGTGGAATTTGCTCGACAATCTCAAGTTCGCAGCCGACGACGAGGAAGCGGAAGTAGAGGTGTACGGCAGCTTCGCCAAGGTCGCTCACGACGAAGGTTTCCGCGATATAGCGGGACTGTTCGAGAATTTGCAGCAGGTAGAGTCCTGCCATCAGAAGCTCTTCACACAGCTGTATAATCAACTCAAGAACGATACCATGTACAAGAGCGATACACCCGTCAAGTGGAAGTGCGGCGATTGCGGTTACGAGTCCACATCCAAAGAGGCATGGCAGCAGTGCCCGCTGTGTCAGGCAGTACAGGGCGCGGTGCTGATTAATATAGAAGATTAAATTGTAACGAGGGGCACCGCTTAAACGCAGACAATAAGCACGGAATATCCGTGCTTATTTGCTACGCGTTTCCCCTCGTTGGCACCCCTCCGTAAAATGCTTCCGCATTTTCAATGTATCGCTCACAAAAAGCGTCGTTTTCGCTCGCTATCCCTGCGGGGCATTAAATGTTATCTGTTGAAGTTGTGATAGAGCGCGCAAAAATCACATTTTTTGCAAGCGTAACATCTAAAATGCGCGAGCGCATTTTTATATGGAAGGGGTGAATTTTTATGCGCTACTCTTATTAGTCCTATCACTTATTACGCGCATAAAAAGAGGGGAAACCACACTTATAATGTGTGGTGTCCCCTCCCGGTAACCGCCAACACAAGCAAGTAATTTAACTACGCTTATAGATAAGTTGCGTCCGTCTTGTGTTGCGCCCGGCGGTTAAATTCCAAAGCGCGCAAAAACCACGCTTTTTGCAAGCGTCACCGCGAAAAATACGAGCGGTGCGAGCAAAGTATTTTTATTTTGGAAAGAGTGAATTTTACGCGCTATGATAATTAGTCTTATGCCAATCTATGCGCGTAAAAGAGAGAAAACTGTCCTTGTAATGGATAGTTGTCTCTTCCAAGTAACCGCAAATACGAGACGCACTACACAATCACTTCCAAATTATGCTTGCTGCGTCGAGTATTTCGTTTGGCGGTTAGAAATAAACTTTATTTCCTCCTCCAACTCCACTCCGAACTTATCCTTAACGGCTTTCTTTGCCTTAGACACGAGCCCCAGGTAATCGCTTGCGGTTCCGCCGCCCGTATTGATGATAAAGCCTGCGTGCTGGGGCGAAATCTGCGCGCCGCCCAATGCCAAGCCTTTAAGACCTGCTTGCTCTATATAATATCCCGCGGACACGCCGTCCACTTGCTTAAATGTGCTGCCGAGCGAGGGGCGCTTGGGCTGATGCGCTCGCCTTGCCTTATACACGGCCATTACTTTCTTAATTTGGTCGGTCGAGGAGTGCGACAGCTTGAGCATTACACCCACTACTATTCCGCGCTTTTCCAGCCCGCTGTGACGGTATCCCCAATCGATGTCGCAAGAGTACAGCCGCTCTACTACGCCGTCGATTGCTATATCCACATATTCCACTACCTGCGACATGTCGCGCCCGAAACAGCCGCAATTCATAATAACGCCGCCGCCTATGCTGCCAGGTATACCGCTTAGCTCTTCCAGTCCGCTGAGCGCGTATTCGGCGGCAATAGAGCATACCTTGGGCAACTTCTCGCCAGCATAGACATACAGATTGTTTACGCAGTTCAGCACGCCCTTCAATCGCTTGGTGGACACCACAGGCGTATTAAGCACGCCGTCTGCAATCAAAGTATTGCTACATCCGCCTATAAGCTCCCAGCCGTTTTGCTTGAGCGCAACGCTTGCCCTTGCCGCTCCCGCCACATGCAGCGGATATATTACGGTCTCTATGACGCCGCCGCCTCTGTATGTGGACGGCGAGTTGACTTCTTGCATTACGCGACAATTTTCTATTCTGATTACGTCTGACATAGTAAATTATATGCCGAGCATCGCAGCGAAATGTCTTATATATAATTGCCTATAACAAAATAAAAATATATTAAATTCTTAAATAAAACTTAGATAAAGATATTATAGCGGAAGGGTTGGAGCAGCGCAATTTAAGCGCGTATCGATAGATAGATTTATATGAGAAAGTTTCGCATTCCGCATCGATTTAGTTTTACTTACATACAGATAACGATTATTTAATAGTTTTTTCCCGAGCATCTGAAATAATTTAATTATATAAAAAAGAGTAAGACGTAGAATCATTACGCCGAGTATTAATTAGGGTACGGCTAAGTCAAAACGTTTAACGCATATGCCTATAATAATTTTATTATGTTTCTCTTAACGTAAGATTGCGCGTAAAGATTATCTTACCCAAAGGGGGAGTCATATGACTCCCCCTACGCTGAAATAGTATATATAATAACTCCCATACTATTTATAGCCGTTAATTGTCGGTGCCTTGCATTGCCAATGCAACCGCGCCGAGTATTCCCGCATCGTTGCGCAATATTGCGGGCTTTACGACGACCTCGGGATTGAATTTGCTCCCGAAGTTCTCCGTGTCGAGTTTATGCTGAAGAGGAGCGGTAAGATACTCGCCCTCTTTGGATATGCCGCCTCCTATGAGAAAGGCTCTGGGACGGAATATGTTGGCAAGGCTTACCAAGCCTTCGCCCACGTAATCTATGTATTTATCCACCACTGCTTTAGCCGCCTCGTCGCCTTCTTTAGCCGCCTTAAACGCGGTAATGCCGTTGACCTCGCCCGCTTCCTCGGCAATGCGAGCCATCGCCGACTCGGGATGCGCTGCTATCGCAGCCTTAGTCTGCCTTATAAGCGCGCTTGCGGATGCGTATGCTTCCCAGCAGCCTCTCCTGCCGCAGTTGCAGCGCTCGCCGCCCGCCATGATAACCATATGGCCCGCTTCAGCGCCCGCGCCCTCTACGCCTCTGAATATCTTGCCGTCGATTATTATGCCGCTGCCCACGCCCGTGCCGAGAGTGACGAATATCAGATTGTCATAGCCCTTGCCGCTGCCGAAGCGATATTCTCCGAGCGCCGCGACATTGGCGTCGTTGTCGATGAATACAGGCGCCTTGTGATACTTAGCCATCTCTTCGCGCACATGTACGTTCTCCATAGGGATATTGTTCCAGTATCTTATTATGCCGCGCTCGGAGTCTATCGAGCCCGCCTGTCCTATACCTATGCCTTTCAGCTCCTTCTCATCGATACCCGCGCCCTCTATGAGTTTTGCGGTAAGTTTATGAATATCTTCGCTTATGGTGTGCTCCTCGGTATATGCTCCCGCAGTGACTACCGTGTCGGTATACAGCAGCTTGCCGTCTCCGTCCGTGAGACCGCCTTTAATGCTCATGCCGCCCACATCTATGCCTATGTAATACATATACTATCCTCCGATAATATGATTAAATATTGCTTTCGCTCACCGCAGCAGAGCGCGCCTTGACCGCCTTTCTCTCCGCGCCCGCCCATACGGAACGGCTTACGGTAAAGGACAGCCCGTCCTTCTCCAGCTGCTTCTCGAATTGCTCTTCTATCTTGCTATCCTGTATTGATTTTACCAGCGATACATTGAGTACGTCCCATACGGAATTGGCGACCATACTGTAAGTAGCCGTGCCGCTCGGCCATATGCTGTACTGCATATTCCTCACGTAAGGACGCATGCTCTCGGGCAGTTTCGTAATTCCCACGTTGGAGAATGTCGCCGTCTTCTTGGCTCTGCCGAAGAATATATTGCTGAATCTTATTATAGCCTTCTTAAGGCACAGCGGTATAATCTTCATTACCTTAAGGTTCTGCGCGCGGGAGATGGTGATTATCTTCTTATGCAGCAAGTCCTTTTGCGTGTCTCTTATCAGCGACTCGTGAATGATGCTTATGCACTTGTCGAGCGTAAGCTCCTCTTTAGTGCCGAAGCCTACTCGCGAGAAGAGCGAGAAATTCTTGAGCGTGCGCGAGGGGAACTGCCTACGCAGATTGATAGGCAAGAAGAGCTGAATGTCCTTAAGCTGTCTGCGCTTAAGCCCCTTGCCTCTGATATACGCATCGTATATCGCCATTGCGAATACGCCGCCGAGATACTCCGTAACGGTGCAGCCCTTGGCGTGGCACAGATCTATTACAGACTTAGAGTCCAACACGTATTGCGAATATCCCTTGCCGTTATCCTCAATCGCCTCGCCCTCTATAAGAAACGCCTTGTGTCCCTTCATCTGCGATATGGCAAGGTCCTTTAGCTTAGTCGGCTTATAGTACTTGACAAAGCCGTCCTCGTACTCCTCGGGGTCGACTTGGGACGATGGCAGCAACACCTTGTCGCTTACGTCTCCGAGGTCCTTGCCTGTCGCGGTGATGTATGCGTAAAGTACCGTCTTAAGGAATTCCATTATTCCCGTGCCGTCGCCCAGCGCATGGAAGAAATCCGCATATATCTTGTTGCCCGACACGCTGAAGCGGAAAGGGCGCCTGTCCTTGCCGAATATGGGCAGAGGAGCCATGAGAGTATCCTCCGCGTCGGTGACCGTCACGGGACGGTCATTGCGGATAAAGTAATGCCATATTGCGCCGCTTACAAGCGATACGTTGAACTGAGGATAGCGCGCAAGCGCCGTGGACACCGCGCCGCTAAGCACAGCCTTGTCCACATTCTCTTCCAGCGTAATCTGCATGCGGAAGTTGTTCTGTCTCCGCTTGGTGACCATCACCGGGAATATTATGGCGGAATTATCCAGCCTTTGCCATGCTTCTATCTTACTCAATCTATATTACCTTTAATAAGACAATTATGTTGCCGAGCCCCTTTACTTCCGTCGACATTAATGCCGCCGTCTCGCTCGGCGCAGTTATTTGCTATCGCCCGATTATGTATATCCTCAGTATGCCGACGGATATCTTGATGCGCGGGGAGAGCGATTGCGTCCGAATTAAATTATCTCTCTTTAAGCACTTCTATGAGCTCGAATATCCTCTGCAAGTCGTCCTTGGTATAATAATCGATGAATATTCTGCCCTTGTCGTTGCTGCCTACAGCCTTGACCTTAGTTGCGAACACTCTTTGCATATCGTTGACCAGTCCTTTCAGCTCGGCTGCAAGGGGAGTGCGGGGCGCCTTCTTTTTCTTCTCGGGATTGACGTACTTCTGGACCATGAACTCCAGCTGTCTCACGCTCAGCTGCTTGTCCTTCGCCGCCATGGCGTAGCTCACTTGCACCGCGGGGTCCTTGATAATAACAAGCGCGCGGGCATGTCCCGCCGTAAGTCTTCCGCTCACCAGCATCTCCTGTACCGCGGGGGCAAGGTGGAGCAGTCTCAAGCTGTTGGCAACGGTAGGTCTGCCTTTGCCCAGCTTGTTGGCAAGCTCTTCCTGCGTGAGGTTGTACTGTCCCATCAGCGTCTTGTACGCCATAGCCTCTTCTATGGGGTTGAGGTCCTCTCTCTGCAAGTTCTCGATAAGGGCTATCTCTTTGCGCTCCATATCGTTATAATCGCGCACTATCGCGGGAATCTTGCCGAGTCCCGCCTGTTGCGTCGCTCTGTATCTGCGCTCGCCCGCGATTATCTCGTATCTGCCGCCCTTGGGCGCCACTATTATAGGCTGAATTACTCCGTGTTGCGATATTGACTTGGCCAGCTCCGCCAACGCGTCTTTATCGAAATTCTTACGCGGCTGATTGGGATTGGTGTCGATAAGAGCTGTCTCTATCTCTTCCACGCCCGCATTAAGCGCTCCGCTCTCGTCGTAAGATTTGGCGTCTTTAAGCTTGAACACATCGCTTGAGTTGTTGGCCATTTCATATCTCCTTAAGCCCGCAATCGATTATCGGGGCCTGTTATTCTTAATCTTGCTACCTCTATAGGGTAGTTCCGTTTACGCTTAACGCCGCGTTATGCCTTGCCCAGCTTGGCTCTGATATCTTGTATCTGCCTGTCGACGATGGGATCGTCTTTACGCTGCTTTTCTATCTTGTCTCTTGCGTGTATGATTGTGGTATGGTCTCTGCCGCCTATGTAGGTGCCGATAGTTGCCAGCGGCAGTCCGAGGATATCGTATATCAGATATATCGCCATCTGTCTTGCGGTAACTATCTGCTTGTTCTTCTTAGAGCCCACTATCTCCGCTCTTCCCACGCCGTAATACTCCGCGCAAGCATTGAGGATGTCGCTGTAATTGAGCGCCTTGACCTCGTTAATCTCGTCGTGCAGAGCCTCTCTGATTACTTCTATGCTGTCTGCGGTGACGCGCTTAAGCTCGCAATAGAATATCACCTTATACAGCGCGCCTTCCAGCTCTCTGATATTGGAGTCAATCTTCTCCGCGAGGTAGTACATGCACTCTGCGGAGATATGGAAACGCTTGGAATAAGCCTTTTTCTGCACGATGGCTATCCTCGTCTCCAGACCGGGAGCCGCTATATCCACCGTAATGCCCGAGGCAAAGCGCGACGTCAGTCTCTCCTCGATATTGTTGAGCATTGAGGGCGGACGGTCGCTGGAGAATACTATCTGTTTCTCGTTCTGAATTAGGTAGTTGAATGTGTGGAAGAGCGCTTCCTGCGTGCCCGGCTTGTTGGCGATGAATTGAATATCGTCGAGCATGAGCACGTCGACGTTGCGATAGTTGTCGCGGAACTTCCTGTTGAGTTCGGAATCTTTATTGGTGCGGATACTGTCTATATAGTCGTTGGTAAACGTCTCCGCCGCCGCGTATCTCACCTTGAGATTGGGACGCTCGGCGGTTATGTAATTGCCGATAGCGTGCATAATATGCGTCTTGCCCAGACCCACGCCGCCGTAGATAAAGAGAGGATTGTGTCTCTTGCCGGGAGCCTCCGCCACCGCTTTAGCCGCGGCAAACACGAGCTGATTGCTGTCGCCTACGACGAAATTGTCGAAAGTAAATCCCGCCTTAAACTTCGTGCTGGTATCTTCTTCCGCCGCCGTGTCGATGTCTGCGAGCAAGTTGCTCTTGGTCTCTTCGCCGTATTCCGCCGCGTCGTCGGGCGTAATGACGATGAAGTCGTCTACAAAATCGCTGTTCTTGCGTATACAGTCGACTATCTTATCCCTGAATACAGTATCGAGCTGGATCTTTGTCTTGCGCAGCTCCACGCTGAGCACCAGCTTATTATTGTAGATTCGTAAAGGCGTAGCCCCCGACACCCATACCTGATACGCTATCGTGGATATCTTGGGCGCTAAGTCTGCCTTGACGGACTCCCACAGGAGATTGACGTCTCTGTTTTCCATACCTCTTAATTATAAGAGATAATCGGATAAATTTCAACCATAATACCACTACATTAATTGCCATTTATTTGCTATAGCCGCGATAGATTGCGTATTAATAAACAATCTGTCTTAATCGACATGCCGTATACGCTCTGTTTCGGCGCGTATTTTCGTAATCTTGCTTGCCGTAGGAAAGGCGAGAGCGACCGATATTTGATTAAATAGAGAAAAATAATGTAAAAAGCGAAAATGATTGTAAGGTTGATTATCCTTATCGCTATCGAGTGTAAAAGCGATAGCAATACGGCGCAAGCGCATTTGTAAAAACGGCTTAGACAGGCGATACGTTTTACCGCCGCGCAGACGGCGCAAAAAAAGTATGTGTACACAGCTGATTTTTAATAACAATAACTTATCGATAACTTTCGCAATAGCTGTCGAGGGGTTAGATTGACACTGCAAATATAATCATTTCCCGTCCGGATTTTTACTTTCAATATTTTCGATGGGCACAATTTAAGTGCAAATTAATCCATAATTATTATATTATATATTAAAATTTTAATTTTGAATAAAATTCAAAATTAATTTATAAAATCAGTTGCGTTTTAGCACTATTTTTGCTATAATTTAGTAAATGAAATTCTTAAATCCCCTTTACGAATATAGACGCGCGCTCGGGTATTCGCAGCCCGATATCGTCGCGCTTGCAAATGTATCTCAAAGCGCACTGTCTAAGTGGGAATCCGGTCAGTGCACTCCCGACGGCGCCACGCTCAAAAAGATAAGCGACTTCCTCGAAGTCCCCGTATCTTACCTGTTCGGCTATAACGACTGCGTAGAGAAGAGCGTCATTCACCGCCGAGAAATCGACAGCTTTCTGCACAATCTCGACGGACACGACAGGCGCAGAATTATCAGCTTAGTCAAGCATTGGGAAGAGTGCTGAAGCTCGATATCAACAGCGCAGGGCATGTCGCCTAATCTTGTCGCGGCATGCTTAGCGCATATTTTCGATCAAGACCGCCGTCGAATGTATTGACATGCAATAACGCAACGACATCGTCAGTGCGGAGCATACTTTCTTGCAAATTTATCATATTATTGACGGCGCCGCCACGTTAGCGCCTCTATCTATATAGTACAAGTCGCCCATTGGCTGTAATTGCAGTCTACGTGCCGGATTATGTTGTATATCGCTATTGCGGGTATAAGCCGACTTGTAATCACGGTTCATACTTTATCGAAGCGCAAATTAAGCCGATTATGACATTGATTTTATTCTGCAATGTTCTAACAGTCATATCTATCCTATAGCTTTGCTATTATTACAACGGGATTATACTAATTGCCTAAGTTGATATTATTTTGTCTGCATGTACATTTTTGATAGATTTAGCATCTTCGCTTACCGCTATATTTTATTATTTTCCATGACTATTACATGTTCCGAGCAGATAGTTATTTGCTCCTCGCTGTAGCTCTGAAACCTTTCCGCTTCCGGATAAAAGTCGGTGCGCGACTATTTTTCATTAAATAAATCCAAATTTTACCTTATTTTGAATTAGAATAGACCGATTATATATTATAATTTAACTAATAATAACTTTAATCTGTGAGAGCGCCATGAAAAAGAAAGGACTATTAATACTTCTTATACTCGCCGTCGTTGCAATTATGTCAACATGCCTATTCGCATGCAACTTGTCAGGCGACGACGGGCTGTCCGCTTACGAGCTTGCCCTGCAAGAGGGCTTCGAGGGCTCGATGTCCGATTGGCTTGACAGTCTTAACGGCATGTCGGGAGAGGATGGGCTGTCCGCGTATAAGCTGGCGGTGAGCCAAGGATACGAGGGCACGCTCAACGAGTGGCTCGCTTCGCTCAAGGGCGAGCGCGGCAGAGACGGCGCATCGCTCAGCATTCAAGACGTCTATGACACCGCCGTAGAGAACGGATATCAAGGCGACTTCCTTACATTTATTAAAGAATTCCTCAATAATCAAGTAAAAAGTGATTGCTACGGCGTGTCCCAAGGGCTTATGTCGTCGGTAAGCATATCCGCTCAATTCCAAGTGACGACGCAGGGCTACTACGGTCCGACGGTCAAGACGGCTGTATCTAACGGCTCGGGCGTAATATATAAGCTGGACAAGAGCCTCGGCAATGCATATATAATCACCAATCACCACGTGATACATTACTCCGCCGCCGACGAGCCGGACGGCATCAGCGCCAATATCAAGGTCTATCTGTACGGAAAGGAGTATTCCGATTACGCGATTGAAGCAACGTATATCGGCAGTTCTTCCGCCTACGACATAGCCGTGCTTAAGGTAGAGGGCAGCGAGGTATTGAAAGGCAGCGATGCTGCCGCCGTTAATGTGCGAAATTCGCAGACTATCACGGTAGGCGAGCGCGTCAACGCAATCGGCAACGCCGCAGGCGGCGGCATATCCGTTACGGAGGGAATACTGTCCGTCGATAGCGAGATCATAAGCGTAAAGGACGACGATATCGTACAATCTTATCGCGTGATGCGCGTAGACGCCGCAATCAACTCGGGCAACAGCGGCGGCGGACTGTTCGACTCCTCGGGCGAGCTAATCGGCATCGTCAATGCAAAATATAATTCCGAAGAAATAGAGAATATAGGCTACGCTATCCCCAGCAACATCGCTATAGGCGTAGCGGACAACATAATAGATACGTGCGACGGGACTTCCGAGACCGCTCCGTCCGTATTCAGACTCGGCATAGAGACCGCCCTGTCTCAATCCAAAGCGGTATACGACGAAAGTTCTAAGACCGTACGCATTAAAGAAACCGTAGCCGTAAAAAGTGTGACTGCCTCGGGCGCTGCGGACGGCAAACTGACGGAAGGGGATATACTGCTAAGCGTCTCGCTTGACGAGGACGTCGTGACTATAGATCGCGTCTTCACCCTTAGCGACGCATTGCTTAATGTAAGAGAGGGCGATATCGTAGCGGTCACCGTCGAGCGCGGCGGCGAGAGCATAACGCTGCAATTCACTGCCGAGGCGCAATATTTTACCGCCGTGAAATAAGTTTAAGGCGTTGACATACGCTGCGCTTTGATTTATAATAATTAAAAATATAATCGTGCCATCGGGTACTCGCTTGCGTCGTTAGATCTTTGCAGACACAAGAGCGGGTACCTTTTTTCGTAGAGGAGATATGCGCGCAATAAAAGATTTCTTCAAGGGATTCACAATCGTCGAGTATCTGTTATTAATAGTCTCGACGCTATCTGTACTTCTGTCTTTCTTCCTGTGCGGCAATACAGACTATTTATCGTTGACAGCGTCCCTAATAGGCATATTTTCGCTTATCCTCGTATCTAAAGGCGATGTCTTGGGACATCTTTTTACAGTCATATTCTCCGTTCTCTACGGGACTGTATCATACTTCGCGGGATATTACGGAGAGATGATTACCTATCTCGGCATGACCGCGCCCATGGCGATAATATCGGCAATCGCCTGGCTGCGCCATCCTCACAAGGGCAAGCGCAGAGAGGTCGAGGTCAATTCGCTTAAGATAAAAGACTATGCATTGTGTACGTTGCTCGCCGCGTGCGTGACTACGTCTTTTTACTTTATCCTGCGCGCGCTCGGCACGGCAAGTCTTATATGGAGCACCGTGTCTGTAGCTACGAGTTTCATAGCGGTATTTATGTCTATGCGCCGCTCGCCGCTGTACGCGCCTGCATACGCAGTCAACGATATTGTCTTGATAGTCTTGTGGTCGATACAGGCGGGAATAGACCGCAATGCTATATGTATGACAGTATGCTTTTCCGCATTCTTGCTCAACGATATTTACGGCTTTATCAATTGGCGGCGCATGCGCCGCAGACAGCTAAGGGACAGAAGCGGCGAGTAGTCTCAATTATTGCTAAATATATGTTGCGTTAAGCAAGGCAATATGAGTCGCCGCTTCGCAGTTCCGCCTGTAAGTCTGTTAAACAGGGCAAAGGAATATTGATATTAAATTCACTTGATACATCTAAACGATAATTTATCTGATTCCTTATTCTTGAGTATTTTCTTTTGCCGTATAAACATTTTATATAAAGTTATCAGTGTTGTTCTATTTACATTATATAATTTGTTTCAAGTCGATAACGGACTGCATATGAGCGCGGCAAGGCAGATAAAAAAGAAATGCAACGCTGCAAAGCGCCGATTCGCACATCAAAGAATATCTATCCGCAGGTATAGCTGTAGATTAATTACAATTAGTCTATATTTACAAAAGTCTGTCATTTGCTCCGTTTGTTTTTCTTCGAGGTACGGTTATTTCTTTACTCTGTAAAGCAAAATGCGATGACTATTGATTTTCTCCGTTTGACATTATTCTATCGTGATACCGTTGCGCGGTTTTTATTTATAAGTAAAGAGCGCGACACTTTGGTCGCGCTCCCACTTCTTACAGCCGATTAGTATATCTCGGTAATACATTTTAAGTGTATTTCGGTCTGCTGCGTCAATCTATTAATTTAACGCGTATTCGCCGATATCCGAATGCTGTCGCATAGCCTATATTCTCTGCGGAAAGAGTACAATAGGCTTACTCTTGACCCGCGCTATCTTGCTGCTCGGGTTGTTCCTGCGCGCCGTCTGCGGCAGTTTCCTCGCCCTCTTGCTCCAACTCTTCGTCTGCCGCGCGCGGCACTACCGCGCAAGCCACTACCTTGGCATTGGCATCCTTGAGTTTCATCACTCTTACGCCCTGCGTAGCTCTGCCTATCTTGGATATTTCGTCCGCGTGCACTCGGATGATTATGCCGTTGTCAGCGATAATAATGATATCGTCGGTCTCGGGATTGATTAGCTTAAGGTTGACGATATTACCCGTCTTGTCGGTAAGAGCGCCCGCTTTCAGTCCCTTGCCCGCTCTGCCTTGCAGGCTGTACTCGTCGATGTCCGTCCTCTTGCCGTATCCGCGCTCGGTAAGAGTGAATACCTCTTCTCCCGCGCTTACCTTAGTCATATCCACCACTCGCTCGCCCTTGTCCAGCTTGATAGACTTTACGCCCATAGACGTCCTGCCCGTGGCCCTTACAGTCGTCTCGCTGAACCTTATGCACTTGCCGCCCGTGGACGCCATGATTATCTCGTCCTCGCCGCCCGTGAGCTGTACGCCGATAAGTTCGTCGCCGTCAGTCAAGGAGATAGCTATCTTACCGTTGTTCTGTATCCTTGCGAATTCCTCTACGGCGGTCTTTTTGATAAGTCCGTCGCGCGTAGCCATCATCAGATAACCGCTGCTGTCTGTAGGCATGGGCACGTATGCGTTAATCTTTTCCTCGGGCTCGAGATTGAGCAGATTGACCATAGCGCGTCCCTTGCTGTTCTTGCCCGACTCGGGTATCTGCCAGCCCTTGATACGGTAGACCTTGCCCTTATTGCTGAAGAAGAGCACCGGTACATGCGTGTTGGTCGCGAGCACGTTCTCGACGAAGTCCTCTTCCTTGGTCTTGTGCGCGGTCACGCCCATTCCTCCGCGGCGCTGAGCGCGGTATTCATCGACGGGCATACGCTTGATATATCCGCCGTGCGTAACCGTAACGACAATGTCTTCTTGCTCTATGAGGTCCTCAATATCCAAGTCGGAGTAATCGATAGACAGCTCGCTGCGTCTCTTATCGCCGTACTTGTCTCTTATCTCGAGCATTTCCGTCTTGATGATTTCCACCACTCTCTCGGGACGCGCCAGTATATCTTTAAGGTCTGCTATCAGCTTATCCAGCTCGAGCAGCTCCGCCTGCAACTTCTCAACCTCGAGACTGGTAAGTCTTTGCAGTCTCATGTCGAGTATCGCAGCAGCCTGCTTGTCGCTGAGCTCGAACCTCTCCATGAGGTTAGCCATAGCGTCGTTCCTGTCCTTGGACTTCTTAAGCGTCTCTACCACTTCGTCGATATTGGCGAGCGCCTTGACCATACCCGCTATGATATGCTCCCTCTCTTGCGCCTTGTTGAGGTCGTACTGCGTGCGGCGCGTAACGACGCTCTTCTGATGCGCAATATACGCCTCGAGCATCTCTTTAAGGTTAAGCACCTTGGGCGTGCCGTCAACCAATGCGAGCAATATCATGGAGTGACTTATCTGCAACTGGGTGTGCTTAAAGAGCAGATTGAGCACTACTTGCGGCGCGGCGTCCTTCTTGACGTCCACCACAATGCGCATGCCCTCTCTGTCCGACTCCTCGTGGATATCGGCTATGCCTTCCACCTTCTTCTGCTTGACGAGCTCGGCAATGCTCTCTATGAGCTTGGCTTTATTTACCTGATAAGGTATCTCCGTTATGATTATGCGGCTCTTGGCGCCGGGATTCTCTTCGATATCCGTCTTGGCGCGGATGATGCAGTTGCCTTTACCCGTCCTGTACGCTTTCTTAATGCCGGAGCGCCCCATGATAAGCGCGCCCGTGGGATAATCGGGAGCGGGGATATACTCGATGAGCTCCTCGATATCCATATCGGGATTATCCATGAGCGCAATGGTGCCGTTGATGACCTCTACAAGGTTGTGCGGAGGTATCGACGTAGCCATACCTACGGCTATGCCGTCCGAGCCGTTGACGAGCAGATTGGGATATCTCGAGGGGAGTACCACCGGCTGCTCGCGCGTGTCGTCGAAGTTGGGGCAGAAGTCTACCGTCTTCTTCTCGATATCGCGCAGCATCTCGTTGGCAACCTTGCTCAGCCTCGCCTCGGTATAACGGTACGCGGCAGGCGGGTCGCCGTCCACGCTACCGAAGTTACCGTGTCCGTCTACGAGCGTCAGACGTATGGAGAAGTCCTGCGCCAGTCTTACCAGCGCGTCGTATACGGAGCTGTCTCCGTGAGGGTGGAATTTACCGAGCACATCGCCTACTATGAGCGCGCACTTGCGGTAAGGCTTGTCCGCGGTGAGGGACAGCTCGTTGTACATATCGTACAGTATCCTGCGGTGCACGGGCTTAAGTCCGTCGCGCACGTCGGGTATAGCTCTCGATACGTTGACCGCCATTGCGTAGGCGATGAACGACTTCTTTATCTCGCCCTCCACCTCTACGTCTACGACGTTGGTCTTGGAGAGCATCTCTTCTATATCGGCTTTATTCTTGATATCTTCTTTCATCTCTTACCTCTTATACGTCGAGCTCTGCTACGAGATTGGCGTTCTCTTCAATGAACTGCCTGCGCGCCTCGGGCTCGTCGCCCATGAGCACCGTAAACAGTCTGTCGGACTCTTCCGCGTCTTTCATCGTAACTCTGAGCAGAGTGCGCTTCTCGGGATCCATGGTCGTCTCCCACAGCTGTTCGGCATCCATCTCGCCGAGACCTTTGTATCTTTGCACCTCGCCCTTTCTTTCTATGCTCACAAGATACTCTTCGAGCGACGCGTCGTCGTAGAAGTATCTCTCTTCTTTAGAGCCCTTTTTGCTCACCTTGTAGAGAGGGGGCTGCGCGATGTACACGTGTCCTTGCTCAACTACGGGCTTCATGTATCTGAAGAGGAACGTGAGCAGCAATATACGTATATGGCTGCCGTCTACGTCCGCATCGGTCATACAGATGATACGGTCGTACTTGAGCTTATTGAGGTCGCAATTCTCATTGATGCCGCAGCCGAAAGTCGTAATCATATTCTTAATCTCTTCGCTCTCGAGCACGCGATGAATGCGCGCCTTCTCCACGTTGAGTATCTTACCTCTCAGCGGCAGTATCGCCTGGAATCTTCTGTCTCTGCCTTGCTTGGCTGTGCCGCCTGCCGAGTCGCCCTCAACGAGATATATCTCGCACTTACGCGGGTCTTTATCCGTGCAGTCGGCGAGTTTGCCGGGCAGGGTAGTGGACTCGAGCACGCTCTTGCGCCTTGTGAGCTCGCGGGCGTTGCGCGCTGCATCGCGCGCCTTCTTGGCATTGATTGACTTATTGATGAGCTCTTTTGCGTCCTTGGGGTTTTCCTCGAGGAATTCGCCGAACTTCTCGGAGAATATCTTGGATACCGCCGTACGCATAAAGCTGTTGCCCAGCTTGCCCTTGGTCTGCCCCTCGAACTGGGGATCTATGAGCTTGACCGACACTATCGCGACTACGCCCTCTCGGCAGTCCTCGCCGCTGAGTTTCTCGTCATTCTTGAGTATCTTCTGCGCCGTGCCGTAGTCGTTAAACAGCTTGGTAAGCGCGCTCTTGAAGCCCTCGAGATGAGTGCCGCCCTCGTGGGTGTTGATGTTGTTGGCGTAAGACATCAGCGTCTCGCTGTAGCCCGAGTTGTACTGCATGGCTATCTCTACCTGATACTCTTCCTCTTTATACTCGAAGTAGAATATCTCGGGCATAACTCCCGTCCTGCCGCCCATCTTCTCTGCGATATACTCGCGTATTCCGCCTTCGTAGTAAAACTCGTCTCTCGCTTCCTTGAGCGGACGGCTGTCGCTGAGTATAATCTTAAGACCCTTGTTAAGGTAAGCCAGCTCTCTCAGTCTGTCTCTTAGAGTGACGTAGTTGAATTCCAGCGTCTCGAATATCTCCGCGTCGGGATAGAAAGTAACTCTCGTACCTCTCTTGTTGGTGTTGCCCACCACCGCCAAAGAGCGCTGCGCCACGCCGCGATTGAACAGCATCTTGTGAATCTTGCCGTTCTGATATACCTCTACTTCCAGCCACTCGGACAACGCGTTGACGCAAGATACGCCCACGCCGTGCAATCCGCCGGAGAACTTATATCCGCCGCCGCCGAACTTGCCGCCCGCATGCAGCTTGGTAAGCACCACCTCTACGGCAGACTTGCCTTCCTTCTCGATAATACCTGTAGGTATACCTCTGCCGTTGTCCGTAACTGAGACAGAGCCGTCCGCCTGTATTTCCACCGTTACGGTGTCGCAGTAGCCCGCCATCGCCTCGTCTATGGCGTTGTCGACCACCTCGTACACCAGATGGTGCAGTCCGCGCTCGTCGGTAGAACCTATATACATGCCCGGTCTCTTTCTTACCGGCTCAAGTCCCTCGAGGACCTGAATGGTACTTTGGTCGTATTCTTTCTTGGACACGTTTTACCTCCTTATTATGCCGTTATTCGCGGTATTGCGCGCGTGCACGCGCGTACGCGTAATATATATAGATATATTATATCATATTTAAGTAAATAAATCTACCGTTTTTAAGTCGTTGCGTACTATCTCCGCGCTCTATTATTCGGCGCCGCGTTTCTTCTTTGTTTAATTTTGATTTTCTTCTTGATTTAGCACAAGGATTGTTATAGTATATAGGTATGAATATAAATACTTTGGCTATAGACCTCGGCGCATCGTCGGGCAGAGCAATGCTCGGCAGCTACGACGGCAATACTATCTCTTATAAAGAACTGCTGCGCTGGGACAACAATCCCTCGACGATTGACGGCGAGCTGTGCTGGGATTTCGACCTTATCATGGATAATGTGTACAAGGCGATATCTCTTGCCGCACCTTTCGATATAGAGAGCATAGGCATAGACAGCTGGGGCGTAGACTACGGTCTTTTGAAAAAGGGTAAGCTCATACACCCCGTACGCCACTACCGCGACGGCAGGGCGCAAGATATCTTCGACAGCTTTAAGGACAAGTCCGCGCTTTACGACGCGACGGGCATACAGCCTATGCGAATCAATACCGTGTTTTCGCTGCTCGACGACAAGCGCAAGGGCTTGCTCGACAAGGCGGACAAGATGCTGTTCGTACCCGATTTGATAGCCTATCATCTCACGGGAGAGTACCACTGCGAGACGTCGATTGCATCCACTTCGGGGCTGCTCGGCGAGGACGGCTATGACTGGAACTATCCGCTCATAGACAAGCTCAAGCTGCCGCGTTCGCTCTTTCCCAAGGTAATGAACAACTGCTCCGTATACGGCTATGTCACCGAGGACGTATCTTTCCGCCTCGGCATAGGAAATATCCCCGTATGCGCGGTGTGCTGTCACGATACGGCTTCCGCTGCGGCGTGCGTAGACGGCAAGGACGCATTCCTCAGCCTGGGCACATGGGCGCTGCTCGGCGTTAGACAGCCCCACATCGACATCTCCGACGCCGACTATACCAACGAGCGCGGTCTGCTCGGCGAGGTCACCTACCTCACCAATATCACGGGCATGTGGATTACTCAGCAGATACGCCGCGCGCTTAAGGGCAGGGGAGAGGACTACAGCTTCGCGCGTCTTGAAGAGGAGTGCGAGCTAGACAAGCTGCCTTCTCTCATTGACGTTTCCGACCCCATATTCGACAATCCGTCCGATATGTTGGAGGCAATCGACGCATACTGCGAGTGCACTGTTCAGCCCACGCCCAAGAGCGCAGGGGAATATGTTGCCACCGCTTACGCGTCGCTCGCGCTTAAGATAGGGCGCTGCTTTGACAAACTCAGCCGCGGTCGCGATATAAGCAAGATTACCGTCCTGGGCGGCGGCGGACAGTCTGCCAAGCTGTGCTCGCTGATAGCTTCCGCCTGCGATACACGCATATCGATAGGGCACTCCGAGTCCACTATGCTGGGCAACGTGCTTGTACAGCTGTATACGCTCGGCTATCTGCCCGATATAGACGCGGGACTGAGGGCACTGCCCGCATCGGGTGTAGTTTACTCGCCCGACGATAAGGACTTTACAGACGAGCTGTACGAGCGCTACGACGCCGTACTCGCGGCGAGAGCAGCGATAAAATAATCGACAATTAATAACGGGCAATCCCGTATAAGAGGTATAAATATGGAATACGCAATAGGAATACGTCCGGTAATAGACGGACGACAGGGAGGCATACGCGAAGGGCTCGAAGAGCAGACCATGCAGATGGCTCGCACCGCCAAGAAGCTGATAGAGGACAATGTGCGCCGCAGCGACGGACAGCCCGTCAAGGTAGTCATCGCAGACACGACGATAGGCGGCGGCAAAGAGAGCGCCATGTGCGAAGATAAGTTCTCCGCGCTCAACGTCGTAGCGACCCTTACCGTTACGCCGTGCTGGTGCTACGGCACGGAGACTATGGACCTCAATCCTCACACGCTCAAGGCGGTATGGGGCTTCAACGGTACAGAGCGTCCCGGCGCGGTATATCTTGCCGCGGTGATGGCCGCATATGCGCAGAGAGGCTTGCCCGCCTTCGCAATCTACGGCAGGGACGTGCAGGACATGGACGACACCACCGTCCCCGAGGACGTGCAGGACAAGATACTGCGCTTCGCCCGCTGCGCCGCAGCCGTAGGCGAACTCAAGAATAAGAGCTATCTCAATATCGGCGGCGTAAGCATGGGTATCGCAGGCTCCAATGCCGACGCAATGATGTTGCAGCGCTATTTCGGACTGCGCACCGAGTGGATAGACATGACCGAAGTGCTCCGCCGTATTAAGCTGGGCATCTACGACAGGGAGCAGTACGATATAGCGAGAGCATGGGTCAAAGCCAACTGCCCGATAGGTCTGGACATCAACGCAGTCCCTCATACCGCAGAGCAGTACGAGCAGGACTGGGACTTCATAGTCAAAATGACGCTCATCTGCCTCGACCTCATGCACGGCAATCCCAAGCTGCTCGAGATGGGCTACAAGGAAGAGAGCAACGGACGCAACGCCATAGCTGCGGGCTTCCAAGGTCAAAGACAGTGGACAGACTGGCTGCCCAACGGCGACTTTACCGAGGCGATACTCAACTCCACCTTCGACTGGAACGGCAAGAAAGAGCCTACGGTATTTGCTACCGAGAACGATTGCCTCAACGGCATGGCGATGCTCATAGGCAACCTGCTCACGCACAGGGCGGTAGGCTTTGCCGACGTGCGCACATACTGGAGCCCCGAGGCTGTCAAGCGCGTCACAGGCAAAGCTCCCGCGGGTAAGGCTAAAGACGGATTTATACACCTTATCAACAGCGGCGCCGCGGCGCTCGACGCCACAGGTCAAGCCAAGGGCAAGGACGGCAAGGGCGAGATGAAGCAGTGGTGGGATATGACGGACAAAGATATATCCGCATGCCTTGCCGCTACCGACTGGTGCCCCGCCAACCTCGGCTACTTCCGCGGCGGCGGCTTCTCGTCCCACTTTAAGACGGACGCGGAGATGCCTGTCACAATGATACGTATCAATATAGTAAACGGTCTCGGTCCCGTTATTCAGCTTGCAGAGGGCTATACCGTGACCCTGCCCGACGATATGCACCGCATACTCGACGAGCGCACGGACAAGACTTGGCCCACCACTTGGTTTGCCCCCAATATCACGGGCAAAGGCGCGTTTACGGACGTGTACTCGGTAATGGCTAACTGGGGCGCCAATCACGGCGCGTTCGTATACGGACACATCGGCAAGGATGTGCTCACGCTGGCGTCCATGCTGCGCATACCTGTCAATATGCACAATGTAGCGGACGGCGACGTCTACCGTCCTCACTGCTGGACGGCTTTCGGCACGGACGATCTCCAAGGCGCCGATTACAGAGCTTGCTCCAATTACGGACCGCTCTTTAAGTAATCACGGTAAGACTTACAATACAAGGTCCTGCGGATATCCGTAGGACCTTTTTATTGTGACATGCTTCCGACTGTTTGCTTACGCGTAATTTCCGCGCGCTGCTATTTAGTCTGCGATTCCCCTGATGTGCGCATTTTCTTCAAATAATGGAGATGCCATTATAGACACACGCAAGAGATGTCAGCCCCGATAAAACATAGCTAACCTTTTATTTGCAGAATATTTCGCCAAGAAAATTTCCAACCTATAAGCTCGCCGCAATCGATACTTGCCCGCTTTGCGGACATCTTCGGTTGTTTAATTCGGACATTAATAATGCAAGCGTATCTTGATAGTCGCATCCGCATAAGCTCATTGTCGTATGCGGCAATAACTCGCTCGCCTACTTTATGGATTGACATGTCGCCCGCTTGCAAATACTTTTAACGTAGATAAGTATTAATATTGTAATGGACGCGATGACTATACATTGATTTGTATATCAAAACGGCAATTGGTTATTATTAAAATTTAACCGCGCTCGGACAAAAAAATATCGGGGACTATCCCCGATACATGCGATTATAATTTACGGAGCGCTCTCTATCTTGGTTGATACCGTCCTTGTCAATATCTTGGGTCTTGGAGCGCTGCGCGGCAGGGGTAAGCGACACACTTCTTCAAATGAAGAGCGCACCATAGCGCCGCTGTCGGAAAACACCGCATGACGGCTATCCGCAGTACTGCACACAGTACACGAGCACAGCGCGGCAAGAGATGAGCACAGTCCCACGGCGGACGCTCCCGCGCCCATACACACGATGGTGGACGGAGCGCATACCGCCATCCTCGCCCACAGCTCGGGATAGGACAGGTCGTCGCCTATCAATATGCCTATCCTGCCCAGCGACGTATTGTAGCACCTGAGGCACTTGCCCTTGTCGTACACCATGGCGGGGTTAATCTCGTCGGACACGCCCACTATGTGTCCGCAGTCTATAACAAATACGCTGTTAAAGTATCCGCCCTCCACCTGCACCGCAGCGGCGGCGACAATCACCGCCTCCTTGTCTCTCGCCATTACGCACAGCCTGGCAAGAGTGTCGGTTTCTCCCTCCATTTCGCTGCTCATATCCACATCGGGCAGCACCCCTGCCGAGAAGATTATCATATCCCCTTTGCCTATCGTAGACAAATACCCAAGCACAAATCCGTCAAGTGAAACGTCGTTAACAAAAACTACCATATACTCTATCATATGTAGCCGTCGCCGTCTCCGTTACCTTACATTGACGGAAATAATTCGACTTTTACTGTAATTATCCGCGCGCATTCGGCATATAAGAAAAGAGCTCTAAAGGCAGCGTTTTTCGACCTTAGAGCTCATAAAAATTTTAATTAATATATCGATTATACCGCACGCGATTTCAACTACCGACAGCCTTTATAATAATATACGCCTTATCATAATCGGTTGACGTATATGTTCCGTGTCAGTCCTTATAGCTTATTGATACGCGCATGTTCTCTTACGATTGCGACATACATATCTTCTATCTCTTCTATATTCCGTACAGCCTTCTCCATAGGACAGGCGTCGGTGCCTGCACGGTTGATTATGGCGTCCGTAAGAGTGCCGTATACGTACTCTACGCCGTGTCTTTCGAGCAGCTCTGCGCCGCCTTTAGACAACACCGCGGCGTACAACTGCTTTACTCCGCACTTGATGAAGAGCGCAGCCGCAGCCTTGCCCACGACCTTATCCGCCGCGCTGTACCCCGACACGTCCTTGCCCGACGCAATCAATTCGAGGAGCGGAGCAATACCCCTTGTGTCGCCGAATATCAAGACGCCGTCTTTGCTGAGGCACAGTGTGTGCCCCGCAAGGTTGTCCTTGGCAGCTATCAGGTCAGCGCTTGTCATCTCTTAGCAACATACGCCTCAGCGCGATTATTATGAGCGGCAATACGATAATCTGCGCGATTGTGCCCGTAAGTCCCGCGCGTATCTGCGACAGCGCCGCAGCCGCGTTAAGTTGCGATATATGAGCGAACATTGCGCCGAAGACAAGCAGCGTAAGCCTGCCCGCTATCAATCCCAAAGCTATCGCAGGGAAAGCTATCGCTCCTTTTCTTGCGATTTTATCTGCGGCATAGCCTGTCACCGCAGCGGCGGCTATGAGCTCTGCCATCATGTAAGGCAACCTTGTCGCAGCAGGCATAGGCTCGCCTATCGCAAGCGTTATGAGATAGCTTACTATCGGCGCGATTGCGCCTACGGCAACTCCCCACCTCATGCCCAATATACAGCCGCCGAGCAGTATAGGCAGATACATAGGCAGCCAGGTGACGCCGCCTTGCTTGCCGACTGCGACATGAATTATGAGCGGCAGACCGACTGCAAGCGCGATCAATGCCGCCGACACCGCACCCTTTACGGTTATCTTTATTGCCATGCGGCAATTGTTGACGGATAAAGCTCTCTCTATCATACTCTTTTCCTTATCTTATTAAGTCGGGACCGATATCGTCCCTTTATATATGTGCGTCGGATATATCGGCGCTAAATCGCCTTTTTCATAACTGCGCTATTATATCGCGCCCCGCTCGGCAGACCGATTCAGCATAGCGCCGCCCCTCTGTAATCGGCATTACACATCAAGCTTTGTCACGTGAGACAGGCTATACAGTGCTTAGAATCGCGAAAGACAGAGTGCGATAAACCTTGACTTAAATGTCTGGGCGTGCCACGGAACAACACCGTATAGCGACGGTTATAAGACCGTCATAGCGCAGTCTGTCAATCCCTTGGCTTTCTCGCTGTCACTTGCCTTCGAACTCTCTTGCGACGTCCTTAAGCAACTGCCTTACGGGCAGATGTTGCGGGCAGGACTTCTCGCACTTACCGCAGCCTATGCAGTCGGACGCCCTGTTACCCTCTGCGGAATGTATCTTGTTGTAGTAGTAATCCGCATTCCAATCGTTGTAAATCTTCTTGGTATTCATACAGGCGAAGAGGTCGGGTATAGAGATATTTTTCGGACAGCCCGCAGTGCAGTATCTGCAAGCGGTGCACGGTATGAGATTCATCTGTTTGAACACTTCGCACACCTTGCCTATAGCGGCAAGCTCTGCCTCGCCCAGCGGCTTAAAGTCCGTCATGTACGAGATATTGTCTCTCATCTGCTCCATATTGCTCATGCCCGACAAGGTCATGAATATACCGTCGAAGCCTGCGGCAAAGCGCATCGCATAGCTTGCGTAACTCGCTCCGCTCTCCTTACGGACCTCGTCGAGATATTTCCTTGCGTCTGTCGGCAGATTAACGAGATTGCCGCCCTTGACGGGCTCCATGACGATAATCGGCTTATTGAATTTCCTGCACACGTCGTAGCACTTCTTGGACTGTACCGCGGGGTCGTCGAAGTCCACGTAATTGAGCTGTATCTGCACTACCTCTATCTGCGGATACTCCGTCAATATCTCTTCGAGCACTTCCGCCCTGTCGTGAAATGATATTCCGAAGTGCTTTATCTTGCCTTCCTTTTTGAATTCCAAGGCATGTTCGTACGCGTGATTTTTCTTAAAATACTCGTATATGGCCTTTCTCTGCGCGTGCATGAGATAGAAGTCGAAGTACTCCACTCCGCATACCTTGAGCTGGCTCTCGAAGAAGGGGCGTATCTCATCTTCGCACGCAAAGTAATCGTCGGTAAGTTTATTGGTAAGTATAAACTTGTCTCTGGGATATCTGCCCGCAAGACAGCGCCCGATGGCTATCTCGCTCTTTCCGTCAAGGTAGCCGTGCGCCGTGTCGAAGTAATTAAAGCCCGCACCGATAAAGGCGTCTATCATCTCATTGAAATGCGCTTCGTCTACTTCTCCGTCTTTCATCGGCAGACGCATACAGCCGAAACCGAAATTCTTCTTTACTTCCTCGAACATTTATCTTCCCTCCGTAGTCGGCGCGCGATACTGTCCGTATCGCCGCACGGCTTTATCCGCGCAAGCCTTAGACCTATAGCCCGATTACTTGAGCACAATTGTTGTGACGCTCTTTGCGCTTATATTTACATAATTACGGAACTTGCCCCCGTACACGGTGGTAATATCGCAATTATCGTCGGTCGTCGTCACTTGCATGTCTTTGTATTCGCCCGCCACCGACAGCCTGTGCGCCTTGCCCGTATTGGTGACAATCATTATAAGCGTGCCGTCCGACCTCTTATAAGCGCTCACGCTTATATCCCTCTTGACGGAATTGACCGCATTGTCGAGTATCGCGTCGATACGCACATCGCCCTTTTGCAGATACTTGGAGTACTGTCCCATTACCGAATATCTCTTTATGTCTGTGTCTACCGCGCCGTCTCTCGCGCCGAACTCCCAGCCTACCAATCCGTCGTTATAGCTGTAGCCGCTGGCGCCTATCCACCATGACCACGACGTCGCGCCGAGGAGACGCATATCCTTATCCATCATCTGCGCGAGATATAAGCCGCTGCCCATGCTTTTGTCCAGTCCGCTCTCCATATGGCAGACCTCGGACATCTCTATCGAGAATTTATCCGCCCACTTGGCGCCCAGCTTATACATAAACGAGTTCCTTGCCTCGTCCGATAGAGGCTCGCCGTAAGAATGCACCGCGAGCGAATCTATCTTGTCGAAGTAATCGTATTCAGACATCGCATACACGTACTCGAGTATAGCCGCGGGCTTATACGTATCGTAGTTGCCGCTCTCGAGCACGGACAGCTTAATCTTCTTAGCGTATCTTGTATTGAAGCTGTCCAGATAGCGGTAAAACACATTATAGAAAGCGGCAAGGTTTTCCGCGTCGAAGTGACAGCCTTCCTGCACGGAATTTTTATCTCCGCCCCATCTGTGCTGCGGCTCGTTGACGGGACTGATTGCCGATACGGGCAACTTCCTCACCACGCTCATCTCGTACAGATACTGTATGAGATACTCGCTGTACGCCTCGTAATTCTCCTCGGGCAGATTGTTCTGATACTCGTAATCGCCGTGCGTCTTGCCCGATGCCGTCAACAGATAATGCGGCGAATTGGAAAAGAGCACTATTTCCTTTACGCTCGAGTTATCCTGCTTAACGCATCTCTCCATAAAGGCTATCGCGTTCTTATCCTTGGTCGAGTCGTAATTATCCGTATTGCCGAAGTTCTCCTTCGCGCTCTTGCTCTTATCGTACTTAGACGCGTCAAAGAGCGTCTCCGTCCTGCGCTCCTTATAATCCTTATATATATCCGCGCCCAGTTCCGCCGAGCCGCCGCCTATATTATATCGATATATGCTAAGGGCTATTCCGTCGGTTGAGTACAGCGCTTTGGCAAGTTCTATCTGCGACTTAGAGCCGTCGGGCACTGTCTGCGACCACCAGCAAGAGGATGCGCCGAAGCCCTCTACCGTCTGATATTCTGTGCTCGTATCCGCGACAATGCAGTTCTTGAGCCCTTGGGGATTGAGTTGGCTCGTACGCGAGCATGCGCTCAGCGCGAAGCATACGGCGATTATCGCCGCCGCAGCCAAAGCCGATAATAGCTTATTCTTCTTCATCACCCTCTCTCCTCTTCTTCCTCTTGAATGCCAGCACCGCGCTGATGGACGCTATCGCCGCAACCAACACGCACAGCACCACTATCAGTATAATTCTCAGCTGCGTCAGTCCCGACGTAATGATGTTATCCGTCTTGATATATCCTTTTCTGTCGTTATAAATTACCGCTGTCCACTCATTGTCCGCGCTGTATCCGTCCGCCAAGGCAAGCTCGGTATTATCCGACAGCTCGAATATACATTCCGAGCCCTCGTCGGGCGCGGCATACATCTTTATCTTTATACCCGCGCGCTTAGCGTCCACCCTGCAAGACTTGTTGGTAGAAGGCGGAATATAAGAGGTGTAGGGGCACACCGCGCGGCTGTCCACATACCCGTTTATCTCTCTATCGCCCACCTTGATGGATACGCTGTATCTGTCCCATATAGCTACGCCGTTATCTTCGGCTACGTTGTCTTTCATTATGAGCGCAGAGTTGTACACCTCTCTGCCGTCGGGCAGTTTGCATATCACAGCGCCGCTCTTGTCGGGACGCATATACGCTATTATCTGCGCGCCGTCGTAGGGGTAAGCGTACACGGGGGTGTCTATCACGGTATGCAGCGGCTGTCCGTACTCGTATCCCACAGCCGACTTGTCCAGCACCCTTACGGCGCTCTTTTCCGCATATCCGCGCTCGCCTCTGTCGTTGACGCAGTAGTAATATCCGTCCTCTGTATCATGCAGGGCAAAGGCGTACTTCACGCCCGTATCCACCACCTCGAGGTCGCGGGGCGAGCGATACAGCGTCACGCCCTCAGGAGACAGCGCGGCGACGCCCGACATCATGGTAAACTCCGTGGGGTGCGCATAGCGCTCGGTGTCGTAGCTCTTATTGTACTTGAGCTTATAGCCGTCCGTCTCGCGTATTACGGAATATCTCTTGATAGAGCATTGCAGAGCGTCGAATATATATATATAGCCGTCCGAATATTCCGCCTGTCCGCCCTTGACGTAAGTGTAGACATCGTCCGTCGCCGCTACAAAGCTGCCGCCCTCGTCCTCGAAGTATATTCCGTCCTCGGTATTGACGGCAAGGACGCCGTCCACCGAAAATATCTGTTTTACATCCGTAGGGAAGGGAGTGGCGTTATATGTCTTGATGTGCTCGTAGGGCTCGTTATCGTCATACTTGATGTGCTTGCCGATTGCTATATACAGCCTTTCTCCGCCCTCGGACAGTATAAAGTCGCTCGCGCCCGTATACACGTCGGGCTCGGCTGTCTTGACGAATTTCATCTTGCCTTCGTCGTTAGCGACCGCAGACCTTGCCAATCCGCACAATATATCGCCTCTGTAATACAACTGCTTAACTCCCGCCTGCGTCACATAGTCCGCGCCGAGCGAGAATGTCTCCTGCTTACCCTCGCCTATGCCGTCGCTGTCATACGGGAATACGGTCACCTTCCTCGTGCCGCCCAACTGCGTAAGCAGCGCGATTTCGCTATCCGACATCGCGATAGAGAGCACCTCGCCGCTAAAGGCGTCTTGTCTGGTAATGGGGCTGTAGTTATAGCTCTTGTCGACTATAGACAGCGACCCGTCGTATGTGTAAGCAACATAATCGCCCCCTACGGCGAACTTGCTGTCCTGTGAGAGTATTACGGGGTCGGTGCCTATTGCCGACAGCGGCGCCGCCGCGGCAAAGCAGAACACAGCGGCTACGATAGCCGCCGCGAGCACAACTATTATGAATATCAATTCTTTTCCGCGCGCGCGTGTCATATATAACGATTATAACACATATCGTCGCCGAGCGCCATAATTTACGATAAAAGTATTCAAAAACATTGTCCCATCCTCGCCCTTTGTGTTAAAATAGCGCTATGGACAGAAAATTTCACCGCCGAGGCGGAAAAAAGCGCGAAGACAACTATACGCCGATAGGCGATGCCGCAGCGCTTGCTGCGCCTATCGAGAACATGGGGCTTAGCGAGCGTACTCTTACGGCGCTCAAGAGCGGCGGTGTCAATACTGCTGCGGACATTGCGCGCAGACGCATGCAGGATATGTACCGCATCCAGAATATCGGCAAGCGCAACTGCTTAGAGATACAGCGCGCGCTCGGCTCGCTTAAGCTGTCTTTCCGCCCCGACGAGGCACGCCCTAACAATGCAGATACGCATTCGGACAAGCCAGGCAACGGCAATAAAAAGGCGCGCGACAGCAAGCCTCGCCCCGCCGATACGGATACCCGCGAGGTTAAGGCAGAGGGCGGCAGGAAAGCTCGAGACGGCAAGCCTCGCCCCGGCGACGACGGCGACAGGAATAAGCGCGTCAACGACAATAAGAGCTCATCTCAGACCGATAAGCGCGGCGACTTCGACCGCAGGAATAAGAATAAAGATCGCTCCGCCGCAGGCAATCCCAAGTCGGAGCGCGCTCTCAACGAGTCTTTATCGCGCATGTACGCGGGGCTTACCATCAACGAGATTATTATGGGCGGTAAGCGCAGACGTCCCGCCCGCGACAATCTTTCGCCCAAGGAGCCGCTCAAAGAGGGCGATTTGGTCAAGTTCTGCCGTAAAGGCAAGTGGGGCTATAGAGATTGGAAGGGCAACGTCGTCATACAGCCCGCTTACGACGAGGCGTTCTCGTTCAGCGAAGGTCTCGCCGGCATAGAGATCGACTCTCTCATAGGCTACATCGATATGACTTCCGCAGTGGTAATACCCTGCGAGTACGATTGCGGCACATCCTTCAAGCAAGGTCTCGCCGCCGTAAGCAAGGGAGATAAGACGGGCTATATAGATAAAGAGGGCAATCTTGTAGTAGACTTCATCTACGATGTCGCTACGCCCTTTTCCGACGGCAAGGCAATCGTGCGCCTGGACGAGCGTTGGGGCGTGCTGGATAGGGAAAGCATGGAAGTACTCTGGCGATAACTCGACGCTTTATACCTAAGTATCTACCGCCCGCCTGCTCGGCGGGTATTTTTTTAGCTTTTATTCGACTAAGACGCCGTATGAGATTGCCGCCGCTTGACTTTACCAGAGCTAAGTATTAATATATCATATAATTATACGTCACCGCTCGCGCGCAGATTGAGCTTGCGCGACAAGCGGCGGCTTTATGATAAGGCGTGGGGCAATATAATAAGGAGCGTATTATGGTTAAAGACCTTACTGTCGGCAGCCCTGCCAAATCATTGATCAAGTTCAGCTTGCCCCTTATTATCGCCACGATTTTCCAACAGCTTTACAATCTTGCAGACAGCATAATCGCAGGCAATGTGCTCGGCGTAGACGCCCTGTCCGCCACATCGGTGTCCTTCCCTGTCACAATGGTATACGTAGCCATCGCGCTCGGCGGCTCGGCGGGAGCTTCCGTAGTAATCGCAAGGCATATGGGCGCCAAGGAATACTCCAAGATGAAGACTGCGGTCTTTACCTCCATGACCATAACGCTCGTATTGAGCGCCGTGCTCATGCTGATGGGCGAATTGCTGTGCAATCCCATTCTTAGGGCTCTCAATACGGAAGAGAAGATATTCGACAGCAGCGCGAGCTATCTCAAGATATATACTTTCGGCGTGGCTTTCGTACTGCTGTACAACGCCGCCACCGCCGCATTCACCGCAATGGGCGACTCGCGCACGCCGCTTATTTTGCTTATATTCTCTTCCGTGCTCAACGTGGCGCTCGACTTGATATTCACCGTAGACTCGGTAGGCATTCGCCTTGATGTAGACGGGCTTGCCTGGGCAACTTTTATAGCGCAAGGTCTGGCGTGTATAGCGTCTCTTATATGGTTGTTTATCCGCCTTAGGAAGATTCGCCACAGCGCAGACGAGCCGCGCGTGCGTCCCTTTTCGCTGCCGATTGCCCTGTCGATATGCCGCATTGCTATCCCCAGCGTGGTGCAACAGCTCTTTATACCCGTGGGACAGATGTTCGTACAGTCTATAATCAACGGCTTCGGCTCCGCCGTAATCGCAGGCTACAACTCCGCAGTCAAGATTAATACCCTGTGCATTGCCTGCAATAACATGATGTCCAATGCCGTATCTTCCTTTACAGCGCAGAATCTCGGCGCGGACAAGCCCGAACGCGTACGCAAGGGACTTAGGTCCGCCGTGCTGATAGTCGCTGTTATGGACATCTTCTTTATCATTATATCGCTATCGCTTTCGCGCTACCTCATAGGACTGTTCGCCGACAACTCCGACGCGCAGTTCGAGGCAATGGTAGCGGCAGGTAAGCAATTCCTTGTAATTACCAGTCCATTCTATATAGTCATAGGCGTTAAACTCGTGCTCGACGGAACGCTGCGCGGCTCGGGCAAGATGTTGCTGTTTATGATAGGTACGGTTACCGACCTCGTCATACGAGTTATATTCTCCTTCGCGCTCTCGCCGTCGCTCGGCTTTCTCGGTATATGCTGGTCATATCCCATCGGCTGGGCGCTGGGAATATCAGCTACAATCGCATGCTTTATCATTGCGTTTAAGCAAGTCAGGCGCAGACGCTCTGATGATAAATTAAATCATAACGAGATATCGAAATAAAGGTTTATTACATTTCATATCCACTTATATAGTGTGCATTCAATTTTTACATTGAATATATTATTGATTTTGGATCGTTTATAACATTGAAAGCCTTATTTTAAGCTATAATCTCAATATTGCAATTGTAAAATAACATTTTACATATTGACATACTTTTATTTAACAAATATAATCTAAGTGGATACTTTAGCTTGATTTTTATATTTTTAATAAAGATTAGCCTTTTTATCTTTTATTTTTAGTTAACACTTGTAGTGTTTTTAGTGAGGTGACATAGTGTTAGTCGTCGACAACATCAGTAAGATCTATCCCCGTAAGGCTGCGCTCAAGGGCGTAAGCCTTACTCTGCCCGAGCGCGGCATGGTATTCATACGCGGCGTGAGCGGCAGCGGTAAGACTACTCTTATGAATATACTTACCGCGGTTGACTTCCCCGACGGCGGCGCTATTACATACAACGGCACTCCTATTACCAAGGACAATTCCGAAGAGTACCGCCGCAGCTGCGTAAGCGTGGTGTATCAAGACTTTATGCTGCTCGACGACATGAGCGTAAGGGACAATATAGCCTTTGCTCTTCAGGCTGTGGGTCAGAGCTATACCGACGACGATATCAAGGAGTTGCTCTCTCTGGTAGAGCTGTCGGACTGCATAGATACTAAGGCGGGCAAGTTGTCCGGCGGAGAGAAGCAACGCGTCGCCTTGGCGCGCTCTGTTGCCAAGCGCGGCTCTATGATATTCGCAGACGAGCCTACAGGCAACCTCGACAGCGGCAATGCCCGCCGCGTAATGGATATACTCAAGAAGTTGTCGGCAGACAGGCTCGTAGCCGTAGTCAGTCACAACGACGCTCAGTGCGAGGAGTATGCCGACTACATTATCAATATATCCGACGGAGAGATATTAGGCGAGCGCGCCGTCAATGAGGACAATATCTCTTCTTCTCTCGACGGCGGCAGGGGCTTTACTTCCATTAAGGACCGCGCCGCAGCCCGCACCGTATTTAAGCTCGCGGGATTCAATATCGGCGCGGGAGCATTCAAGAGCATAATCTCGGCAATAGCTACCGCTGTCATATGCATAGCTACCATTGTCTTGCTTACGCTTAGCTTTAACGATACCAATTGGGCTCTTGCCAATAGCTTTAACAGATGCGAGTATAAAAATCTTTTGGTTAAAGTATACGACACTACTTACAACGACGCTATCAGATTAAGACAGCAGACAGGCGAAGATCTATTGCTTACATATAATCTGCATATTTACGAACCCGATAATCTCAGTCATACCCCTCCTGCCAATAGACCTTTTAATCCCGGCGGCTTCTATTTCGTAGACACGCCTCGTGCAGACAGCTTGGATATCGATATAATATGCGGCTCTTTCCCCTCCTCGCCCGTAGAGTTAATGCTGCCGTATACTTATGCCGATTATCTTGTTAAGAATGTGCTGGGAAAGAGCGATATAACCGATATATTAGGCTATCCCATATCAATCGGTAATGAAATATGGTACAACTTAAGAACAACCATATTTAATGTGACGGTAAGCGGCGTCTTCGACGACGGGTATCATCCGTACGACGATATGTTTTCCTATCCGCTCATTCAGTATATGCCATCAGATATGAGAGAAGACTTTAGTTTCCTCTCCTACAACTTTATGCTTAATTTAGCTATATGCGGCGACGGCTTTTCCGACATAGTGAGGGATAATCTCTATTATTTTTCCCCCAATACTATTTTATGCGGAAACATTATTAACGCTCATACAAGTAATATTTCGGGATATAACGGCAATATGCGCTATGCGTCGTATTTAGACGAGCCTTCTTATAGAGAAGCGTATATATCGAGGCGTTTTGCAGATAAGGAAAATATCTCTGTAGGCGACTGCATTAAGTGGAGCGCATATACGGAGGCGGACATTACCGTTAAGGCTATCTTCGATAACGACGTATATACATCTACAGACGTTATCTTAAACAACGAGCTGTATAGACTGTGCACCGATAAACTTGCGCTCTCTTACAATTATCTGTCTCCGATAATAGTAAATAAATTGTTGCTAAACGCAAAGGGCCGCGACGCATATATCCTGCTTAATAAACTGACAGGTAATAAAAACTTAAAACTTCCGAGCACTAGAAATACTAGCATAAACACTATGAATAGCTATATGACAAGCTCCCTTGCCGAAGAGATACGCGAATTCATACCTTATATTATAGCTATAGCGGTAGTCGTATCGGTGGGACTCGCCCTACTCTCGTGCGCGTCCGTCAACTATCAGATATCTTCCAAGCAGCGGCACTTCAACGTGCTGCGCGCCATAGGATTCGGTAAAAAGAGTATTTCTCTTGTCATGATTCTACAGGCGACGATAACGTCTCTGATACAGTTCGTTATCGGCATATCGATGGGCGCGGTATTCTGTCATGTGTTATCGAGGTCCACTACGGCGCCCATCGCCACGGAGATACCTATGCCGCTCGGCTGGCACGCCGCGCTCATCACATTCGTTATTACCGTAGGCGTAGCAATACTCACCGCCACAGTAAAATGCGTGGGACTCTTCCGTAAGTCTGTCGCCGAGAATAGCAAGTTATAACCCTTATAAGCAATCGACTGCACGCCTATTTGCTCTATGTCGATATCCGCACAATAGGCTGATGTAACTTAAATTGATAAAAATACGCGTCTTAATTATAGGGCGCGTATTTTATCTTAATAACCTCTGTCAATTAATTGATAAATTATAATTATTTCAGACATTGTATCGGTAATAGCGCTGCGCTTTAATGAACGCGGCTATTATCGGCTATATATAAATCATTAAAGCTATTAACCATATAGATATAATTATTCTATAGAATTAAGTTTATTTTATCCCATAGGTTTAATATTAATTTAGATCTATTTAATTTCTTTATTACAGAGCATTAGCGGCAACGCTCTAATACACTTATTAGCATTTAGACATTAGTCGCTCTGCTGTAATTATCCTTATTAATAAATAGAGTAATATATTTTTAGAATATTTATTTCTTGATTATTTTTAATTATTTTGATAATTAATTATAGTAATCTGAAGATATTTAATATAGAATCACTCTTTACTATGTAATCTTATATTATAAGTTTATAAAATAATATTTAACTAATATAAGCGCCGTATCTATATCGACAGGCGCCCTAATAGTTATTAAATATATTGTTTAGAAGTTGTATTTCTCTAAAATACTCCAAGCACCGAGCATACGTTAAGGCTAACACAGGTAATAAATGCCGCCATCATAATCACGCCTTGCACTCGGCCCGCCTTCTTTGTAAAGAGAGAGGGGACTACTAATATCGCCGTTATACCGAGCATGAACCATAATACATAATTCCTTGTAAAGGCGTCTATATTGAGACCTCTGCCCGTCACTACGGATACCAGACCGAGCAGCAACGTGGCGTTGATAATATTAGCTCCCACTACATTGCCTATACCAATGTCCTCGTTGCCCTTTCTGAGCGAAGTGATCGATGTAACGAGTTCGGGCAGCGATGTACCTATAGCTACGACTGTCACAGCTATTATCTGCTCGGGGATTCCGAACGATATGCACAGGTCCTGCACGCCGTTGACCATGAATATAGCGCCGCCTGCGATACATCCCGCGCCTATTATAAAGGTAAGCGCTGTCTTTATCTTCTCTTTCTTATCGAGTTTTACGTCGCTGTCTTGACTTTTACTCTCTTCATACATCGGCTCTTTTGCGGTATCTTTTCTGCCCTTAATCTTACCGCTCTTCTTGAGAGCTTCGTACACATTGGCTCCCATAAAAGCTACGAATAGCACAAGTAATATTATACCTTCCCACAGCACCAACGCGCCGCCTGTAATGGAAAATAGCACTACTAAGGCTGATACCGACAGTAAGAACAAGCCCTTAGATACAAATGACGCGCCTTCTGCCTTCTGCGGCTTTATTATCATGACAAGCGCGAGTATCAGACCTATATTACACATCATTGAGCCTACCGCGTTGCCTATAGCTATATCTGTAAAGCCTTGCATCTGTTGCTCGTTGCCGGCTATCATGCCTTTAATGACAGATGTGAGCGATGTTAGTAATTCGGGCAGCGTGGTACCTATACTTACCACCGTCGCGCCGATTACCAATTCGGGTATCTTCAGAGCTTTAGCTATCTTTACGGACGCATCGACGAACCAATCTCCGCCTTTGAGTATCAATATAAGTCCCGCAAGTAGCATCAATACGTTAAGTGCCGTTGTCATACATACTATTATATACTTGCCTGCTTGTCTTTTCCTACCGTTTTTATGTCTATTTTGTAACTAAGTCGATTAATTTATAATAGCTACCGCTCATTACAGTCATGCGAAACGCTATATATATAAATTAATCTCATATTTCAGTTAAATAACCTTTATTAGACTAAGTAAAACGAGTCTTTAATTTATATGTATCTCTCATATATCAATTCATTATATATAACATTTTTATAAGGACACACTTTTTTAATGCTTTTCTTATTTTCAATCGCCAATATTAAAATCAATCATATTTTTTTATCAATATTAGCCGATAAGATGGATTATATTATGCTTTCTTAGTATTACGCTCCTCTTTTAGACAACTTATCCTTGCATCTATTGTACTGCTCCGCAAGACACAGTATATATCTCTGCCTATCTATCTCATCCATAGACTCATACAAACTTATATCTGTTAGTCTGCCTATCGGATCGGTTACTATCTCTTCCGAGCATATCATATCTCTTACCGCCTCTAATATATACGAGTTGTCCTCTATCTTCTTCTTTCCCTCGTCGCATCCCTTTAATCTGCGCTTAGCCTGTCTTGCCAAGTCATGCAAGCTGTCCATATTAGTCGTCTCCTATCGTTTTTTTTTATAATAAAACATCTATACATACATTGGAACATATACGCCAAAATACGACAAATTCTTTATTTATAATTTAATATTAATATGTATATTATATGCACTTATATATATTGTTCAGTTTCTTATTATACAGCTCTATATTGCTTAGATAATGTATATTTTTATACTTATTTACTGCAATTTTAATAATTAATTAAATAAACTTATTATTTTTATGTATTTTATTTGCACTTTTATTATTTTATATCTTTACCAATCTCTTAATTTCTTCTTACTAAGTAAATTAATAGGTAAATATAATTTCTTTTTTATTAGTATATTTTATTTAGCAGATAAAAAAAAGACGCCTTTTATATAAGACGTCTCTATTGCTTAACAATTTCTTTTCTTACAGCGGAAGATTGAAGTAGTCTTCTATCTTCTTAATCTCTTTATCTTCTATATTTAACGCTTTTCCTATGCTTTTAGTAATATAATACGCTTTAGCGGTAGCTTCGCACACTTCCAATCTGTCGAACGCCTTATTGATAGTTTTTCCGCCGCATACGACGCAAGAATTGTCTATTATTGCTACCGGATTAACTTCGGTTATATTCTTTGCTATCTCTTCGGCATTATCTATATCGCTCAATACGGGGTATCTAAGCACCTTTCTCATCATAATATAGCTTTCGGGCAGAGTAGCGCTGTCTATATCCGTCCTCGATGCTATATAAGAGCCTATATACTTAGGTATAGCGGAGAATATTGCGTTCATATCGCTGTTGTCGTATATTTTCTCATGCAGCTTCCAACTCATATCGGGATATTCTCCGTATATTTTATTATCTTTTATAAATGATATACCGCTATAAGCGCCTTTTTTAGCAATATTTCTCCTATCGCAATCGCGGGAAGTTATCAACATTCCGCCTTTTATTCTTACAGATATCACACCCATACATGATAGGAAATACTCATGAGCGTAGCATCTTGCAGAGTATTGCCTAAGCTCTTCCGCAGCTTTTGATATATCATTATCTATTATTTCATCTATATTATGCAGGCAATAATCGCTCTCTTGCTCTTGATATCTGTTCAATTGCTCGGCATTAAGAGCTTTTACGCCGCCCAAAGCCTCCGACAGTACATTGATAGCAGCGCTATGCTCGAGCGCTTCCATCTTACGGTAGGTGTCTCTCATATTGCCGCCTATCACCACGGCGCCGTGATTTCTCATCATCACGCTGTCATAGCCTTCTTCTATCTTTAAGCATATTTTATCGCCGAGTTCTATAGAGCCGGGTATATCGTAACCCGCCTTAGCAATACTATTATTCTTATTGTAATGGAAGTAGCTTATCTTGGTCTCGGGCGCTCCGTCTATAAGAGAGTATGCTGTCAGATAAGGAGAATGGGTATGAACTACAGCCCCTACTTCATTCCTTATCTTATATATCTTGCTATGGAAGGGAAGTTCCATTGACGGCTTATACTGTCCGAGATTATTGCCGTCTTTATCCACTACGCATATCAGATCTTCTCTTAGCGCCCCCTTATCCAGTCCCGACGGAGATATATATATATTGCCGCACTCGTCTATCAGCGATATATTGCCCCCCGATGATGTGGTAAGGGAATTGGAATAGATATCGTTCATTGTATCTACAATAATTTTTTTATAGTTCATAGCTATACCTCTTTTATTTGATTATAATATATTGACGTTTATTTTTCCACTTATTTTAGTCGTTATATTTTTGAGAAATCAGCCTATTATACATTTATAATTTTTAAGTGGATAATAAAGCATCTAATAATGTCTGTGGAAAAGTGAAAAGATATCATTTTTGCATTGTATAAGTCGGTTAAAGACATTTTCAAGTGTTAATTGACTGTGGATAAAGATTAAGAATGTCAACAAAAAAGATAAGATATTAACATTTTGAGTATAATAGGCATTTTATAAGCATGTCCGTTTAGCTTTGTAATTAGTAAAGAGGTATATATTATTGATACAATTTTTATAAAATATTGTTTTTATTACATAAAAAAAACGGTATCTATAATTTTCAGAAATCTACTGCGTATAAAAACCGTCAAATTAAACAGCCTTAATAAATAGACACAGACTATAAATTGACTTTTTTATATAAAAGGTGTATAATTAGATAATAAATGTAAGGAAAAAATAAGGATTATGAAGATAGTTTGCGACGCGCTCGATCTGACGGAAGCGCTTTCGAAAGTTATTAAGGCGATACCTGCTAAAGTCACCATCGGAGTAAATAACGAGGGAGTAAAGATTACCGCTGCGGGAGATTATGTTACACTGACAGCCAACGATATGGAGATGGAGATAACCAAGACCATTAAGGCGTCGGTAATGCAGGACGGCGAGGTCCTTGTCCCGGGCAAATATCTTTACGAGATAGTTAAGAGAGTGGAGAGCAATTCTCAAGTAGATATTTATTCTATAGAAGAAGATATAATCCATATAAAACATCTCGATAACGAGGCTACTTTGAGCAAGTTCAGAGTAGAGGAATACATGCCTTTAGATAACGGCGAAGCTTCTTACGATATATCTTTCGCTCTTCCGCAAAAGGATCTTAAGACTTTGATAGATAAGACGTCTTTCGCCGCGGCGACCGACGACAGCAGACCCGTGTTTAAGGGCTGCCTATTCGATATCAAGGGCAACAAGATGTCGCTGGTTGCTCTCGACGGTTATCGCATGTCGCTATCGGAGTACGAGTTACCCGCTTCGCTCGGCGATGTCAAGGCAATAGTGCCCGTCAAGTCTCTCAATGAGATATCGAGACTTCTGGACGGCGATGACGATAAAGCTACCGTATATATAGGAAACAAGAGGGTAGCTGTCGATATCGGTCATACCAAAGTCACCGCCAACCTCATCTCGGGCAACTTCCTCGATTATTCCAAGACGATACCCTCGTCTTTCGAGACGACCGTCACGGTTAATAACAGACAGCTCCTCGACAGCCTCGAGAGAGCGACGGTACTTACCAAGTACGACAAGTCCAACATCGTCAAGATAGAGGTGAAAGAGGGCAAGATGACAATCAACGCCTCGTCGAGCATCGGAGAGATAAGAGACGTTATCAAGATATTTACCAAAGGTAAGGATATATCGCTTGCGCTCAACTCGCGCTTTATAATCGACGTGCTCAAGAATTGCGACGGAGAATTTATCAATATTTCATTTAATTCTCCCACCACGCCCTTTATACTCGAGCCGGTCAGCGAAGAGGATGTCAATAAGTATCTCTACCTCTTGCTCCCTATAAGGGTGTAATAAAATCAATTATAATTGTAGATATCGGGACGGACAATATGTCCGTCTCTTTTTATGTGAGAATTATTTTACATTTATTAATTTAAGAGCTGTAAAGAATAGATTGCTTATGTATATAAGCGACTTTACTGAGATATTTATTGTATATCTATATTAATTTTTTTTTATATTTTTATCAATATTACATGCAGTATTATATATCGTTATATCTATCGCCGCAATGCTTTCCGCAAGTCAATGATCGCAGCTGCGCCGATATATTAAATAAAATTTGCAATTACATATCTTTAATTTTTGTCGATAGCAGCACGATATTATAATGATTGTATTTTATTTATACTTATAGCCGATTGACAGCTATATTATCAGCAAAGAAAAATATTTACATAATTTACCGCCGCGTAGCAGATACTAAGCAAAAAGGATAAAGGAAGGTAATATATATGAGCGGCACGGGCATCGTACGCAGAGTAGACGAACTGGGCAGGGTAGTTATCCCCAAAGAGATAAGAAGAGTGCTGGGCATTAAGGAGGGCACGCAGATACAGATTCTCATGTCGGAAGGCGGCGAAATGACGCTTAAGAAATATTCTCCCGTCGAAGAGAAACAGAGCAAGATGAAGGAAGTATGCGATATACTCTCCGTCAAGACGGGTCTTGGCGTTGCGGTGTGCGACGACTATAAGATAACAGCCGCCGGCGGCGCGTTGAAAGGCATTGTAGGCAAGGAGATATCCGAGTCGTTCTACCGCGCGCTCGAGGAAAGACGCAGCGGACTGTACGACAACATCACTCTTACCAAAGACGGCTCGATTGTGGGTAAAAAGCAATACGTGGTGCCGATTATGGCGGCGGGAGATCTATACGGCGGACTTATCATGACCGCATCCGACAATGTCGGAGAGAAGAATATCGCCGTATGCGACGTGGCGGCTAAGATGCTTGAGCTCGAAATCAACGCCTGATGAGCAGCGCTACCGCGTCAACTAAAAACGCGCTGGGAGGGGGCATGATAATAGCCCTCTCCACGCTGCTTGCCAAGATAATCGGCGCGGTATACAAGATACCGCTTGTCAGCATACTCGGCGTAGACGGGATAGGCATGTATCAGCTTATATTCCCCGTATATGCCGCGGCAATCGCGCTATCTTCTGGCGGAGTGTCGGTGCTCATTTCGCGCAGAGTCGCCGCGGGAAAGGCTTTGGGCGACAACAGCGGCGGCGGGATAATGGGAGCGGCTTTTGCCTATACGCTGTTGCTCTCGCTTATCGCTGCGGGCGTAATCTGCGGACTTGCGACGCAGATTGCCGTCTTGCAGGGCAGGGAAGCTATTAAGCTGTGTTATTACCTAATAGCGCCGTCCATACTGATAGTGGGCATGAGCTCTTGCATACGCGGGGCTCTGCTCGGCGTCGGCAGGATTAAGATAGCCGCAGGCGCGCAGCTCATTGAGCAGATAGTCAAGCTGGGCGCGGGACTGACTCTGTCATTTTTACTTGTAAAAAAGAGCGTCGTGTGGGGCGTCGCGGGCGCGGTGATAGGCGTGACGGCGAGCGAGCTTGCGGGGCTGATATTCACGGCGGCTTTTTATGTGTTTTCGCCTGCGCTCAAGGCGACGTCGTGCCCGCTCACTTTGCGCAACGCGTATATGAAAGAATACGCGCCTATTATGCTGAGCGGCATCATTTTACCCATATCTTCGCTTATAGACAGCTTGCTGATAGTAAGGCTGCTTACGCGCTTCGGCTACGGCAGCGCAACCGCCGACTACGGCATAATGACGGGTATAGTCAATACGGTAGTCAATATGCCTACCGTTATCGCTATCGCGCTCGCTGCGGCGATAGTGCCAGCGCTCTCGTACAGCTATGCGAAAAAGGACGCGTGCGGCATTAAGGACCGCAGCTCGTCTTGTATAAAGACGGCGCTCATGATAGGCGCGCCATGCTTCTTCGGACTTTTCGCGCTGGCGCCGCAATTGCTTAAGGCGCTCTATCCGTCGCTCGGCGCCGACCAGCTCGCGCTCGCGACCGCATTGATGCGCATATCCTCGATTAACGTGATATTGGCGTCCTGTCTGCAGATATATACCGCAATTATGCAGTCGCTCGACAGGGCGGGATTCTGCCTTGCGGCGGGAGCAATCTTGAGCGTAAGCAGGATAGGCTTGGAGATAGCTTTAGCCTATGCGCTCGGTATCAAAGGTATATGTCTTGCCTGGGCGGTTTATAATCTCGCTTACGTTCTGATACTCATATATAAGCACGCGTATCTGCTCGGCAGGAATATTCCGCTTGTCAAAAACGTTAGTAAAATCTTACTGAGCGGTGTTATAATGTATGCGCCGGTATGGCTTATAGCCCGCTATGTATCCAATGTTTATCTGTGCATAGGTATAGGCGTTGCGGCTGGCATTGCAATATACGCGCCCATCGCTCTTGCGATGGGGATAATGAGCAAGGATGAGCTCAAGGCGTTGCCGCTCGGCAGTAAAATTTACGCGATAGCGCGTCGACTTAATCGGAGGATAGATGGCACAACTTAGACTAACCGCAACGGAATTACTTGCAGACGAGGCGCTGCTCTCGGACAGCGCGGTGCGCGTCGTAATAGACGGAGTGACGAAAGATAACAGGGACGCCGTAACGGCGATTATACATAGGCGCATAGGCGGAGAGATAGCGGATAAGGACGGCGTTATCGAGGTGCAGCCCGCGGCGCTCACGGACAGAACAAGATTTAATTTCCCCGACGTGTACAGGATAATGAAGATATTGCGTGGCGAAGGCGGCTGCCAGTGGGACAGAGCGCAGAGCCATGAGAGTATCCGCTCCAACATGATAGAAGAGGCGTACGAACTGGTAGAGGCAATCGACAACCGCGACGTCGACAACATGGAAGAGGAGAGCGGCGACGTGCTGCTGCAATCGGTATTTCATGCCGTCATGGCGGAAGAGAGCGGCGAGTTCGATATATCCGACGTGATTACGCGTCTGTGCAGAAAGCTGATAGACAGACACACTCATATATTCGGAGACGTCAAGGCGGACAATGCCGAGCAGGCGCTCATCGCGTGGGACAACGCCAAGGCTAAAGAAAAGAAGTATACGGGCGCGTCGTCCAAGATGGACTCCGTAGGTAAGGCGATGCCCGCGCTCATCAAGGCGTATAAGGTAGGCAAGGCTGCGGCTAAGGCGGGATTCGATTTCGCGGACGCGCGGCAGGCGAGTGGCAAGGTGGGCGAGGAACTTACGGAACTGCTCGATGCGGACGGCGCCGAGGCGGAAGTCGAGGGCGGCGATTTGCTCTTTGCCGCTGTCAATGTGCTAAGGCTCAAGCATGTAGAGCCGGAGACCGCGCTCAGAGCCGCCACAGATAAATTCATACACAGATTCAAGTACGTAGAGGCGCGCGCGGATATATCATCGGCGTCCGACGAGGAGCTGGACAGGCTGTGGCAAGAGGCTAAGGGAGCGGGGCTGTGACAGCCGTTTTGCCCAAGTCGGGCGCATATCTCGCGCCTATTGCCGGATATACGGACGTGGGCTTTCGCGCGGTGTGCGCGATGTGCGGCGCGGACGTCACATATACCGAGATGGTGTCGGCTAAGGGGCTGTGTTACGACAGCTCTCGCACGGCGGATTTGCTCTATACCACAGGCAACGAGCGCATTAAATGCGTGCAACTGTTCGGCGGCGAACCCGACTTTATAGCCAAGGCGTGCGCAAGTCCTCTGCTCGATAAATTCGATATAATAGATATTAATATGGGCTGCCCCGTCCCCAAGATTGTAAAGAACGGCGAGGGCTCAGCCCTGCTGCTCGACGCGGACAGAGCTGCCGCGGTAGTCAAGGCGGCAAGGAGCGTAAGGGACAACGTCACTATTAAGATGCGATTGGGCTGGAATGACAAGTCGGGAGCAAAGGATTTCGCCCTGCGCATGCAGGACGCGGGAGCAATAGCGGTTGCCGTGCACGGCAGGACGAGGGATATGTACTACTCGGGCAATGCGGATTGGGATGCGATAGCGGAGATAGTCTGCGCGCTCGACATACCCGTGATAGCCAACGGCGACGTTACCGACTCCGCAAGTTTCGACGCGATATTAAAGCATACGGGCGCTTATGCGGCGATGATAGGCAGGGGCGCGCTCGGCAATCCCGACATATTCTCATCTATCAAGGGAGTATCGCCTATGGGCAGAGCAGAGGCGCTCAAGAGGCATATTAGCATCATGCTCAATCATCACCCTTCAGCCAAGGTGTGCGCGGATATCAAGAAGCATATCGCATGTTACCTTAAGGGAGTAAGGGGCGGCAAGGAGCTTAAGAATATCGCGTTCAGCGCGTCCGACATAGACACATTCATGGAGATAGCAAGCAGATTATGATCAACGTAGTGCTTTTCGAGCCGGAGATACCCAACAACACAGGCAACATAGTCCGCACCTGCGCGGCGACGGGCGCAATCCTGCACGTGATAGAGCCGTGCGGCTTCAGCTGGGAAGATAAGTATCTCAAGCGCAGCGGGCTGGACTATTGGGAGTTGTCCGACGTGCGCAGGTATAAGGATATCTACGAGTTTCTATCGCTCAATACGGGATATACGGGCAGAGAAGATATGCCTATCGCAGTGCGACGCGCATTCGAGGGCAGCGGCAAGCAAGTATTCTTTGCCTCTACCAAGGCGCCGCGAAATCACGTGGGCGTGAGCTATAGCGACGAGTGTTACGTATTCTTCGGCAGGGAGACGAGAGGGTTGCCCGAGCCGCTCCTTAAGCAGTGTTACGACAATGCACTGCGCATCCCGATGAGAGAGGGGACGCGCTCGCTCAATCTTGCCAACAGCGTGGCAATTGTGGTGTACGAGTACTTGCGGCAACACGGCTTTGCGGGGATGCTCGAGGAAGGCGCGCTTACGGGCAGAGACTATTGACGCGTATCTTCAATTTTTCAATACAAAAACATGGTTAATGCTATCGGCATATCTATGCGCCGTTGATTGTCAATAGACGCGTCAAACGCGCAAATAAACGATTACGTTTAAGTAATTTAAGGCGTGTTTACAGCAGCGTTGTATCGGCGCGCACGGCGCTTAATGCGGTCGGCAGTCGGTAACGTACGGCGTCATTTTATAAAAATGTGTGCGTCGATAGATTGCCCGTAAACTTGACTTAAGTCTCGCGCGCCTGTATAATATTTAGATAACGGAGACACAATATGACACTTACATATACTCAACAGATTTTAGCTGCAAAGAAGGGCATGAACGTCGCTCAAGCGGAGCAAGCGCTCAAGGCGGGTAACCTCGTGCTCGTAGATGTGGATACGGCAATGTCCAACGATGTGACCGCACCCGTTGCAATCGATGTATTCGAGAGCAGCGGCTGCAAACTGTGCAATAAAGACAACGTCACGTTCGTACTCGACCACTTCACCCCCAACAGAGACATCAAGTCGGCGGAGCAGTGCAAGCGCGTGCGCGACTTCGCAAGGAAAGAGGGCGTCAAGAACTTCTTCGACGTGGGACAGATGGGCATAGAGCATGCTCTGCTGCCCGAGAAGGGAATCGCTAAGCCTTGGGCGGTAATGATAGGCGCGGATTCGCATACGTGCACTTACGGAGCGCTGGGCGCTTTCTCCACGGGCGTAGGCTCCACGGATATAGCCGGCATAATGATGTCGGGCAAGATATGGCTCAAGGTGCCGTCCGCAATCAGATTCAATCTAATAGGCAAGCCCTCGCCCTATATCAGCGGTAAAGACGTAATATTGCACATCATCGGCATGATAGGCGTAGACGGCGCGCTGTATAAGAGCATAGAGTTCGGCGGAGAGGGCGTCAAGTACATGAGCGCGGACGACAGATTCACCATATGTAATATGGCTATCGAGTGCGGCGCCAAGAACGGCGTTTTCCCCATAGACGAGATTACCGACGAGTACACTCAAGTAACGCTTGGTAAGAAGTACGACAGGTTCGCAGAGCCGTCGGCAGACGCGTACGAGCGCGTCATTGACATAGACCTTGCAGAGGTGCCCCCTACGGTAGCATTCCCGCACTTGCCGTCCAACACCCGCAACGTCGATACTTTGGATGAGGATATTGCGATAGATCAGGTAGTTATAGGCTCTTGCACCAACGGCAGGATAAGCGACCTTGCCGCGGCGGCTAAGGTGCTTAAGGGGCGCAAGGTCAATCCCAATGTAAGGACTATCGTCATACCCGCCACCAACAAGATATATTTGGAAGCTGTGGAGAAGGGCTACGTACGCACCTTTATCGAGGGCGGCGCGATAGTGTCTACGCCCACATGCGGACCTTGTCTCGGCGGACACATGGGCATACTTGCATCGGGCGAGAGGGCGGTCACTACCACCAACCGCAACTTTATAGGCAGAATGGGCGCCAAAGACAGCTATATCTATCTTGCCTCTCCCGCGACGGCTATGGCGAGCGCGATAGCGGGCAAGTTGATATCCGAGCGCAGACTGGAGGAGAATAAATGATACAGGGCAGAGTTTTTAAGTTCGGAGACGATATCGATACCGATATCATAGTCCCCGCCACATATTTGAGTACGTTCGACCCCGCAGAGCTTGCCAAGCACTGCATGGAGTATACCGACCCCGACTTCTACAAGCAGGTCAACAAGGGCGATATCGTCGTTGCGGGTAAGAACTTCGGTTGCGGCTCGTCCCGCGAGCACGCGCCTATCGCGCTGAAGGGCTGCGGCGTGTCGATAGTGATAGCCAAGTCCTTTGCAAGGATATTCTATCGCAACGCGCTCAACATAGGACTGTATATACTCGAGTGTCCCGAGGCGGCGGAAGCCATAGAGCAGGGCGACATTGTAAGCGTAGACGTAGATACGGGCGTGATAACAGACGTGACTACGGGCAAGCAGTTCTCGGCGGCGCCTTTCCCTCGGTTCATACAGCAGATTATAGCTTGCGGCGGACTGGTAGAGGCGATTAAGAGCGGTAAATATACCGAATAATTAAGGCGGATTAAGGAGATAACGATGGGTATTTATAATATAGCGGTAATCAAAGGCGACGGTATCGGTCCCGAGGTCGTGGAATCGGCAATGGACGTGCTTACCAAGATAGGCGACAGATACAGCCATACATTCGCATTCAACGAGAGCGTGTGCGGCGGCGTGGCTTACGACAGATACGGCGAGCCCCTGCCTAAGGAGAGCCTCGACATATGTCTTATGAGCGACAGCGTGCTGCTCGGCGCGGTGGGCGGATATCAATACGACAATCTTCCTTACGAGAAGAGACCCGAGCGCGCTCTTTTGGGCGTGCGCAAGGAGATGGGGTTGTACGCAAATCTGCGTCCCGCCAAGCTCTTCTCCGCGCTTAGCAAGGTGTGCCCGCTCAAGTCTCCCGGCGACATCGATTTGCTGGTAGTAAGAGAGCTGATAGGCGGCATATACTTCGGCGAGAAGGGTATGCGTCAGGGTAAATATGGCTCGGAAGGCTATGACATAATGGCTTACGGCGAGCTCGAAGTCGAGAGGATTGCGAGGGTAGCTTTCGAGCTTGCGCAGAAGAGACGCGGCAAGGTGTCGAGCATTGACAAGGCCAACGTGCTCAAGACGTCGGGCTTATGGCGCAAGTGCGTGCACGACGTGCACTCCGACTATCCCGATGTGCAGCTTGAGGACGTATTGGTAGACAATGCGGCGATGCAGCTTGTGCGCGAGCCGTCGCAGTTCGACGTAATAGTCACGGGCAATCTGTTCGGCGATATATTATCCGACTTGTCCGCGATGTGCGTGGGCAGCATAGGCATACTTCCGTCCGCGTCCATCAACGAGACTACGAGAGGATTATACGAGCCTATACACGGCTCTGCGCCCACTATAGCGGGACAGAATATTGCCAATCCTATCGCAACTATTCTCTCTGCCGCTATGATGCTCAGATACGCCTTTAATCTCTCCGACGAGGCGGACGCGATAGAGCGCGCAGTCGATAAGACGCTTAACGAAGGCGCCCGTACGGCGGACTTGAGAGAAGAGGGGCTGCCCGTACTCGGCACCAAAGAGATGACGGAAAAGATAATCAATAATATCTAATCGATTATTACGATATTGGGCGCGGATATTCCGCGCCTTATTTTTTATTAAGCGATATTAATGTCGCCCATAGGCGGGGATATTTATTATTAAAGTAAGATTACAGGCGGCATGTCGGGCTTATTAAATCATCGGATATAACAGCTATATGCGGCGGTTGAGCTTAGTAATAAGGATATTATATAATATAAAATATTTTAGCCGCATTTGCATACGGCGCAAGCGGACGGAAGCGTCGTAGAGCTCGCCAAACATATCAGCTACACAGAAAATTGGACAAAAAGCATTGTAAACTTATAAGCGATATGATACAATATATACTGCAATGCGCTATACAGCGTAGCGGGAGGAAATAATGAAGAAGAAGATTACATCCGTGCCCTTTAGCGGAACGCCCGAGCAGGAGGCAAAACTCAGAGCCGCGCTCAAAGATATAGCCAAGTTGGACGGTTGCGCCATGCCTGCCTTGCAGAAGGCGCAGGAGATATACGGATACTTGCCCTTGGAAGTGCAAGCTATCGTGAGCGAAGAGACGGGTATACCCAAGGAAAAGATTTTCGGAATAACCACATTCTATTCGCAGTTCGCTTTAGCGCCTCAGGGACAGAATCCTATCGGAGTATGTCTCGGTACAGCTTGTTATGTCAAGGGCTCTCAGCAGGTATTCGATAAGATTTCGCAGGTCCTCGGACTGAGCAACGGCGACTGCACGCCCGACGGCAAGTTCTCGCTCGTGGCTACGCGCTGCATAGGTTGCTGCGGTCTCGCGCCCGTCATGACAGTGGGCGAGGACGTCTACGGTAAGGTTACTCCCGACGAGGTAAATAAGATACTTGCCAAGTATTGATTGACCGATTATAATAGTTAAGCCGCTCTTATCAAGAGCGGCTTTTTTATATCTCAGATTTACGATTAAGCTATAATATTTATCCGATTATTACATTTGATTTGTTCATGTATTAATATAATTGATGATCATTTTTGCGTACTGTAGTCGCTAAT
>CAJTXS010000002.1 GCA_910583735.1 uncultured Christensenella sp. | reverse complement strand
AAAATCCAGTTATTTCCTCGCTATTTTTCTGCCCGTGATCATCAATTATATTAATTTATGTACACTTTTACAGACTTATAATCGTCATTATTTGTCATGATTCGAGAGAGGAAGAATAATTTTGCATTGTTCAAAAGCTATTGAAATCATCTTGGTATCGGAAGGGATAAGAGGATATAAGTATGAATGTAAATATAAGAAAAATACGCGCATGGCGCTATGCTGTTGTGATAAGCATAGTTTTGCTTACGGCGTTTATATGCTGCCTTGCGCTGCTTGCCAAGGCGGATTACGGCTATGCCTTTACAGACGATAACTTGGGCGATGCGCTGAAAATCGATGAATTATTGCTGGACCAATACGACACTTCCGACGCCGATGGAAAAGTCTTTAACGGTAAGAGATTCGAAAGCTTGGTACGCGCGTTGCGCAATTCTTCAGAATCAAAGACCGACTTATCGGCATTGTCCGCCAAGAACGCCGATACATTGCGTAACAATAACGGCGGTAAAGATATCGTAGTCGAGATAGACGGCTTGATATGGACTGTGACCGACTTGCGTAAGGCGGATAACGGACATATGATAGCAACGCTTTGGCTTGCTTCGAGCACAGACCGCTCGAAATATAATACATGGGCTGCCAATACGCCTACGGCTAAGTATCCCAGCAATATGTACAGCACCTCTCTTATACGCGCGCAGGCGCTGAACAGCGGCGGATGCGGATATGTTGCCGCTAACGGAGCGACTACGCTTACTACCGTGCCGCAGAGCGACAGCCATAAGTATGCCAAGTTCACAATGGATAATGTGAATACGGATGCGAGCGATACAAGTCGCAATCTTTCGCTTACAAAGTTTATCATTCGGCCCCGCGGCGTAGCGTATCAGTCGAGCGAATCAATGCGCGAGTTTTCTACGGGATGGAATACGCAGCCCAACGACGCATGGGGCTCGCCCAATAAGCCGAGCTATTCCACTAACATGAATTACAGCGCCAAATCTAATTATAACGATTGGGCAGACGATTATCTGTGGCTTCCGAGCTTGCCCGAGACGGGATATACGGGCTTTGCCGGATATTGGGGATTATCTACGGCGCAGCGCAGTCACGGTACAACGGCATTTCTGCGTTCGGGAGCGTATGACCTCGCTCAAAAGGTTATATATATAACTACTACGGGCGGTTATTCGACAGCGGATGTCAATCTCGAGTCTTCCGTAAGACCTGCGTTCCACTTTGACTTGACGGCGGCTAGCGAGGCGACGGACGCGATTGCAGTGCCCAAAGTTGCTACCGCAGACGCGAGCAAGGAGTACAACGGCGATACGCAGACGGTAACGCTTAATAAGTTCGACCGAAACGATGTTAACGTTACGATTACGGGAAAGAACCCCGCGGGAAAAGATATCGCAGGCAGCGAAATCGCCTTCGACGCGGCAACGGGAGAGGTGAGCGTTAAGCAAGCCGGCACTTATACAGCGGTGTTTGAGCTTATCAATCCCGCAAGCGACGTATGGAATGATGCGGAGGGCGGTACAGGCTCGCGCACTTTGACTTTTACAATTACGCCCAAGCAATTGACGCTTGAGCTATCCAATACGGTCAATAGCGGCGCATGGCAGTGGACCGTAGGCGGTAAGTATACGGCTACATTGACGGCGTCGGGGATAGCGGACGGCGATACGGTTAAACTTACCGCGTCATATGCTTCGCAAGATACGGGCGCGTCGAGTAAGAGCATCGCCGCGCAGCAGGCGGGCGATCGGACTGTCGCTACGATAGATCTGTCCGAGATCGCTGTCGGCGAGTATAGATTGACAGCCGCATTGGACAAGGTCGCAGACGATAACGACAACATCAATTATTCGATAACAACAGGGCTTAACAATGTAGGATTGCCTAAACTGTTCACAGTGCAGTCCAAGAAAGTAGATACGAGCAAGATTACATGGCAGTATTCTGCGCTGGGACCGAGCGGCAATCCTATCCCCGGCGGCGCTAACTTGGATATTACAGAAGGTAAGAGCATCGTCTACGCGCTGTTCGGCACGCTGGAGAGCAACGGCGAGGTAACCAATAAGCTGGAAGTCAAACGCAGCAGCTTGCCCAAGGACAGCGACGGCAATATGCTTGTTGAGATTGACAATCTTACATCTTCGTTTAACGGCGCAACATATACCGAGGGATATTGCAATCAGAGCGCGTCCAAGGTGAATCATTACACTACCAAGGTGCTGCTTAAGGTGCTGAACGACGACTATCTCTTCGAGAACAACAAGAAGCAGATAGAGCTGTCGATCAACTGGGAGATTACTAAAGCGGACTTCGACCTGTCGGGCGTCAAGTGGAAATATAAGTACGCGACAAGCACGGGCAATGTGTCCGGGGTGTACGACCCTAAGACTACGCAGCTGCAATACAACGACGGCAAGATTATACGCGTAGAGATAGATTCGACTACGCTGCCGCTGGGTTTGAGCGCGCCGGGCGGAATATTCGACTATCAGAACGCGAGCGGTATAGAAGTCAAGAAATACGTTGCGAGGGTGGCAGGCAATACGCTTGAGTATGACGATCAGTGCTTCAATCAGCCTGAAGATATTACGCTTAATTGGGAGATTTTCGGCAAAGGTATCGTCGTCAAGTGGAAGCCGGTGCCGAGCGGAACTTATATCCTTAAGGAACTAAACTGCGACCCCAAGTATACGAGCGGCGAGGATAGGATAGTGCACTATAAGTACTATGCGCCCGACGGAAGTCTGCTCGGTATCGACGAGGAAGGCAGGAAAGCTCTGGCCGACAAGGTTGCCGCGGACAATATAGGACCGGAGAATCCGCAGACATTCAAGATAGTGGCATATCTCGACGGCAAGAACAGCGGTAATTACCGACTGTTGACTGACCCTGCGGAGACGACGGTATCGATAGGCAACGACCCATATACGGCGGTGCAGGCGCAGCTGAGCGACAAGGTAGAATACGACGGACAGGCGCATTATACTAAGGACGATGTCAAGTTCGGCGGCGCGTCTATAGGAGTCAACGACTTTACGCTTACGTACTACTTAGGCACGGACATCAATGATATGAGCAATAATACCAAGCTGGACAGCGCGCCCGTAAATGCAGGTAAATACGTAATAGTTATAGAGATGAACGACGAGTCGTATCTGCTCGAGAAGAGTGTGTTTGCAGTGGCGATAGAGGCTAAGAAAGTAGCTTTGCCTACGATAAATGCTGCGACTTATAACGGCGCGGAATATGACATTATGACATTGCTTAGCGGATTCGATGAGGAGATTATGAGCATAGACGGCGACCTTGCGGCAACTAATGCGGGCGAGTATCGCATAGTGATTGCGCTTAAGAGCGGCAATTATGCATGGGAGACGGACGGCGAAGCGCTAGACAGCGAGCAGACGATTACTTGGGCAATAGAGCATGTTAAGATACAGGAGTATTGGAGCAGTGCAAGCGGAACGCCTAATTTTGTAATACCGAGCAAATATGCCGAGTATGTGCAGGCAACGTACGAGTATATCGACTTGGACGGCAATCCCGTCGCCGAGTCAGACCTCGTACTCGGACAGCAATATAAGCTCGTTGCTAAACTTACAGGTCCCGGAGCAAGCAACTTCATGATTGTAGGCGTCGACGGCAACGTTTTGACCGACCCTACCAAGAGCGTGTCCGACCCCTTTACCTACGGCTACGATCCAAGCGATCCCAATAATCCGAATAATCCCAATAATTCGGGAAATGGCGGTATGTCCGAAGCCGACAACGAGTGGTATAAGAAGATGATGAAACTTCACCTCATCGTAGACGGCGCCATGGCGGTATTGGTCTTGGGAATCATTATCCTTGTAGCGGCTATTCTCAAGAAGGTCGCAAGGAAGAACAAGGTCAAGGCGAAAGGCGATAACGTCTCTAAGACAAATTCGCGCAGTAGAGACAACGACAACGATTAATTAAGTTAAAATCGTAATATTGCATTGTTAGGGCTTGCCTTGTCGAGGGCAAGCCTTAATTATTTATTAGATTTAATTCGACAAAATTACTGCTAAATGCACAATAGTTACGGTTCATAATTATATTGTATTATGGTCAGATACAACAAGGCGCTCAATTACTGTGTAGGCGGCGCGTTATTTACTTTATTTATCGGGACACTGTCGCACTTTATATATGCATGGTCGGGCGAAAGCATAGGCGCGGCTTTGTTTTTTCCTGCTAACGAGAGCGTGTGGGAGCATCTAAAGATGTATATATTTCCTATCACTGCGTACTCGATGCTGGGCTTACTGTATATTAGGGGTAACAATAACTATACGGCGGCATGCTTTCTGTCTCAATTCACGGCATGCATATTTACGGTTGCGCTATTCTATATTTACACATCTTTTGCAGGCAGAGCAATTTTAGCTGTAGATATCGTTATATTTATAATATCGGTAATTTTAGCATATTCGGTGTCATATCTGCTTTTGACGCGCGCTCGGCACTATCGGGCGCTGTCACTGGTATGCTTACTGGCGCTTATAGCGCTGTTAACTTGCTACTTTACTTTTACTTTGGACGCTCCGCGAGGCTTTCTTTTTAAGGATATTACTACGGGACGCTACGGTATATAATAAAGTCGCCGTCAATATCGGCTATGTTGGCGCGCTCGGTATATTCGTACGCAATCTATAGATTGGGAGCGTACTGATTAATATAAGATGTGTCGCTCGATTTATCTATTTTTACCGCATATATGTCTGTAATAGCCGATTTAGTTATAACTTTGCTTTGCGAGCAGTTATTTGAAAGTATCAAGTAGATAAAGTATGTTTCTCGTTAGCGCTCTTGTAGAACGCTTATTATTTCTATAGCGCGTTAAATGGTTTTATTTTTTATAAATATAATTTGCTATTGTATTATTTGACGTAGACGCGTATTAAAGCATCTTAATTGTATTAAGCGCGTATATCTCTGCTAACTTGCTACTTTATCTTATATAAAAAGCGGCGCGCTTTAAGCAAAGCGCGCCGCATAATGTAAATGAATAGGTTATACGATGGGAGTAACTTTGATTACCTTAACGCTGTCTTTCGGGATTGAGTAACGCAGCTTGCCTTCGCACACGCTTTCTTCGTCCGTCCACATGTCCGTTACCTTATATTTGCCTGCCTTAGCAAGGCAAGCGTAGCCGTCTGCTATCACCGAAGCTATGTTGAGCTTGGATACGCCTTTGCGCGATGATTTATTAAAGAAGCATATTGCCGCCGAGCCGTCGCGCAGGGGCTTGACAAGCACGTCTATTCTGCCTTTGCGCAGCCTTTTGGCAGGTATGCCGAGCGGGTCTTGATTGACGGCTATCAAGTTGCGGTTGGTTACTATCCTAAGCACCTCGTCGTCCATATTCCTAAGGTCGTTGCCGAGTATGAGAGGCGCGTTCATCATGCACCACAGCGAGAAGTGGCTGACGTTTTGCGCTGCGCTGAGATTGCCGTTGCCTACTTCCAACATGTCGGGATCGTTCCAGCCGCCTTTTACCGCATACCTATACAGGTCGACATTCTTATTATAGATTTTCTTAATCCATATCCACCAAGGGCTGATATCCATTGTGGTGCGCCACATGTTGCCCGCGCCTGCGCCCCATTTCCAAGGCTTATTGACGCCCCATTCGCATATGGAGAAGATAATGGGCTTGAGCTCGCGACCTTGCTGCTCGGCGACGGTCTCGGCTGCATGCTTAAGCATTTTGCCCATATAGCGATATTGCAGCATTGCGCTGTCGGCTCTGCTTGCTACGGGATTGGAGAGTGTAACGGTGTTGACGCCTTTCTTAAGCGTGACTATTTGCTGGAAGCGCGCGGTCACTTGCCAAGGGAATTGAGGCGGTACTTCGATATGGTATTCTTCGCAGTTCACGTCTATTAATAAGAATTTGTCGTATCGTCCCTTCTTGAATATTCTAACGGTCAAAGCGTACTCGCCGTCCTCGGGCGCGTAGACATTCTTGAACTCTGCCTTGCCTCCGCCTGCGTCGAGACCGGATATGTAGTGCCCGCAAGGGAGCTTGGAGCAGCTCATCAATTTCGCGTCGCCGTAGAGCAGCGCGTCTAAGGCGGGGATTGATTGTATATCATTACCTCCGATAGGCGCTATGTGGATGCTCTCTACAAGGGGAGCGTATTTGGATATCTGCTTATTGTGACAATAGTCGTACTTAAAGAATTCTATTCCCCACTCGGCGAATGTCAATGCGTCGTCGCGCTCGCGCCCGAGACTTGCGGGTAAGTCTTCGCAGGTATATGTGCCGTTGCTCGAGTATATTCCTACCTTTATACCCATCGCGTTGATATCGTCCACGAGCGATTTTATTCCTGTGGGGAAGCGCGTCAAGTCGCCTTGCAATCTGCCTCTGGCATCGCGCATTGACGAGTGCCAGCAGTCGTCGAGATTGAGATATCGATATCCTGCGTCAAGCAAGCCGCAATCGACCATTGCCTTGGCGGTCTGCTTGATTAGGTCCTCGTCAATATTGTTTCTGAAAGTATTCCAACTCGACCAGCCCATGGGCGGGGTCAAAGCCGCGCCGTTGTCATAGCTCTTACTGCTGGGGTTGCTCGAAATATTCTTTGTAGGCGTGAACGCCTTCTTGAGCCAGCAAATGGGGCACATACCGTTACGTTTCATATTGTCACCTCTTGCTTCTATTTTACTATATTTTCAAAGTAAATTCAATAGCGAACAGACAATAACCTTACAAGCATTGCAGTCGTCGCTATTAAGCGCCGGTATCGACGTTATAAGCGCATTGCCGCAATCAGTTAACCTGTATGCTGAATAATAGTCGTAGTGCATAAAATATACATGTTGTGACAATGATATAATTATACATAATCGGCGTAGATAATATTATAGTGCAGGAGATAAGCAATAAAATCGGCAAAATTTATTATAATATATTACTTAAATAAAGCAATATATCAGCGCTATCGGCGCGCCTATTAAGCCGCTTAATGGATATGTCCACGTGGGCAATGTAACGGAACATGCCAACGGTATGAGTGTGACAAGTCCTCCGATTGCGCAGTTGACGCATAAAATTGCCACTGTACGTTTTTTGCACCCAAATATATAGCATGCCGTAAGCAAGGCGCATATACCTAAAAAATACAACAGCAAATATTCGAACCAAAGCAACATGCTTTATTATATTCGACACAGTTGGTAATAATACTGTTGCTTGCTCCAAAGCGTTGACAAATTACAGCAAAAGGCATATTATAAATAAAATAAAAGTAATTAACGGAGTTAAGCTATGAAATATGTTGTTATTTTAGGCGACGGTATGGCTGACTATCCTATAGATAAACTCGGAGGCAAGACGCCTCTCGATATGGCGTGCAAGCCCAATATAGACGCGCTTTGCAAGGCGGGCGAGTTAGGGCTAGTCAAGACCGTCCCCGATACGCTTAAGCCGGGCAGCGATGTCGCCAATCTTGCGGTGATGGGTTATGACCCTCTGGTATGTTATACGGGGCGTTCGCCTCTCGAGGCTCTCAATATGGGCATCGTAATGGCAGACGACGACGTCGCGGTGAGATGCAATCTGGTTACTCTATCCGGCGAGGGCGAGTACGAAGATAAGACTATGCTCGACTACAGCGCCGGCGAGATCGGCACCGCCGAGGCGAGAGAGCTTATCGAGTATATTCAGTCCCAACTGGGCAGTGAGAGCAGGTTCTTTAAGGCGGGAGTGAGTTACCGTCACTGTATGATACTCCACCGCGCTGCGGTAGGCACTCAATATACCCCTCCGCACGACATCTCCGATAAGCCTATTAAGGGACATCTGCCTACAGGTCTGTACGGCGACGAGATGCTCGCGCTCATGCGTAAGTCGTACGAATTGCTCAGCAAGCACCCTATCAATAAGCGCAGAGAGGCAATGGGAAAGCGCCCCGCCAATTCCATATGGCTATGGGGAGAAGGCACTCGTCCCGCGCTCGAGCCGTTTGAAAGCAGGTGGGGGCTCAAGGGTGGCGTGATATCCGCCGTGGATCTCGTTCAAGGCATAGGCAGAGGCGCAGGAATGCGCGTTATAGAGGTAGAAGGCGCTACAGGCACATACGAGACCAACTTCGCAGGCAAGGCAAAGGCGGCAATTGACGCGCTTAAGAGCGGGCTCGATTATATTTATGTGCACATGGAGGCTCCCGATGAGTGCGGACATCAGGGAGATATCGAGCATAAGATACTGTCCATTGAGTTGATAGATAACATTGTAGTCAAGTATATTAAAGAGGAGCTTGATAAGAGCGGAGAAGATTACGCTATCCTTATCGCGCCCGATCACCCTACGCCCATCGCGCTTAAGACGCATGTGAGCGATCCCGTTCCCTTTGTCATATATAGGAAAGGCGATTGCTCAGAGGGCAATAGTTACAACGAGTCCAACGCTTGCTCAAGCGGAATATTTTATAAGTCGGGAGAAGAGCTGGCTAAGCACTTCCTTCAAGGTAGGTAATTATGGATAATTGGAATGATGAAAGAGATAACAATCGCGAGGCTTTGGGCGAGGCAGAGGAGTCGCCGACCCCTATCGACAGTCAAGACGACGGCTTAGTCGATGCGCAGCCTGTGTCTGCGGACGGTTACGATAACGATACCGTAGAGCAGTCGGACGGCACCGAGGCTATTACTCAAGGCGATGCGACAGACGAAGTCACGGATAATGCGACGGACGATGTCGAGGAGACAGAAGGCGCAGACGCGGACGGCGAAGGCGATACCGATTCCAATACCGTCGATAACGCAGACAATCCGCTGAGAGTTATCAACGACGGCGAAGATGACTTATCTAAGGGCGACGAGGGCGAAAGGCGAGGCAGACGCGGTAAACAGCGCGAGCCCATGCCCAAGAAAAAGAAGATATTAATCGCGGTAGTTGCCGCAGTGCTGATTGCGGCGATACTCGTAGCGATAATCGTGCCTGTGGTTTTCTATGTGAAAGATAAGATATTCGTATCGAGCGCGGAGCAGTTCCTGTCCGTAGACTGGTCGTCCGGTACTAAAAAATACGTCTATCTCAAGAAAGATATCGTAATCGAAGGCGACGCGACGCTCTCGGGTCTGATAGATATCGACCTCAATAAGCACAGCCTTAGAATCAACGGTACGCTTACAATCAACGCCGAGGGAGGCAGTATGACCGTCGGCACCAAGAAGGGCAAGACGGCTTATACGGACAAGGGCAGTATAACAGCCGACAATTTAGTCATCAACGCCCCCGCCGGCAGCGTGATACTTGAGTGCGACGCCTTTATCAATAAGGCAAATATCAATGCAAGCTTTAGGAGCAACAGATATTTATCGCTCGGCGGCGTGTTCGAGGTCGTGGGCGGCACTTCGCATGCCGTGCTCGGCGGCACAATCAGCGGCAGCGGCAACGATGCTAAGGTAATAGCAAGAGGCGGCAGAGCTGATATCGCGGGTGTATCGCAGGTGGCGGTATTTGCCTCGGACGGCGGATATGTCAGCGTAAGCGGCAGTACTCTTGCGGTTAAGGCGGACGACTACTCCTACGTAGTATTGGACGGCGGCAAGGCGGACAGCGTAATCGGCGGCAAGGGCGTGCTTGCGCTCAAAGGCTATAGCTGCTCGGAATTCTCGGGCATGGCGAAACTCGGCTTGTTCGTTAGTAAAGACGCAGAGGTGGGCAAGGTAGAGAATGTAGACAACATGTTCTATATCGAGCAGCTCGAGGCGCCCGACAGCGTGACCGTTATAAGAGACGGCAATAATTCGAGTTTAAGCGTATCTAAGGTATACGGTACGGGCGAGTATGTAGTCAAAATCAACGATATAGAGCCCTTCGTGCTCAGCGGAAACGAGTGCGATATTACAAGCTATATTACCGCTCCCGGCAAGTATAGCTTGTCGGTCAAGTCTAAGGGCGACTTTGAGGTCGGCGCGGACGGTAGATATAATATAGATTCGCTCGGAAGCAAGTCGAGATACTTTATCGACAGCGACTTTACGACGGTAGAGTACGATTATACTTTTACCTTGGAGACGCCCGAGAATGTGTTCGTTAATAGTTCCGACGGCGCTTACTCTCTCAAGTTCGGGGCTGTTGCGTTTGCCGATTATTACAATATTTATGTCGGCGACAGCGTGATAGTATGCACGCAGCAGGACGCTTTAGGTAACGGCGGTGTGTCGATAACGGACGCGTTGCAAGGTAAGGTGGGCAGCGTTGTGGTGTATATCGAGGCTTGCAGCAATAACGAGCAGATATTTACTTCGCAGCGCGCTATGGCGAGTGTGATTATAGAGTCCAAGCTCACTTCGCCTTCGGCTAACTACAGCGTGACGGGCAATAATCTTGCGGTAAGCTGGTCTAAGGGCGATAACTGCATTATGTACGAGTTGCAGGTAAGTTATCTGGATAGCGAGGATGTCGAGCATGTCCAGACCGTCACAACATCGCTTACGTCGCACACCTTCAGTCTTAACGATATGGGCACGATATTGTCCGTTAAGGTTAGGGCGCTCGGACACGGCTACTATAACGAGAGCGAGTGGGCTGAGTGCAGTAAACTTAATTGACGCAAATATACGGATATATAAGGCGCGGCTTACTGCCGCGTCTTTTCTATATGCGGCATTTTACTTGCGCTTATGTTCAGCCATTGGTTATAATCTTGTTATGGTTAGAGTATTATTCGTATGCTTAGGCAATATTTGTCGCTCTCCTATGGCGGAATTTGTATTTCGGCATAAGGTAGACCTCGCAGGTCTGTCGGATAAAATCGAGGTAGCATCCGCAGGCACCGGCGACGAGGAAGAGGGCAATCGCGTGCATCGCGGTACGGCAAGGATTCTCGACAGACTTAATATCGATTACTCGAGCAAGCGCGCCGCCCGTATAAACGCGCATGATGCGGCAAAATATGATTATATCATTGCTATGGACGCTGCCAATGTCAGAGACTTGAGATATATGGGTATCGATTCCGTTAAGCTTCTCGAGTATTGCGGAGACAATTCCAATATCTCCGACCCGTGGTATACGGGCAATTTCGATAAGACTTTCGAGGATGTCGACAGAGGTACGGACGCCTTGCTTACATATATTCGCAATAAGCATTTTTTGAAAGGTAATATCGGTGACTGAGATGAATAAGCGCAAGAGCGGCGATATGACGCGTAAGATTATAGCGATAGTAGCTGTCGCGCTGCTGCTTTCGGTGATTGTATGCGCGCTGTGCGCATGTCAGTCGGGATTATCCTATTACGACAGCGGCGTCAGGCTGGATTACGTGCCTTACGACGGCAATATGCCGTACGGCGGAGCTACGCTCATACGCAGCGCAGAGCAGTTGAGCAGCTTTTTTGAGGACAGAAGCTATATAGCTACGCCCAACATAGATGAGATTTTTGCTCGCTTTAACGATTATTTTTTCGAGCATAACGCTTTGATATTCGTATTTGCGGCGCTGTCTCAAGACGCGTCTTTAAGCGTGGACAGGGTGACAATAAACGGCGGAGAGCTAAAAGTCGCATTGGGCTATCACGGCGCATTGGATAACGTGGAAATCGCCAAGTATGTAAGCTCGCTGATTGTAGTCAAGGCGGATGATGTGCGCGGCGTGACATCGGATATAGTCAAGTGCGAGACATCTAAGAAATAGCCTATTTCAACTTTTATAATAGATGTATGCGATTATTCCGTTCAAGCATTATTTAAGTTATTGACTGTTTTGCTGCGGCTTTAGTTGTAATAATTTTATAAAAAGGAAAAAGTCCGCCTGTACGCGCCGCGTTGCTAACCGGATTGTAGTTACGATTATTTTATAAGAAGAGAAGATGGCTGATATGGATATTTATTTGTTTATTGCAAAAAAATTCAAATCTATTACCTTTAATCATATATCAAAATTATTAATACAAAACTTTTTAATAACTAATCGGAAGAACTATGCGTATTTGCATAAAACTAAAATGAATACATCCAATTTGTGAATGTTAAATTTTCAGCTTTCCTTAATGTTAGAGCAAAATAAAAAATACGCACACTGCTTAAAAGTGTGCGTATACGTCGCGTATGGTGGAGATAACAAGACTCGAACTTGTGACCTCTTGCATGTCAAGCAAGCGCTCTAACCAACTGGGCTATACCTCCGTTGCTTGATTATAATAGCATAACGCAAAAGTTGTCGTCAAGCGTATATAAAATAAAAAAAATAAGCAAAAGCTAATTTTATCAAATAGAGCAGACATTATATTATTGCCGATAATACGCATAATGAAATTATGAGAAGGACAGTTGTGTCGCTGAAAATTTTAGCGGTTGGGATTGCGGTGATTTTGTTATGCGCGGTTGCGCTCGTGCAGGGGACTGCGCGCGCCGAAGAGCTTGATAAGCCGCTGCAGGTCGTGGCGGTGGCGGATGGCGAGGTTAAGGGAGTTGCGAGTTTATTCGGCAACGGAGACAACTATATAACAGATATTAAGGTACAAGTTAAGTTCGATAGCTTCGCGCCTTATTATATTGAGTTGGAGGACGGCTATTCTCCTGCTATTTATACGTTTGATTTCGGCGGAGAAGATAAATTGCTTTTCTGTTCCTCGCAGACGGGCGGGAGCGGCGGATACGGTAATTACAGAATATATAAACTGAATACCGATTCGTATAAGCTATTATACGACGATAAAATTGACAGCGACGGCGATGCTTATTGCGCGACTTTCGAGCAAGGCGGATACATGCGTATAGGCAATTATCTTACGCAATATACGCTTGATGTATCTCTTGGATATATGGATAGGACATATTACGATATGATTTTTACGCCCGACGGAGAGGTTAGAGAAGGGCAAATTCCTAATATAAACGCGGTGTCCTTTGTGGCGCCCACTCTTAATCCGGCAAGCGGAATTTTTCGCCTTATGACATATCGCTCGGTTGTTGCGGTGGCGGAAGTCAATAGACTGGGATATATAGTCGCTACGCTTGATTTCGACGGCGAAAAATTTACAGCATCGTTTTCCGAATTTTCGATTGGAATATAAATTCGTATATTACTAAATATAACTGTTTATAATGTAGGGGGTATACTTTCGAACGCGTTCTGTGTGATTATCGATAAAATAATATCGCTGTTATATAAGATTAAATAAGGACTAAACAGACAATAGATTAATATGGAAATAGCGACTGAATAGCCGCTATTTTTGATATTATAATTTCGTTTATCTAATCGATTTATAATTATATTTGTCAATGTATGCGCCACTCTTCGGGTACGAATAGCCTCTTGAATACTTCTATGGCGTATCTGTCGGTAAACGAAGCTATATAATCGCCGACGACCCTATCTAAGGGATAAGAGGCTGTCAATGTGCGATAGAACGAGGGGAGAGAGCTCGGATTGTCCATAAAGTACTTAAAGAGCATGCACAGCATCTTATCCGCCTTGCGCTCTTCGCCTTTAGCTTGAGGATTGGTGTAGACGCCGCTGAACATGAAGTCGTGCAGCTTGCATGTCATATCCTCAAATAGGGCAGACTGCTTTATTTTGCCCTTCTCGTAGCTGTTGTCGACGAGGTCGAGGATCATGTTGTTGATACGCTCGCCCTTAGTGGAGCCGAGGACCTTGACGCAGTCTTTAGGCAAGTCGGAGTCTTTCAATACGCCCGCACGTACAGCATCTTCGATATCGTGATTGATGTATGCGAACCTGTCCGCGTATATCAGTAGATAGCCTTCGAGAGTGCAGGGCTTGTCGGTATATTTATGATTGGCGATGCCGTCGCGCACTTCGTAAGTGAGGTTAAGTCCCTCTCCGTTATTTTCGAGTAAATCGACTACGCGCAGGCTGTGCATGTTGTGCATAAAGCCGCCTTCTATAAGGGAGTTGAGTATGGCTTCACCCGCGTGTCCGAAAGGAGTATGACCGAGGTCGTGACCTAAGGATATAGCTTCGGTAAGGTCTTCGTTAAGTCTTAGGGCGCGTGCCATAGTGCGGGCTATCTGCGATACTTCTAATGTATGCGTCAATCTTGTGCGGTAGTGGTCGCCTTCGGGCGAGAGGAATACCTGCGTCTTATGCTTAAGGCGTCTAAATGCCTTGCAGTGTATGATGCGGTCTCTATCTCTCTGATAGTCGTTGCGGAGAGGGCAGGGAGAGATGGGACGAAGCCTGCCTTTGGAATCGGCAGACTTCTGCGCGTATTTGCTTAGGTATTTATCTTCTATTTGAGAACTTATTATTTTATAATCCATATATTAATTATACATATTACAATAGCAGCGGTCAATATCGGTAAAAGAAATTTTCAGATAATTATAGCCGCAAATAATATAATTCCGTTTATAGGGCTTGTCCCGATAAAATAAGTAATACTTAAGAAATGATATGATATGCAGATATTATAAATCAAAGCGATGCCTAATGGATGAGAGCAGTAATTATACTGTTATATAATCATAGAGTTGCATATACAACAGACAGAATCGGTTAACTTATAGCAAATTTAACTTATCAATAAATGATAATCATCGTACTTATTAAGATTACTTAACAGGTCGATAGTTTTTATTGCGTTTAATTCGATTATATAAATTTGAGTAAATAAGAAAAAAATTTACGTACACTGCGCTAATATAAAATATAATCTGTCTTATTAAAGAATCGCAATTATGAGTTGAAATAATATATCAAAATATGCAAATATCTACTGTAATTATAGCTAAAATATAGCTATTATATTTCGCAAACCAAAGGTATAGCACTTTCGGGCTGTTATAAAATAATATTTTAATTAAAATTTATATATATTTAATATTATATTTTAGGAGATAAGAGATTTTAGTCGTATAATATATTTGTATGGCTGACGAATTCTCGAGCTGGCTTGACGAGCTCAAGCGCAGAGTTAATATAGTTGATGTGGCAAGCGGATACAATATCGCCCTCAATCGCAAGAGCGGCAAGTATTGGGCGTGCTGTCCTTTTCATCACGAAAAGACGCCTTCGTTCACCGTCGACGAGGCGTCCAATATGTATTACTGTTTCGGATGTCATAAAGGCGGAGATTTAATCAATTTCGTAATGGAGATAGACCATACCGACTTTATGGGCGCGGTGGGTATACTTGCGTCAAAGGCGGGTATGACGGTGCCCGAATTCCGTTCGTCGGGAGACAAGGCGGCGCTGAGCAAGCGGCACAGGGATAGGCTGTATTCGCTGATGCGCGATTGCGCGTCCTACTATCACAAGTGTCTTATGAGCGACAAGGGCAAGCGCGCCCGCGCCTATCTTGCGGCTCGCGGAATCTCCGAGCGCACAATCAAGGTGTTCGGGCTGGGATATTGCCCCGGCTTCGACGATTCGATAGCGCATCTTACTTCGCTCGGCTACGGCAAGGACGAAATGATAGAGGTAGGTATTGCGGGCGATAAACGCGGCGGCGGGATATACGATGTGCAGGCGGACAGGCTGATAGTGCCCATTATCAACAATATGAGGCAGGTAATAGCCTTCGGCGGCAGAGTGCTGGAGAAAGACAAGCAGCCTAAGTATCGCAACACCAAAGAGACTGTGCTGTTCGACAAATCCAGAGAGCTTTTCGGCTTGCATACCGTCAAGAAGGCGATGATAGAAGAGGCTGTCGACAGCATCATCATGGTAGAGGGATATATGGATGTTATATCTCTGTATCAAGCGGGCATAGGCAATTGTCTTGCCTCTATGGGCACGGCGCTCACGGAGATGCAAGCCAAGCTGCTCAAGCGTTACTCCGATAAGATATATATCAGCTATGACGGCGACAGCGCGGGGCAAAAGGCAACTATGCGCGGACTGGATATCCTCTACGGCGAATGGCTTAATGTTAGGGTAGTATCGGTGCCCGACGGTAAGGACCCAGACGAATACGTAAGAGAGAAGGGAAAGAAGGGCTATATGGACCTGCTCGCTTCCGCCAAGCCGCTATTCGAGTATAAGTTGGACAAGCTCGCGCAAGAGTTTAACATGAGCGTGCCCGAGGACAGGGGCGCGTATGCGGTTAAAGCGGTGGACATACTCCGCGCGCTTACCAATCCCGCGCAGGTGGACGTATATATCGATTACATATCGGCAAGGTCGGATATTGCCAAGCCCGTGCTCGTAAGGCAGTACGAGAGCGGCAATACCGCGGAGTCCGTCGCCGCCCCGGTTATAGTCAGCGGCAAGAAGACGGGCAAGATATTCAAGGCGTTAAGATTTATGATGTACGCGCTATACGCGGGCGTAGAGGGGATAGACAAGAGCGATTTATCCGCATATATAACGGACAGAGACCTACGCGCGGTGTACGACGAGTATCGCAGACTGTCCGCTTGCGGCGAGGCGACGCTCGACGACCTGCAAGCCCTTGCGGACATCAACCATGAGGTGAAAGAGATCTTTTCCGAGGGCAAGACAGTGCCCGAAGATGCGGCTGCCGGATATTATGCGGACTGCTATAAGTCTGTATTAAAAGAGTATCGCAAGCGCGAGATGAGCGAGTTCACCAAGACAATAGACGGAGAGGACAGCGGTGACGGCAAGGCGAAGCTGCTTGCGCAATACGCCGAACTCAAGTTTAAGGATAAGAGAAAATAATCAGACGGAGGATATATGGAAGAAGAAAAGAAAGGGACGAAATCGGCGAGGGATATACCCGAGGAATTGTTGATTTTGCAGGCTCATGAGGCTGCGGAAAAGGTTTCGTCCGCCACCGAGGACAACAGCAACGAGTCCGAAGATAAGAGACGTAAGCGCGAGGCTAAGATTAATCTCGAGATAGAGAGAATCATATCCGGCGCAAGAGACGGCAAAGTAGGCGAGATGGACATCAACGATAGGCTGGACAAGTTCGCGCTAAGTGTTGAGGAGCTTGCCGCCGCGTATAAGAACATCGAGGCGGGCGGCGTAGTTATCGAGTCGCTCAACGTTGCCGGAGAGGGATACGATATCACGGAAGGCTTGGAGAGCTCCACGGACGACTCGGTCAAAATGTATCTTAAGGATATAGGCTCGGTACCGCTGCTCAATCCCGACGAGGAGAAAGATCTCGCCCGCAGGATGGCGGAGGGCGACGAGTACGCCAAGAACAGGCTTAGCGAAGCCAATCTAAGGCTGGTTGTATCTATTGCAAAGCGCTATGTGGGAAGGGGAATGCAGTTTCTCGACCTCATACAAGAGGGCAATCTCGGTCTGATGAAGGCGGTCGAGAAGTTCGACTACACCAAGGGCTTCAAGTTTTCCACATACGCTACTTGGTGGATAAGGCAGTCTATCACGAGAGCCATAGCAGATCAGGCAAGGACGATAAGGATACCCGTGCACATGGTCGAGACAATCAACAAGACGGGCAGAGTACAGCGTCAGCTGTTGCAGACGCTCGGCAGAGAGCCTACTCCCGCGGAGATAGCCGAGGTCATGGGTATACCTGTGGAAAAAGTAATCGAGATTCAGAAGATTGCTCAAGACCCCGTATCGCTCGAGACGCCTATCGGCGAGGAAGAGGACAGCCACTTAGGCGACTTCCTCGAGGACGACAAGGCTGCGTCGCCTGCGGATAAGGCGGAGGCTAAGATGCTCAAGGAGCAGTTGTTGCAGGTGCTCGATACCCTCACTCCTCGCGAGAACGAGGTCATCCGTAAGAGATACGGCATAGACGACGCACGCCCCAAGACGCTGGAAGAGGTAGGTAAAGAGTTCAACGTCACGAGGGAAAGAATAAGGCAGATAGAGGCTAAGGCGCTGCGCAAGCTGCGTCATCCCAACCGCACCAAGCGCCTCAAGGATTTTATCAGTAAATGAGGAAGCGACTTGCCGCCATACTCTCGCATGTGCGCGGCTCGGCGCTCGCAGACATCGGTTGCGACCACGGCTTGATAGCGGTAAGCGCGCTTGAGCAAGGACTGGTCGAGAGGGTGATTGCCACGGATATATCGGCAAGCAGTCTTGCCAAGGCTCGCGCCCTTGCGGCGCAGCGCAACGCGGCGGCTATAGAATTTCGAGTCGGGGACGGCATGCGCGTGCTTGCGGACGGCGAAGCGGACGTAGTCGTAATCGCCGGCATGGGCGGAAAAGAGATAATATCTATCATGAGCGATAGGTGCACCGGCGTCAAGAGATACATATTGTCGCCCCACCGCAATGCAAAAGAGCTTAGAGAATTCTTAGTATCGCACGGCTTTAAGATAGAGCGCGATTACATAGTGAAAGACGGCAGGCACTTCTACAGCGTGATAGTGTGCTCGGAGGGCGAGAGCGCGGCGCTTAGCCGGCGACAGCTGCATTTCGGAGATAACGACTATTGCGATAAGACGTATGCGGAATATCTGAATTTCGAGAGGCGGAAATGCCTATACGTAATATCCCAGGCGGGGGAAGGCAGAGCCGCAGAGGAGCAGGAATTGCTTAAACTTATCGATGAGGAGATAGCGTTGCTATGCTGACTAAGGAGATATTCGATATAATCGAGTCCGTAGCTCCGCTCGAGCTACAGGCGGAATATGACAACAGCGGACTGCAAGTAGGCAGCCTTAACGAGAGTGTAAGCGGTATAATGCTATGTCTCGACGTTACGGCTCAAGTGTTGAGACAGGCGCAAGAGCGCGGTTGCAATCTCGTAATCAGTCATCATCCGCTCATATTCAAGCCGGTAAGACGCTTGAGCGATAGCGATTACGTATCTTCGATAGCGACTGCGGCTATTAAGTCGGGCATAACAGTATACAGCGCGCATACCAATCTCGATTGCGCGGAAGGCGGTCTTAACGACAGGCTCGCGTCGCTGATAGGAATCAAGACTTATACGGGCAAGCGCGGCGACTTTTATCGCGGCGGAGCGGTTACGGAGATTTGCACTGTTGCGGACTTTGCCGCTAAAGTGAAGGGGGCGCTCGGCGCGGGCGGCGTTTCGCTCGTTGGGAAAACGGACAAGTATATCCGTTCGGCAGCGGTCGCTTCGGGAGCCGGCGGCAGAGACGAAGATATATTCGAGTTGCTTTTTGCCGCAGGATGCGACGCGATTATCACGTCCGAGCTCAAGCACAATCTTGCCGTGCAGTGCGCGGAGCAAGGCAGGTGCGTGATAGAAGTAACTCACTTCGACAGCGAGAAGCATTGCGTCGGATTGCTTAAGGATATTTTGTTAAAGCACGGCGTAGACAGCGTTGCGGCGATAGAGAAGTCGCCGTATACGACAGTGATTAATTGACAACAAGGCTCTTAGGTGAGCGTAAGGAGAGAAATATGGAATTAAGTAAATTGCTTGAGTATCAAGATATAGACAAGGACGTCATCAGGCTCGAGAATAAACTTCGCGGCAGCGAGGAAGCCAAGAAGCTGCAATCTTATATGGATCAATACAAGAAGACTCAGGACAATCTGCTGCGCATCAACAACGGCGCGGAGATGGGCGGCGACAAGATAGATAAGCTGCAAGATAAATTTGATTCGATAATGAGCGAACTCAAGGAGATAGACGAGGCTGTCGAGGAGATAGACGAGCTCAAAGAGACGGAATTCTACGAGAAGAGGATCAACGAGCTTGCCGAGACGCTGGAGATGCTCGAGCGCGACATCGCTGCCGCCGCGAGGGAGCTCGACGTACTGTCCACGCAGGGCAACAGCGAGCTTATATTGTTGCAGAAGTATCAGGCTGCTATCAAGAAAGTATCCGAGGACTACGCGAGAGTTAAGGCGGATATTCAGAGGGAAGCGGGCGGCAAACTCGCCAAACTCAAGGCGCTGGAGAAAGATATCGACGCGGAGATACTTGCTATGTATAAACGCGTACGCGGCAACAAGAAGATTCCCGTGTTAGTGCCGTTTAGGGACGATGTGCTGTGCGGCGGATGCGGAATGGAGCTGTCCGTCAACGAGATAGGCAAGATTAATTCCGCAGGACTGTGCGAGTGCCCCAACTGCGGAAGAATAGTCTACAAGGCAGAGTAATTTATGCGCGAGCATAAGAGATGGCAGATAGCCGTCGCCTTTGTGTTCGGCGTAGCGTGCGTCGTGGGACCGATACTGCTTGTAGTAGTGTCCCGCGCGTTGGGCGCCTTTAAGTCTACATATTATATGTACCTCGCCTTGATTGCCTTGGGCGTCTTTTCCGTGGCGAGAGGGTTTATATTCGTAACGCACAATCGCAGGCTCAAGCGCCTGAGCGAGCGCGGCGAGAGGATAAAGGCGAGATACGTAAGTCACGGCACAGAGCGGCAGGAAGGCAGAATGCCCGTATATTATATAAGGTATACGTTCGAGGCGGCCGGCAAGACGTTTAACGCAAAGAGCCCCGCCGAATATTCGTGGGAGCAGGCGCTCGCTTTCAGAGCGGCGGAAGAGTTCGATATCCTCTATTGCGATGGCGACTATACGGTAGCTGACGGCGGCGCGGAAATGTACTCGAGATATTTCGACAGAGTGCAGGAGCTCAAGAGAGCGTATAACGAGGCGTTCTATAAGGTATATGCAGGCGGCGAGGATAGCTGCGCAGCAGCGGCAAATCGCACGGGCGGCGTTAGGGAATGCGGCGAAAAGTTATCCGATGACGACGCTGATATCGACATGGACAGCGATGCGCCTGTCGGCAGCGGAGATATATCCGACGTCGACACCGGCGATGGCGACGATGGCGAGAAGTCCTTGCTTGCGGGGGCGGAAGATAAGGATAATTAATCCGGATATATCAATTTAGCGAGCTTTAAGGCGGACCTATCGGTCCGTCGATTGCATTTTATGGATAAATGCGGTTTGCTTGTCTGCATTGCGACACATAAATATTGCTCGCGCTTAATATAATAATATAATGCGGGAAATATGTCATTAACTGTTATAATATGGACGAAACGGATGGAAATAGGCGTGTAAAAGACGTCTGCCTATTGATTTTCGTCATATTTTGTAGTATTATTGTATAAACAAGGAGTTATATGACTGTATATACGGCTGTAATATTCGCGCTTGCGCTGGCATTTACGTTTTATATGGGGTACTTCGACGGCGCCAATGCCGTGGCTACCTGCATTGTGTCGCGCTCGCTCAAGCCGTATACTGCGCTTATAGTCGCGGCAATCGTCAAGTTCGCGGCGCCGCTGTTGCTGTGTTATCTCATAGGCAGCTATTCTGTCGCGCAGACTGTCGCAGGCGTTATCGACGGGGGAGCGCTCTTGACTTTGCCGTCCCGTACGGTGGGATTTATCTTCCTGCTGTCTACCATGATAGCGGTCTTGGGCTGGCTTACGCTGTCGCTGTTTCTCAATGTGCCCAACTCCACCTCGCATACATTGCTTGGCGGGCTCGTTGGCGCGGCTATGGTCACATTCGGCGCGTCGTCCGTGGATTGGATGCAGGTGGGCATTAAGGTAATACTTATGGTGTTTCTCGCGCCGGTGCTTTGCATGGCGTTCGGATTTATATTGCAGAAGCTGATGTTGAAGCTCAGCGTATGGCTCACCCGCGATGCGGCGGGCGTAGTCAAGGGCGCGCAGGTAGTCAATATGACGGTGCTCTCGGGCGCCGTATCTATGAATAACACACAGAAGGGCTTGGGAGTGTATCTGCTGTCCTGCGTGCTGCTTACCGACGGCGCGACGTCCGTTGCCGAGGCGTCCAAAGAGCTGAACGTGTGGGTAATGATAGGCTTCTGCCTTGCGATAATGCTGGGTTTGCTGCTGGGCGGTTTCAGACTTATCAGCACTATAGGCAGTAAGATATATCGCCTTAATCTAATGCAGGCGTATGTGTCATCGACATCGTCTATGATAGTATCGGTGGTGACCAATGTCACGGGCATACCTGTATCTACGGGACAGATTACGTCCTCGAGTATCATAGGCGTGGGTATGGCGAGCAAGGCGAGGAACGTGAAGTGGAAGAGAGTATTCAAGATATTCTCGAGTTGGCTGCTCACTTTCCCCGCCGCATGCGCCTTAGGCGCGGGGATATGCGCGCTGCTCAATGCGATTATAGCGGGAGGGTTGTTTTAACAATGAGGTTTTTTAAGCAGAGAGTAAATTTCTTCGAGCTTCTTTGCGCCCAGTGCGAATGCATGGAGAACGGCGTCATAGCCCTATACAATTATTGCTCTACAAAGAACGAGAAATATGCCGACGATGTAATTAAGATAGAGGAAGAGGGCGATATGCGCCGCAGAGTGCTTATAGACGAGCTCAACCGCACATTCATCACTCCTATCGAGAGGAAGGATATATTCGACCTCTCCCGTCAGCTCGACGAGATACTCGACTATGCCAAGACTACAATAGACGAGCTCAGACTGTTCAAGATACTTCCCGACGATGCGATGAGCGATATTGTAGGCATACTGTGCGATATCTGTAAGCATATCGGTCTCGCTGTAGCCAATATGGAGAAGCACGCTCAGATAGCAAAAGACGAGGCTCTTATCGTCAAAAGTCTGGAGAATAAAGTGGGAATGCACTATTATAGGGCGCTTGCCAACTTGTTCGAGAACGGCGACTATAAGCTGATATTTAAGTACAGAGAGGTTTATAGGCATCTCAATACCACTTCTGATATAGCCGATGTCGCGATGGACTCGCTGCTGGATGTGCTTATGTCGCTTTAATTGCGGCAATACGCTTGACATATTGTTGTCTATTAAATATAATTGTATCAACCGCAATATATAATACCGTGATGAGGAGTATTAGCGCGGTAGCGTAAGTCAAGAGAGCCGTCGGATGGTGAGAGACGGACGAGCGCTCGCGTGAACTCGCCTCGGAGTAGCGCAGGCGATATGTAGTCTGCGACGGGTAGGACCGTTATATCCGTTATAAGGCGCGCCGCATATGCTAAGCGGAGCGTAAAGTAGAGTGGTACCGCGCAAGCTGTCAGCTTCCGTCTCTTATCGAGGCGGATTTTTTTATATAGGAGGTAGTAGTATGAAGAATGTCGACAAGTATTCCAAGGGATACTATATGCCGCCCGTCGATTGCTTCGATTGGGCGAAGAGGGAGCGCGTCGAAAAGGCGCCCGTATGGTGCAGCGTAGACCTGCGCGACGGCAACCAGGCTCTCGTCGTACCCATGTCGCTCGAGCAGAAGTTGGAGTTCTTCACGCTACTGTGCCGCATAGGCTTTAAGGAGATAGAGATAGGCTTCCCCGCCGCCAGCGAGACCGAGTATGAGTTTTGCCGTGCGCTGATCGAGCGTAATCTCATACCCGACGACGTCACCGTGCAGGTGCTTACTCAGTCGCGCGAGCACATTATCGCCAAGACTTTCGAGGCGCTCGCAGGCGTCAAGAGCGCGGTTGTTCATCTCTATAATTCCACTTCCGTGGCGCAGAGAGAACAGGTATTCCGCAAGAGCAAGTCGGAGATTATAGATATAGCGGTATTCGGGGCTAAGCTGCTTAAAAATTATGCAGAGGAGACGGAAGGCAATTTCCGCTTCGAGTATTCCCCCGAGTCATTTACAGGTACGGAGCCCGAGTACGCTCTCGAGATAACCAATGCGGTGCTCGACGTGTGGCAGCCTACTTCGGATAGTAAAGCGATAGTCAATCTGCCTGTTACGGTGGAGATGAGCATGCCTCACGTATACGCCCAGCAAGTGGAGTATATGTGTAAAAATCTTAATCATAGGGACGCTGTCGTCGTATCTTTGCACCCTCATAACGACAGAGGTTGCGCAGTTGCGGACGTGGAGTTCGGTTTGCTTGCAGGCGCGGACAGAGTGGAAGGCACCTTGTTCGGAAACGGAGAGCGTACGGGTAATGTCGATATAGTGACGGTAGCTCTCAATATGTTCTCACAAGGTGTAGACCCGCAGCTCGACTTCAGCGATATGCCCGCGCTCGTCGCCGCATATGAGAAATATACCGACATGCGCGTTTATGAGCGTCAGCCTTACAGCGGAGCGCTTGTGTTCGCAGCTTTCTCTGGCTCGCATCAGGACGCTATCGCCAAGGGTATGAAGTATCGCGAGGAGAAGGGAATCGACACATGGAGCGTGCCCTATCTCCCGATAGACCCCACCGACGTGGGCAGACAGTACGACGGAGACGTAATACGTATCAACAGTCAGTCGGGTAAGGGCGGTATCGGATATCTCATGGAGAAGCAATTCGGATACAATATCCCCGCCAAGATGAGGGAGAACTTGGGCTATAAGGTCAAGAGCGTATCCGACCGTAAGCATAAAGAGCTGTCTCCCGATGAGGTCAAGGATATCTTTACAGACAGCTATGTCAATATTTCGGCGCCTCTCTTTGCTACAGAGAGCCATTATAAGCAGCTTGACGGCGGAGATATCGAGGCGAGCGTGACTATCACGGTCGACGGCGTATCTAAGGTATATACGGGCAGAGGCAACGGCAGACTGAGCGCGGTCAACAGCGCGGTAAGGCAGCTCGTGCCTTTCGATTATCATATCGAAGTATATCAGGAGCATGCTTTGACGCGCACATCTCAATCCTTAGCCGTGGCATATGTCGGATTGCTTAAGGATGGAGAGAAGGATATGATATGGGGCGTAGGCATACACAGCGATATCATAGTCGCCTCAGTCAACGCGCTTATCGGAGCAATAGACAACGCGCTTGCATAATATATAATATAGATATATAAGATGCAATCTACCACTACGGATTTAACCAAGGGCAGACCTTTATCGGTGATAATGAGGTTTGCCCTCCCTTTTATGCTGAGCGACTTTCTGCAGCAGTTGTACAACATGGTCGACAGTATAATCATAGGGCATGCGCTGGGCGAAGTATCACTTGCCGGCATTGGCGTTGCTACGCCCATTATGTCCATAGTTATCAATTTCCTTATGGGTATAGCTATGGGCATGGGAGTAGTACTGTCGCAATACTTCGGCAGGGGAGATATCACATCGCTCAAGAGAGTGTTGTCTACGGGAGTTATGGCGGGCTCCGCCTTTACCGTGGCGCTGTCTGCGTTGTGCGTTGCTCTCAGTAAGTACTTCTTGCTTGCGCTTGCAACTCCTATAGAGGCGATAGGCGCCGCCGATGTGTATCTCAAGATAATATTTGCTGGCGGCATATTCACATTTCTATACAATTACTATATGTTCTCGCTGCGCGCGGTCGGCAATTCGCTCGCGCCGTTGATAATACTGATAATATGCGTCGCAATCAATGCTGGGCTTGACTTAGTGCTCATTTTGTGCACTTCAATGGGTATTGCGGGCGCAGCCGTAGCCACCGTTGCCGCTCAGGCGATATCGGTGTTGCTGTGCGCAATATACACACGCAAACGTGTACGAGTGCTGTGTCTTAGCCGAAAAGATTGGGTTTTTGATAAAAAAATGCTTAAAGTGATCACTTCTTACGGACTGTCTGTAGGTCTGCAACAAGTGGTGATTTACGCGGGAAGAATTGCAGTGCAAGGACTGGTCAATACTTACGGGACCGCGGTTATGGGCGGAGTTAACAATGCTACGCGCCTCGACGCGCTATTGCAGACTCCGCTGCGCGGTTACACCAACGCGCTTACCAACTATTACGCTCAGAACTGGGGCGCAGGTTATAAGGACAGGATAGTTAGGGGCTACAAGGAGAGCGTTGCGGTATCGATAATCAATGCTGTTATATTTATCGCGCTGGGCTATTTGCTCGCTCGTCCTCTCTCATATATCTTTATCGGCTCGGAGGGCGGGCAGGCTGTAATCGACGTGTGCGCCGACTTCCTCAAGGCAATGGTATCGGGCTATTTCTTTGTTGGAGCGATATTGATTGCTCAATCGCTGTTTAAGGGTGTGGGTAAGATAGGTTTCTTCCTTACTACTACCATATCGTCCATAATTTTCAGAGTGGCGCTGTCATATATTTTCGACCGCTTTTGGGGCATTAAAGGCATGTATTGGGCGGTCCCCGCAAGTTGGCTCGTCGCAGGTACGGTGGGCGCGATATTGACTGTCGTCACGTACAGACGACATATAAGAGCGATGCCGCAGCTGACTTCCGATGCGGGCGAGCGTGTTCTTTCCGTTTCTAAGGAGGAGAGCGGATTGCATAAGGCAGTTGACGGCGAGGGAGAGCAATGCTCGCAGCTTACAAGTATTAACACTTGCATTAAGACATCGATTGATACTGCCGATATTGCAGACAATGGAAATTATGCGGATTTATTGGGTAATGCGGAGTTAACAGACGATGCCGATGTGTCGGGCGAGGCGGCGGAGACCTCGGATATTACCGAAATAGCGCTTTTCGGTCGGATATCAGCTCGGGCAGAGACAGTTAGCCGCGAATAAATTTTAATTATCAATTATGTGTTGATTTAATATATTTTTTGTGTTATTATAGGCGAACCGTGCATTATAATCTTGTTATTTTACTTTATTTTCAACAAGTTGATTTGTGTTATATGCGCCCATTTGCTCAATAATCGGCGACGGCGCGTTAATATACAATATCTCAACTTAATTGTATAGAGCTCGGCAGCTTTTATTTGCCATTTTTGCGTTTTGCATCATTGAAAACTTACGCATTATATATTTAATATTAATTTACTTGAAAATTTTATATAATAAGCGTATTCTTATTATCAAGAATGTTTTTACGGGAGCGTAACGCTTTATGATAGTAATTTTCAAGAACAACACGCCTAACGAGGCAATCGAGGAATTATCTTGCGCCGTCGAATCGATGGGTGTACAGGTCAATAAGGTAGTGGGCAGCGACGCCACTATATTGGGTCTTGTCGGCGACACCAGCAATATCGATATGAAGAAGATAGAGGCTGACGACAATGTCGAGAGGGTTATGCGCGTATCCGAGCCTTATAAGAAAGCCAATCGTAAGTTCCATCCCGATTCCACAGTCGTCAAGGTGGGCGACACATCTATCGGCGGCAAGGAGATAGCGCTTATAGCGGGACCTTGTTCCGTAGAGAGCAGGGAGCAGATTACCGATGTCGCCAAGGCGATTAAGGCATCGGGCGCCACTATGCTGAGAGGCGGCGCGTTTAAGCCCCGCACATCTCCTTACGCTTTCCAAGGACTGAAATACGAGGGGCTCGATCTGCTCAAGGAAGCCAAGGCGGCTACGGGATTGCCGATTGTCACGGAGTTGATGTCTCCTTACGACTTGGACAGGTTCGTACAGGACGTCGACGTGATACAGATAGGCGCGCGCAATATGCAGAACTTCGAGTTGCTTAAGCAACTCGGCAAGATAGACAAGCCCATATTGCTCAAGCGCGGCTTGTCGGCTACTATCGAGGAGTGGCTGATGTCCGCCGAGTATATTTTATCGGGCGGCAACGGCAACGTGATACTGTGCGAGAGGGGCGTGCGCACCTTCGAGACATACACGCGCAACACTCTCGACCTCAGTGCAATCGTTGCTGTCAAGCAGGTATCGCACCTGCCTGTAATCGTCGACCCCTCGCACGCCACGGGTAAGGCGTGGATGGTGCCCGCCTTGGCAAGGGCCGCTATAGCAGTCGGCGCGGACGGATTGATTATCGAGGTCCACAACGACCCCATTCATGCGCTGTGCGACGGCAATCAGTCTATCAAACCCGAGCAGTTCGACGCAGTGGTCAAGGACCTGCGCAATATCGCGCCTGTCGTAGGCAGGAGCATACGCTGATGCGCAGACTGAGAGTAGACTTAGGCGAGCGCGGCTATGACATAGTTATCGGTCGCGGACTGATAGCGGACGCGGGCAGTTATTTTACTTGCCGCGGTAATAAGGCTCTTATTGTCAGCGACGCCAATGTCGCGCCCATATACGCGGACAGAGTGCGCGATTCTCTTATAGGCAAAGGTCTCGATGTAAGGACGTTCGTCATACCTGCGGGAGAGAAGAGCAAGTGCATGGAGGAACTGCGACGCATTTACAGCGAGGCGCTTGCTTTCAATATGACCCGTTCGGACGCTATTGTCGCATTGGGCGGCGGAGTTGTGGGCGATTTGAGCGGATTTGCCGCGGCGACATACATGCGCGGCATAGATTTTATACAGATTCCCACATCGCTGCTTGCGCAGGTGGACAGCTCCGTAGGCGGTAAAGTGGGCATAGACCTGCCCGAGGGCAAGAATTTAGTCGGAGCATTTCACCAGCCTCGTGCGGTAATTATCGACCCCGACACGCTGGACACGCTCTCGGACGACTACTTTGCCGACGGTATGGGCGAGGTTATCAAATACGGCTGCATTACCGACGCGGAGCTCTTCGATAAGCTCGAGCGCATGGGCGGCAGGAGCGGTTTCAGAGAGTGTGCGGAGGAGATTATCGCACGCTGCTGCGACATTAAGCGCGATATAGTCGAGCGCGACGAAAAGGAGAGCGGTTGCCGTAAACTTCTCAATTTCGGACACACATACGGTCATGCTTTGGAGAAGGTCAGTAGCTACAGCGCGTACTCGCACGGTCAAGCGGTTGCAATCGGTATGGCGTACATCACGCGTCTGTCCGAGAGAGACGGTTACACGGAGCGCGGCGTCGCGGATAAGATAGAGCGGCTCAGCGCCATGTATAATCTGCCCATAAGCTGCGTAGCGGACGGCGAGGAAATAGTTAAGGCTATCGCCTCGGACAAGAAGGGCGCGGCGGACGGCGTAGACGCCGTCTTTGTCAGGAAGATAGGCGACAGCTTTACCATGCGCGTGCCGTTCGATTATTTTAAGGCGGAGGGCGGCAAGTGATATATTCTGTCGAGCCGAGATTACTTAGCGGAGCGGTGGATGCCCCTCCGTCCAAGAGTTACGCCCACAGGGCAATAATATGCGCCGCGTTGAGCGACGGCGTCAGCCGTATAATAGGCGTGAGCATGAGCGACGACATATCGGCGACGGTAGGCGCCATGCGCGCTTTGGGAGCAAGTATCGATATCGACGGCGATATGCTTACCGTGCGCGGCATACACGGCATGGTGGACGGCGATGTAGTCATCGACTGCGCGGAGTCGGGCTCTACGCTCAGATTCATTATACCCGTGGCGCTCACTCGCTGCACGGGCAAGATTAGGCTGATAGGCAGAGGACGACTGGGCGCGCGACCGCTGTCGCCTTACTTCGAGATATTCGATTCTCAAGGCATATATTACCGCAACGACAGCGACGCGGACAGGCTCGACCTTACGTTGCAGGGCACGCTTATCAGCGATAATTTCGAGCTAGCTGGAGATGTTAGCTCGCAGTTTATCAGCGGTCTGCTGCTGGCGCTTATCAGCGCGGAGTACGACAGTTCTATTAAGATAACCACGCCTCTCCAGTCTGCCGACTACATCAAGATGACTCTCGACGTCATGTCAGACTACGGCGCGGTGGTGTCGTATGACGCTATGGAGAGAGAGTTCACCGTTTTCGGTAATCAGAGTTACGACTCTTCGCGCTATGCGGGCGAGGGCTACAAGGTGGAGGGCGATTACTCGCAGGCGGCTTTTTACTTCGTTGCCAATGCCTTGGGCTGCAGCGTCAAGATAGACGGGCTCAACGCTCTGTCGGCGCAGGGCGACGCCAAGGTTAAGGATATGTTGCTATATCTTGCGGGAGCGCCTCAAGATAAGGAATTGCGCTTCGACGTGAGCAATGTGCCCGATATCGTGCCTGTATTTGCCGTGGCGTGCGCGCTGCGCAAGGGCGTCACTCGCTTGGTCAACGCGGGCAGGCTCAGGCTGAAGGAATGCGACCGCTTTGCCGCTACGGTGGAGAATATCGGCGCGCTCGGCGGCGATATCTATGCAGTCGGGGACACGATAGTCATACGCGGAGTGGACGGCTTTAAGGGCGGAGCGAGGATTAAGGGACACAACGACCATCGCATGGTTATGTCTGCAGCAATCGCCTCATGCCGCTGCGACGGCGCGATAGAGATAACCGACTGCGAGAGCGTCAACAAGTCGTATCCCGACTTCTTTGACAGGTTCGTATCCTTGGGCGGCTCAATAGAGCGGATAGATTAGAGCGAAACGGCAAGGCATAGCTCTGCGGATTTTATCGCGGACGGAGCATGACAGCATTTATAAAATAATTCGGGCGCAACAGTAAAAAGCGTCCGCTATAAAAAGTTTAAGGAGTATATATGTCAGCTACATGGGGCAATAGGTTTAAGATTACCTTGTTCGGCGAGTCGCACGGCGCGGCTATCGGCGTGGTCATCGACGGCGTGCCTGCGGGTATAAAGTTGGACGTCCTCGCAATCGAGCGCGACATGCTCAGACGCTCGGCTAAGGGCAAGGAAGGGATTGCTACCGCTCGGCGCGAAGAGGATAAGGCGGAGATAGTGAGCGGTTACTTCAACGGTTACACTACGGGTATGCCCCTTACTGCGGTGATACGCAACGGCGATACTCGCTCCGCGGATTACGCGCGCACCGCTTCGCTCATGCGTCCCGGGCACAGCGATTACGGATATTATGTCAAGAGCGGCGGATTTAACGACTATCGCGGCGGCGGGAGCTCTTCGGGCAGGCTTACCGCTCCGATGGTATTTGCGGGCGCTGTAGCCAAGCAGATACTTGCAGCTAAAGGCGTCAAGGTAGGCGCGCATATTCTTTCTGTTGCAGACGTAAGAGACAGCTCTTTCGACACGATTGCTCCGCAGCTCGACGAGGTAGACGCTAACGGCATGCTGGATAGCGGGCTTTGGAAGGATATTAAGTCTCGCGTAGAGGCGGCAGCGGCGGACGGCGATTCGGTAGGCGGCGTGATAGAGTGCGCCGTGTGCGGCTTGAAGGCGGGGGTAGGAGAGCCTTTACTTGACAGCGTGGAGTCGGCGATAGCGCATATGATGTTTTCCGTACCTGCGGTCAAGGGCATACAGTTCGGCTTGGGATACGCCATGTGCGGCATGATGGGCAGCGAAGTCAACGACAGCTTCTATTACGACGGCGACGATGTGGCGACTCGCACCAACAACAACGGCGGCGTACTCGGCGGAATTACTACGGGCATGCCTGTAATTTTCAATGTGGCGATTAAGCCTACGGCTTCGATATTTAAGGCTCAAGATACGATAGACGTATCTAATGAGCGCGACGCTCGGCTCGAGCTTCGGGGCAGACATGACCCCTGCATAGTGTTGCGGGCGGTGCCTGTGATAGAGGCTGCGGCGGCGATAGCGATATGCGACCTTACGGTGTGATATGGAACTTGACGAGATAAGGAAACTCATAGACGAGGTAGACGGCGAGATGTTGCCGCTATTGGAGAAGAGGCTGCGACTTGCTCAAGAAGTGGCGGAGTATAAGCGCCTGCACGGCGGCGGGGTGCTGCGTCCCGAGCGGGAGAGAGAAGTACTCGACAAGGCGGTATCCATGCTGCAAGACAGCGGCAACGCCCTGTACGCAGAGCAATTCATGCGCGCGGTGATGGACATAAGTAAGGACTTGCAGCGGGTGCGGCTCATGCGTCCTCAGCCTGCGATAGAGCGCGCCCCGCTGGATAAAAGCGGCAGAGTGGGCTTTTTCGGCGACGAGGGCTCATTTACAGAGAGTGCGGCGATAGGATACTTCGGCGAGGACAGCGTACGCGTGCCGTGCGATACATTTGCCGGTGTATTCAAGCTCGTTCAATCGGGCGCGGTCAAGTACGGGGTTGTGCCGATAGAGAATTCTTCCACAGGCGCAATCAGCGAGGTATACGACCTGCTCGGTCAATACAACTTCTTCATAATAGGCGAGAAGTGGGTGCGAGTGAGACAGCAGCTGGCGGGCATAGCGGGCGCAGGTATAGACGATGTGAGAGAGGTGTATTCTCATCCCCAAGGGCTCAAGCAGTGCGCCGACTTCTTCGGCAATTATCCCGGCATAAGACTCATCCCCTACCACAATACAGCTCAGTCCGCAGCTTATGTTGCGCTATGCGGCGACAAGAGCAAAGCAGCCGTATGCTCGGAGCGCGCGGCTAAGATGAATAATCTCGAGATTATACGCAGGGATATCAACACGCAGAGCGACAACTATACGAGATTCATAGTAATATCGCCTACCATGTGCGACGGCGAGTGCGACAAGTTATCCGTAACCTTTACGCTCGGCAATCGCTCGGGTACGCTGTACAACGCGCTGCGATATCTATCCGTATACAATGTCAATATGACGCGCTTGGAGTCGCGTCCGCAGAAGAACAACCCCGGTAACTACGTCTTTTATGTAGACATATCGGGAGATATGAGGCAGGCAGAGCTTGCGCTTGCGTTGCTCAAGGACTCGTGTCTGTCGTATAAATTGCTTGGAGAGTACAAGAAAGATGTCATCGAAGAATAAATATTGCGTAATAGGAGAGAAGCTCCCTCATACTCTATCGCCTCAGATACACTCGCTCTTTTTCAAGGAGCGTAATATTGAGGGCAGCTACGGGATTAGGGAGTTTTCCAAGAGCGAAATCGAGGGCGCAAGGAGCGAGCTCATCGCCTACGACGGCTTTAACGTGACCATACCGTATAAGCAGACTGTAATGTCCATGCTCGATAGGATATCGGACGAGGCAAAGACAATCGGCGCGGTCAATACGGTCAAGAACTGCGGCGGAACGCTCGAGGGGTATAATACCGATCCGTACGGCTTTAGGTGTCTGCTCGAGGTCAACGGCATAGACCCGCGCGGTAAGTCGGCGGCGGTGCTTGGCAGCGGCGGCGCGGCAAAGTCGGTGCTGTACGCGCTCAAGTCAATGGGCGTGTCGTCGCTGTGCTATGCCAAGAGGGAAGAGGACGCTTATATAGACGGATACGACAGTGTGACATATGCGCAACTCGATAATATGAGCGGATACCTCATAGTCAATACTACGCCTGTGGGGATGTATCCCGAGGTAGGCGTGTCTGCGGTGTCGGAGAGCGTGTTGGAGCGTTTCGATGCGGCGGCGGACGTGGTATACAATCCTGCCATGACGGAGTTTACTCGTAAGGCGCTTTCGCTCGGCAAGCGCGCAGTGAGCGGACTGTATATGTTGGTGGCGCAGGCTATAGGCTCTCAGAGCATATGGCGCGGCGAGTCGGTTAAAGCGGAGGATATCAAGCCTATCTTCAACGTCATACAGCGCGATTATTTCAGGCAGCACGGCGGTAATATATATTTGACGGGGCTTATGTCTTGCGGCAAGAGCACGCTCGGCAGATTATTGTCCGAGGCTAAAGGCATGAATTTCATCGATGCGGACAGCTATATAGAGCAGCGCGAAGGCAGGAGCATAGCTGACATGTTCGCCGAGGGAGAAGATGTGTTCAGAGCGGCGGAAAAGTCCGCCATGCTGGAGATAGCAGGTATGCGCAATACTGTAGTCGCAACAGGCGGCGGAGCGGTGCTCGGCGCGGTCAACAGGGATGCCATGCGTCTGAGCGGTATAGTCGTTTATATAGATAAGGATGTAGATAAGATAGTAAGAGACGTCGATTGCAGCGGCAGACCGTTGCTCGCAGGCGGCGCAGACAGGCTGTATTCGATATACAGAGTCCGCAAGCATTTATATGAGGACAGCTGTCACGCTATTGTCAATAATAACGGCAGCATAGAGCAGGGACTTGCCGCGCTTAAGGAGGTAATCGGTGAAGATTAAGGTAATTAACGGACCTAATATGAATATGCTCGGCATACGCGAGCCGAGTATCTACGGCAGCGTAAGTTACGACGGACTGTGCGACGTCATTGCCCGTCACGCGGCAGGCGTAGGCGCGGAAGTATCCTTCTTTCAGAGCAACTGCGAGGGCGAAATAATAGATTGCATTCACTCCTGTTATTTCGACGGCTGCGACGGAATAGTCATCAATCCCGCCGCATACACCCATTACAGCTATGCCATATACGACGCAATCAAGACGGTGGCGTTGCCTGCGGTAGAGGTGCATATATCCGATATCTCGGCAAGGGAGAGCTTTAGGCGCGAGTCTGTGATTGCAGGCGCTTGCGTGGCGCAGGTTGCGGGTAAGGGCATAGATGGATACAATATCGCTATCGATATATTGATTGGACGCGGAGATAAGAGGAATGGATAATTTATTCGATAAAAGCAGTAAGATAGTAATTATAGGCTTGGGCGTGATAGGCGGCTCGTACGCAATGGCGCTTACAGGCGCGGGCTATAACCATGTATATGGCATTGACACAGACCCTAACAGTGTAGAACAGGCAATTACGATCGGTATTATTAAGAGTGGCGGTGACAGAGAGAAGCTGCTTGCATCGGCAGACGTCGTCGCGCTGTGCGTATATCCCGACGATGCTGCGGGTTGTATGTCTGAGATAGCTCCGTATCTAAAGCCCGGCGTAATTATCACGGACGTTGCGGGTATTAAACGCGGATATATAGACGCTATCGTATCTTGTCTGCCCGAGGGCGCTCGCTATGTGCCGGCTCATCCTATGGCAGGCAGAGAGAAGAAGGGTATCGATTATGCCGACAGCAAGGTTTTCAGAGGCGCCAATTTTATCATTACACCGGTCGGTGTCAGCGACGAGGCTGCGGTGGAAGCGGTTGCCAAGATGGCTGTGGACATGGGCTTTGCTCGTATAAGGGTACTTTCGCCGGAGAAGCATGACGAGATAGTCGCTTATACTTCGCAGTTGCCGCACGCGCTTGCGGTCGCGCTAATCAACAGCGAGGATGAGGACGCGGAGACGGGCGACTACATAGGAGACAGCTATCGCGACCTTACGCGCATAGCCGATATCAACGCTCGGCTGTGGGGACAACTGTTTATCGGTAATTCCGACAATCTCATCAAGGTAATCGACGATTTCGAGAGGCAACTTGTGCAGATTAAGAGAGCTGTACAGGACGGCGACAACGAGGCTCTCGAGCGACTCTTCTGTAAGTCGAGCGCGCGCAGAAGCGCTCTTAACGAACATCGCTGATCGATCGACATGGATAAGTCTATCGACTTTAAGGAGATAATCAGGGCGTGCGAGTTTGACACATTGCAGCGCCATACCGCAGCGGCAACCAAGGTGGCTATCATTGCCGTAGATTATACCGGCGCGCCGGTAACAGAGCATAGCGGTTGCAGCGAGTTTTGCAAGGCGGTGAGAGCCAATCCCTCTCTTGCGGAACTGTGCGAGAAGTGTGACAGCAGAGGCGGACTCGAGGCGGCAAGAAGAAAGAGCCCATATATCTATCGCTGTCATATGAACTTGATTGACTTTGCCGTGCCGGTAATATACGACGGCGTATACCTCGGCGCTATTATGTGCGGTCAGATTCGCCCGCAGGGTGCAGATTGGCAACTGGAGCAAGTTGTGCCGAGCAGTAGCGGAGATATCGCCCTTATAGACGGCGGCAGGCAGTTGTATTCGCAGCTTGCGACATTGAGCAGAGCGGAACTCGAAGCCGTGGTCAATATGATATCATACATATGCAACTACCGTATTGCATCCGCTATTGAGGGCAAGATTATTACGCCCAATATCAGAGTAGACCGCAGTCTTGTCGCCGTCGAGCCTGCGATTAGATTTATCGAGGAGAATTACACTTCGCAGCTAAGACAAGAAGAAATGGCTGCGTTGTGCAAGGTGAGCGCAGGATATTTCAGCAAGCTGTTTGTTAAGGCGACGGGCATGTCCTTTTCTGGATACGTCAATTACGTGCGTATCAGTCATGCCAAGCGCTTGCTTAAGAGTTGCTCCAAGAGCGTGAGCGCCGTAGCATACGAGTGCGGCTTTTGCGACCCAGGATATTTTATTAAGGTGTTTGCTAAGCAGGAGGGTATGACGCCGGAGAGGTATCGCAACTTACGTTAACTAACCGCCAAGCGTAATATTCGGCTTAGGTCGGTCGGCGCGCCCTGTTACTGCGCGAAGATATTTAATCAATATCTTCTAAATGCAGCCTTACGGACGCCCTCCCTCCCCATCTACGACCAGTCGCGATACAAAAGCGACGATAAGCGTATCGTCTTGCTTTAGTATCGGTCGTACTCTCATCGGTGTAATTATTGAACGAGGGGCACCGCTTAAACGCAAACCGTATGCTATCGCATACTCGCTACGCGTTTCCCCTCGTTAGCTCCTCTCCGTAAAATGCTTCCGCATTTTCAAGGTGTCGCTTGCAAAAAGCGTGGTTTTTGCGCGCTATTCCCTGCGGGGCATAGAGTATAACCGCCAAGCGTAATATTCGGCGGAGAATAATTAATTATAGCAATAATAATAGTACCGCCTCATATTAGCGGTTACTTGGAGAGACAACCATCAGTCTTAGTCTATTGGCGGCATAAGACTGATAATTGTAATATATTTAAGCCGCATTTCACTAATTATTTTGTATGCTTTTTTGAAAATAAGGTTAGGAAGCAGCGATTAAGAGCTAATATACGACTTATTATTATCGCTTTGTCAATATCGCCTTAACTGTCTGCATTGAATAATTTCGCATCAACAGCTAAAAATAACATAAGAGGTCGTACATGAATAAAGTTGATTTACCCGATAATGCTACGGTTTATGCAAAAAGCAATATCGAAGACAGAGAGATAAGATATGCGCCGCCGTCGCTTAAGGAGGAAGTGTAATGGACAGTAAGCAATATGCAGAATATATTGACAAGCACGGTCCGCGTACCAATGAATGGGTGACTTTGCTCACCGCTTTCGGCGTAGGCGGACTTATATGTATGATAGGACAGGCTTTCGGCGATGTATATAAGGCAATCTTGCCCGAAGCGCCTAAGGCAATGATAGGGTCGCTTACGTCGGCGACTATGATATTTTTAGGCGCGTTTTTGACGGGACTTGGTATATATGACAAGATAGGTTCGGTCGCGGGCGCAGGTTCCATAATCCCTATTACGGGCTTTGCCAATTCCATAGCGTCTCCTGCGATGGAATTTAGGAAGGAAGGCATAGTATTCGGACTGATGGCTAAGATGTTCGTGATAGCGGGACCTGTAATAGTGACGGGTATCGTATCATCGGTGACCGTTGGCTTTATCTACTGGATAGTTGCAATGATAGGTTGATAGGAGAGGGATAATATGCGCAAGGGAAAGCACACTTATAAAGCCGACGAGGATATCTATGTCGCGGGAACATACAGTATAGTCGGACCTACAGAAGGTAAGGGCAGGTTCGGCTGTTTCTTCGACGATGTGCTCGAAGATGACGAATGGGAGTGCAAAACTCACGAAAAGACCGAGATCAAGATGCACAAGCATGCTATCGAGCAAGTAATAGCTCGCGCGGACAAGCAACGCACGGACATCGATTGCTTAATCGGCGGCGACTTGCTTAATCAGCTGGTGGCAAGCAGTTTTGCCTCAAGGGAGTTCGAGATACCCTTTGTCGGAGTATACAGCGCGTGCGCATCGTTCGGCGAGGCTATGAGCCTTGCGATGTTTATGCTCGGCAGGGGCAATATGCGCACTGCGGTATGCTGCACTGGCTCGCATTACGGCGCGGTCGAGCGTCAGTTCCGTTATCCGCTTGAGCTCGGCACTCAGCCTACGCCTGCGTCGCAGTACACCGTTACGGGTGCGGGAAGCGTATTGTTGAGTCTTGAGGGCAAGCAGGGCATGCCTAAGCTTACGCACTGTACTATAGGTAAAATTGTAGATTACGGTATATGCGACCCTAATAATATGGGCGCGGCGATGGCTCCGGCGGCAGCCGATACGATCCTTACGCATCTCAAAGATACGGGAAGAGGCGAGGATTATTACGACTATATATTTACGGGAGACCTCGGCAAATTCGGAAGAGAGACGGTATATTATCTGTGCAAGAAGGAAGGCTATGACTTGTCCGGCTGTCTTAACGATTGCGGTAGTCTCATATATGCCGACAAGCAAAAAGATGTTCAAGGCGGTTCGGGCGCGGGATGCTCGTCGGTGGTTTTCGCATCTTATATATATAAGGAGATGTGCGAGGGCAATATTAAGAGAGTATTGCTTGTGCCTACGGGCGCGTTGCTGTCCAAAGATTCGTCATTGCAGGGCGAGAGTATCCCCGGCATAGCGCATGCTGTGGCTTTCGAAGTATAAAATTATAAAGCGTTTTGCTTATTACAATGGAGACGGCACTTGCGCACGATGCTCCGGTTTTGCATTGTTGCTTAAAAGTTAAGCTTAATAGCATAAGTCATATAATTGTAACTTGCTCCGCTTGAATCGCACAATTAGTCGAAGTCCGTTGTTTTGTATCTGTCAAGCCACATTCGTAAAGTAGATGGTAAGATGTAGGAGCAATAGCGAAGTAGCGCAAAATACTGTATCAACAATATAAATGCTAAGCGCGGCATAACGGCAGTAATAAAACTTAAATCGCGCCGAGCAGCTTATTTATCAAAGCGATATAAGCAGAGAGCAGCGCAAGATATCTATTAAAACGGATATGATCACTATATATTTTATGCAATGTCGCATATACGGCTTAGCTTACATAATCGTAACGGAGAATTAACTTAATTATGGTGTGGTGGCAATATATATTGATGTATCTTAAGGTCTTTGCTGTGGGCGGCTCTATCTGTCTGATAGGTCAGCTATTGATCAATAAGACTAAGATTACTTCGGCAAGAATACTGGTTACTTTCCTTGTGTTAGGCGTAGTGCTGGAAGCTGTCGGCTTGTTCTCATATATAGAAAAATTCGCGGGAGCGGGCATAACTATCCCTATCACGGGCTTTGGTTCCACACTTGCAAAGGGCGCTATAGAGGGCAGCAAGATAAGTCTTTATCATGCCGTGACATACGGACTTGCTGCGGTATCGGCGGGACTTACGGCGGCGATATTCTTCGGTTTTATATTCGCTTTGATATTCAAGTCGAGGTCTAAGAAATTATAATCCGGCGACGGCATATCGCGGATAACAATGTGATATGCCGCAGCTGTGTATTGTAAAGTTTATAGGGCAGAGCGATAGCAAGTTTTGCAAGCTCTGCCCCTTTATTATAGATTTAATATTAAAATCATTAAATTTTCTTAACAAGCGAAAAAAGAAATAAACAGGCTGAATAATTATTAATAAGTAGCTATTTTATAATAATTCGACACATATTTACAATATTTTATAACTGTTAATTGTATCTGGATTTTATTGCATGAACTGCATCGCAGGCTGATATTGCTTTAATTCAAGTTGCGCTTTCTAACGGAAATCAATAGGTAAATATTACGCGTTTAAGAATGTGCGGACGGGCGGCTAACGAATAGATAAATATTTGCCGCTTCCTTGTAAGAGCATATTGCCGCCGCCTTTCAGATAGAAGTCGGGGACTTTCCCTACGATTATATTCTCGCATACCAGTACGGAAGAGGTCTCGGTGATGCGAATGTCGTTGACGGGCAATACTATGTCCACGCCCGCCTCTACGTCTATGTAGATGCTGTGCAGGGTTTGATTGATGCCTACTTCCTTAAATTCGGTGCGGTAATTGCACGGCGCGCTGCCTACGGCTTCCACTTGCAGTCTAACGGGCGCGCCGAGATTGGCAATCAGCGCCCATCCGCAGAATGCAAGCGCGGGGACGCATACTTCGTCGTCGCGTATGGTGACGATTCGCTGCTGTATCAGAGTGGAATATTGCGACATCAATTTATTGATCTTAACCGTATCCGCGCTGATGAGCGATACATTGCCGTCCGAGCCGTATTTAATGTCGACGTATTGGTGATAGTCTACGGGATAGTCAGACACGAGCATGTCGAGCGACTCGTTGATCTTATCGTTGATTAGCTGCCTTACAGTCGCCGCCGTGAGTTGCTCGATTATGCGCGTGGCGTTGTAATTCATATAGAAGAACAGTCCGCAGAGCAGCAGAGTAACGGTGAGCAAAACGGCGATGAATTTTACGCTCTTCTTTTTGCGCCGACGGCGCGGCTCGCTCTTGGTGACGTAATAGTAAGGCATATATAATATAATATGAGCGATATGCCGCCTTGTTGAGTATCAAGGGGGTAAAAAATCCTTGCAATGGCAATATAAATAATGATAATATATATTAAAAGCTATGAACGGGAACGTGATCCCACATTATCAGGCGTCAGAGAGTCTGCTTCGAGGGCTGTGAGGGCGGACGGTCGGATAGGGATGAATTCGCTCGGGAGCTTCCGTCTTAAATCCTATCCGGAGAGTAGTGGCGGACGGTCGGACCGTTATAACGAAACGAGGCGGATTGCACACTGTTGCAATCGGCGAAGTTAGGTGGTACAGCGCGCGGCGCCCTAATATGGGGCGCCGCTTTTTATAATAATGACGGAGAAGAGAAATGTCTGTTATAAGTGAAAAAATTCAAGAAATTCTGGCATATGCCAAGAGCAGGTTGGAGGAGAGCAACGAGGCGGGCGATGTCAACGACATGCGCGTCAGGCTGCTGGGCAAGAGCGGAGAACTTACTTCGCTGCTGCGCGGTCTCAAGGATATTCCGCCAGAGGAGCGTCCCGGCGTGGGCAAGCTCGTCAACGAGGCGAGAGATTCCATCGCGTCCATGATAGAGTTGAGGCTTGCTTTGCTCAAGAGATTGGAGCTCGAGCGCAAGATCAGAGACGAGCGCATCGATGTGACATTGAGCGGCAAGGGCATTAAGCGCGGTAGCTATCACCCCTGCACTCTGGTGAGAGAGGAGATATTGAGGGTATTTATCTCGCTGGGATTCAGCGTAGAGCAAGGTCCTGAGATAGAGAGCGATTACTACAACTTCAGACGTATGAACATGCCTAAGGACCATCCCGCAAGAGATATGCAGGATACATTTTATATCACTCCCGATGTGCTGCTTCGCACGCATACATCGCCCGTACAGGCGAGAGTTATGGACAAGAGCAAGCCGCCTATCAGAGTGGTATGTCCGGGTAAGGTCTATCGTCCCGACGACGACGCCACGCACTCGCCCATGTTCCAGCAGGTAGAAGGCTTGGTCGTAGACAAGAATATCACGCTGTGCGACCTCAAGGGTACGCTGGAGTGCGCAGCCAAAGAGCTGTTTGATTCCAAGACCAAGATAAGATTTCGCCCCTCGTACTTTCCGTTTACCGAGCCCAGCGTAGAGGTGGACGTCACCTGTCCCGTATGTCACGGCAAGGGATGCAGGATATGCAAGGGGACGGGCTGGATAGAAGTGCTCGGCGCGGGCGTAGTCAATCCCGCGGTATTGCGCGACAGCGGCATAGATCCCGATATTTACAGCGGCTTTGCATTCGGAATGGGCGTGGAGAGGATAGCCATGATCAAGTACGGCATACCCGATATGCGCATACTTTTCGAGAACGACGCGAGATTTTTATCGGGCTTTAAGGAGGAGATATGAAAGTAACTCTCAACTGGTTAAAGGACTTTGTAGATATAGACATACCCGCGGAGGAGCTTGCGGACAGATTGGTCAATACGGGCTTCGAAGTTGAGGAAATAATAGACCAACGCGCAGCTATTAAGGGCGTAGTGCTCGGTAGGATTGATGCTATAGAGAAACACCCCGACGCGGACAAACTGGTAGTATGCAGCGTGGATATCGGCGATAAGTCGCTGCAGATAGTTACGGGCGCGAGCAATATATCGGTGGGAGATATAGTCCCGATTGCGACCGACGGCGCGATCTTGCCGGACGGCAAGCATATCAAGACGGGTAAACTCAGAGGCGTAACTTCGTGCGGCATGATGTGCAGCGGCGAAGAGCTGGGATTGAGCGAGAGCGATTACAAGGGAGCCGGCGTATACGGTATACTGATTATGAACGGCGAGACGATGCCTCTTGGCACAGACATCAACGACGTGCTCGGCTACGACGACGTCGTACTCGATGTCGCGGTCACCGCCAACAGAGGGGATTGCAACAGTGTGCTCGGTATAGCGGGCGAGGTAGCTGCGATACTCAATAAGCCGCTTAAGATGCCCGATTTGTCTTACGGCGCGAGCGGTAAGTCGAGCGTAAGCGATTACGTTAAGGTTAATGTGCAAGACAAGGCGCTTTGTCCCAGATATATGGCGGCAGCGGTCACGGACGTGAAGATTGCGCCCTCGCCCGAATATATCAGGCGCAGACTTAAGTCTGTGGGCATAAGACCTATATGCAATCTGGTAGACATCACCAATTACGTACTTACAGAGATAGGTCAGCCTATGCACGCATTCGACATGCGCGATATCGAAGGGGCGAAGATAGACGTCAGGCGCGCGGGCGACGGCGAAAAGATAGTCGCGCTCGACGGTAAAGAATATACTTTGAACGGAGATATATTGGTGATATCCGACGCGGTTAAGGCTTGCGCGATAGCGGGAGTTATGGGCGGCGAGAACAGCGGCATCAGAGAAGATACCGCGGCTGTGATATTCGAGAGCGCTAAATTTGCAAGAGACAGCGTGCGTCGTACGTCGCGCGGGCTGGGACTTAGGTCGGACTCTTCCGCAAGATACGAGAAGGGCGTGGACAGCTCGCTACAGGAGATAGGCGTGCGGCGCGCGCTGCACCTCGTGCAAGAGCTCGGTTGCGGCGCTATAGCGCAGGGCTTGATAGACGTATCGGACGGACAGGCAGATGCTAAGACGATAGAGACTACGCTCAGCCGCATTAACGGCATACTCGGCGTAGAAGTCCCCGCAGACGAAGCTGTAAGGATACTCGGCGCGCTTAGGATAAAAGTGGAGCGCGACGGGGATAAGATTGTTTGCACTCCTCCCGCGGGAAGGGAAGACCTCGAGAATGTCAACGACCTTGCCGAGGAAGTGATACGCTTCTACGGTTATGACAAGATTAAAGGCACTCTCATGGAGAAGGGCGAGCAGACCGTGGGCGGAAAGGGATTGCGAATAGCCGATACCGACCTTGTCAAGAGACTGTGCGTCGCTGCGGGGTATAACGAGATATTGACTTATTCCTTCGTCTCGCCCAAGGCGTGCGATGTATTGATGTTGCCCGAGGACGACGTTTTGCGCAGCGGCGTAGAGTTACTCAATCCTTTGGGCGAGGATATGTCGCGCATGCGCACCACGCTTGCATATTCCATGATATCGACGCTGTCAAGCAACTGTCTCAAGTCTATCCGCACGGCAAGACTGTACGAGGCGGCAAGCGTATACTTCAAAGGAGACGGCGAGTTGCCCGAGCAGTCGGAGAGATTGGCGCTCGGCGCATACGGAAAAGACGAGGACTTCTACACCGTCAAGGGCGCGATAGAGAATATATTGAGCGCTTTCGGCATAGACGCGTCGTACGAGAGGTCTACATTGCCTTATCTGCACGCGGGCAGGAGCGCGGATATCATAGCCGCAGGCGGTAAGACGCTGGGATATATAGGCGAAGTGCACCGCGACGTATCGGCTGCGTTCAATGTGGACGAAAGGCTGTATATAGCGGAGTTGGATATCGATATGCTGCATAAGTGCGCTCGCAGGAAGTACGTATTCGAGCATGTCAGTAAGTTCCCGCCCGTCGAGCGCGATATTGCTATCGTGGTGGAAGAGGACGTAACTGCCGCGCAGATAATCGCATCTATCAAGAAGGCGGGCGGCGGTCTGCTCAAGGAAGTTAGCGTATTCGACGTCTATCGCAACAAGCTGCTGCTTGCCGATAAGAAGAGCGTTGCGCTCAATCTCGTATTCAGAGCGGACGACAAGACGCTTACAGACGCGGATATTACTTCGCGTATGGACAAGATTACGGAAAAATTGCACTCCGAGCTGGGTGCCGTGCTGAGGTAAATGGAGCTCCTCGCTCCCGCAGGCAATGCCGCGTCGCTTAAGGCGGCGGTATATTCGGGCGCGGATGCGGTGTACTTGGGCATGGATTTGTTCAATGCCAGAGCAAAAGCCGACAACTTTAACAGCGAAAATATATCACAGTATATAGACTTTTGCCACCTGTACGGGGTAAAGGTCTATATCGCTTTTAACACATGCGTTAAGGATAAGGAAATGGATATGTTGCGCCTTAGGGTGCGCGCTGCGGCGGACGCTGGGGCGGACGCATTCATAGTGACCGATATCGGAGCTATGGATATATTCAGAGCAAGCGGCGTGCCGCTGCATGCCAGTACGCAGATGGGTATCCACAACCTCGAAGGCGCGCTTATGGCCAAAGAATTGGGCTTTAAGCGTATAGTGCTGTCGCGAGAGTGTCGCATTGAAGATATCGCAAGCGTCAAAAAGAGCGGTTTGGAGATAGAAGTTTTCGTACACGGCGCGCTGTGCGTATCTTTTTCGGGCGGATGTCTGATGTCATCCTTCATGAGTGGAGACAGCGGCAACAGAGGCAGGTGCAATCAGCCTTGCAGGAGAGAATACTCTTGCGGGGGCAATCGCGGCTATCTGCTGTCCGCGTCGGATATCTGTAGGATTAGCGACTTGAAGAAGTTGCAAGACGCGGGCGTAGACAGCTGTAAGATAGAGGGCAGACTTAAGACTCCTTATTATGTTGCGGAAGTCGTGAGCGCATATAGGGACGCCTTGGACGGTGTTGTCGATAAGTCCGCTCTTTCGAAATTGAAGAGGGCGTACAACAGAGGCGGCTTTATTCCCGGATATGACAGGGGTAACGGCGACATTATATCTCGGGATATGGCAAATAATGCAGGTGAAGAAGTCGGCAAGATAATATGCGCGGGCAAAGGCAGGATAGAGACGAGCGATATACCCGATTTGTCCGTAGGCGACGGTATCAAGATAAGCAGGCGCGGCGTAGAGATAGGCGGCATGAGAGTGGATAAGATAGAGCGGCGCGGCGGCTCGTTGGTTATTCCGTGCAAGAGCGACAACTACCGCGCAGGCGATATCGTAAGTATCACTTACGACGAGAGCAGGGACAGAGAGCTCTGCATCGAAAAAAGATATATACCTTTCGACGCCGCTATAGAGGCGGCGGTCGGAAAAGCCGTCGCGTTGACTCTGTCGGCATCGGGCGTTAGCGTAAGGGAAGAGAGCGAATATATAGCGCAGCCCGCTAAGAGCAGGGCGACAGACAAGAGCGATATTTCGGGCGTCATGGATAAGGATAACGGCGAGTTGAAATGCGTGTCTTTAAGCGCGGAAATCGACGGCGATTGCTTTGTCCCGCTGTCTGTAATCAACGACTTGCGCAAGCGTGCGGTTGAAAAGTTGCGATACAATATATTGCATAATTATAATCTTATTCGGGTAGATTATGTGCAACCTCTTGCGGCGATGGGGCGAAATGAGGGCGGAGCAAAGCATGGTATGTCGCGCCTGATTGTAATGTCCGATAATATCGCTATACTTAAGCTCTGCGCGGAGAATAATATCGATTGCATATTGCAAATTGCAGATTATCGAGCTGAAAACATTGATTATATTATGAAAAGCGGCTTATTTGAGAATAATTCAAGAATATATATGGCTATTCCCAAGATAATCAGAGTTGCCGATATGTCGATAGTTAAAGCTGCGATATCGAAAATAAGGGATAACTTAGTCGGATTGTATTGCGATAATATCGGCGCGCTATATCTTGCAAGGCAATTTAATATGCAAGTAATAGGCGGTACGGGGCTGAATATTTATAACAAGAATTGTATAGCGCGACTTGGCGTAGACGATTACGCGGCGTCGCTTGAGCTAAATGTATCCGAGCTTAACGCATTGCCTGATCCCATAGTATACGCATACGGTCGTCCGCCCGTTATGACGTTGACGCATTGTCCCGGTAAGCTCATTAACGGCGGCAGTTGCGGCGATTGTAAGTGGAGCTCGGATATGAAATACAGCGACGCTTACGGAGAGTATCTATTAAGGCGCATAAAGATATCCGATTGTTACTTCGAGTTGCTCAATCCCGATATTATCAATATCGCGGGCAGGGACGGTATTAAGTTGAACGCTTGCAGATATCTTCTCGATGTGACGGGCTATAGCTTAGACGATGCGAAGAATATAATCGACGCGTATTTGCGCGGTAAGAAGTGTGAGGGCGGCAGCGCGGGGCACTTGCTCAGAGGTGTGAAGTGACGGACAATAAGACTTTGACTGCTTTGGAATACGGGAAGGTGCTAGGAGAGCTCTCTCGCTATTGCTGCGGAAGCGAAGCGGCAAGGCAAGTTAATAGCTCTTCTCCCGCTGATAGCTATGAGCAAGCATTGCACATGCTTGAGCAGACGCGCGAGGCGGACAAAATTCTGTACGAGCATTGTGTATCGCCCGATATGGGATATAATAGCATAGCGGACTGTCTCGACCTTGCAAGGAAGATGTCCGTGCTTAGCATAGCGCAGATCAAGAGCGTGGGCGACGCCATGCGTGCGGCGAGGGTAGCTCGCTCGGCTATATGCGCAATTAACGATTCCGCTATTACGATAATTAAAGAGATTGCGGGCGGCATTGCTTTAGACGGATATCTCGAGAAGTGTATTACGGACAGTATTGCAGGCGAAGGCGAGTTGAGCGACAATGCTTCCGACGAACTGAGACGATTGAGATATGCCGTGAGGCAGGCGAGCGAGGCGGTGAGAGCAAAGCTCAATTCATACTTGATTGCAGGCAAATCCAAATATCTGCAAGAGGCTATAATTACGGTTAGGTCGGGTAGATACGTGTTGCCTGTCAAGGCTGAATGCCGCTCATCGGTAGCGGGACTGCTGCACGACCGCTCGGCGAGCGGCGCGACTGTATACATCGAACCTTATGCAGTAGTCGAGCTCAACAATGACTTGAAGTCATTGCAATCGCAGACGGAAGAAGAGGAGAGGCGCATACTTGCCGCGCTTACTGCGCAGATAAGGAGCGAGAGCGACAATATCGAAGACGCCTGTAGCAGACTGTCCGAGCTTGATGCGGTATTTGCCAAGGCAAAGTACGCAAGAGCCGTCAAGGCGGTCGCTCCCATACTCAACGACAGAGGTTATATCAAGATAGACGGCGGCAGGCACCCATTGCTTGACGCAGCTACCGCTGTGCCCGTGTCGATGAGCCTCGGCGGCGAGTACAACGTGATGATTATATCCGGTCCCAACACGGGCGGCAAAACGGTGTCGCTCAAGATGTGCGGACTGCTCACTCTCATGGCGATGAGCGGCATGTATGTGCCGTGCATAGAGGGCAGCGAGCTGTCCTACTTCGACAGCGTGTATTGCGACATAGGCGACTTACAGAGCATAGAGCGCAACTTGTCCACATTCTCCTCGCACATGTCCAATGTGTCCGAGATACTCAAGAGGGCGGACGGCGGCAGCTTGGTTCTGCTCGACGAGATAGGCGCGGGCACCGACCCGCAGGAAGGCAGCGCGCTCGCCGTAGCATGCATCGAATACTTGCTTGCGAGCGGTTGCAGATGTATAGCCACATCGCATTACGACGAGTTGAAGGCGTTTTCCTCCCGCACGAGCGGTATAAGCAACGCCTCGATGGACTTTAATCCCAAGACCTATCGCCCTACTTATAAGTTGGTTGCAGGAGTAGCGGGCGCGTCTAACGCACTCGAGACGGCAGCCGCCCTAGGATTGCCTAAATCTGTTACAGAGCGTGCAATATCGCTTGTCTCTCCCGATAAAATCAGACTTAACGAACTGCTGCGCAGCGCCGAAGTCGCTTTGCGAGAGGCGGAAGAGGAGCTTGCGGAAGCTAAGAGACGCAGGCAAGAGAGCGACAGATACGCCTTAGAGGCTAAGGCGGAGCGCGACAGATGCGAGGACGTCAGAGTTAAGCTCGAGGAGAAGATGAGGAAGGGATACAAGGAGCTGCTTATCGACTATACCGAGCAGGCGGAAGAGCTGGTCGAGAAACTTAAGGAGAAAGTGAAAGAGGGCGACGAGCGCGCGCTGTTCGAGGCGAGACGGATTAAGAACGAGATAGCAAGAGGAGAAATCGGCGCTGTCTCGGGCAAAGACGCGGTTAAGAAAGAGGCGGGAGAAATATCGATAGGCGACGAAGTGTATGTCAAGTCGCTTGCAGGGAGAGCAAAAGTATGCTCTTACAATGTTAAAAAGAAAGAATATAAGGTCAAAGCGGGCGTAATTACCGCTATGGTCGGCGAGGACGACGTATATAAGATTAAGTCGGAGAGAGAGCTTCAATCGCTTATGCGAAAGCCTGTGCCCGACGTCGCGCTGCGCGAGCATGTGAGCGCGGAGATAGATCTGCGCGGTCAGACTTGCGACGAGGCGGAATACAATCTGGACAGATACATCGAGGAAGCGCTGCGAGCGGGCTATCCCGAGATTACCGTCGTGCACGGTAAGGGTAGCGGAGCTCTGCGCATGGCGGTGCGCAGAATGCTCGGCGCGCACTCATGCGTCAAAGAGTTTCGAGAAGGCAAGTACGGCGAGGGAGACAGCGGCGTGACTGTCGCGAGACTGGAATGACTTATATAAAGGAATACGAGCAATATAAATACAAGCCTCTGCGTGCGGCGCTGCTGATAGCTGCGATTGCCGCCGACATTGCCGCCATATTAAGCGCTGCGGCGGGGCTATTTAAGCCGATATTTTTCGCTGCGACGGCTGCCTGTGTCGTTGCGAGCCTAGTAATGAGGAGAATAACGCTGCATATCGTATATTCTTACGAGTATTTATTGCGCGACAGCAAGCTCAAGGTGAGTAAGAAAATCATCGGAAAGAGTAAAGAGCTGGCGGACATCTCATGCGAGGATATTAAGCGAGTGAGCGCATACGACGGCGGGGCGGGCGCGGAAAAGATGTATATCGGCGATATTTCAGGCGTATATCTCGTGGAGACTGCCGCGGGACGAAAACTCGCCTTGAGGCTGGACGATTATATGTACGCAGTACTCGTAGGAGAAAAATCGCTTGCAGGAGAGGAGCAATCATGATATATATGGACAATGCCGCCACCACTAAGGTATACGGCGAGTGCAACGATATAATAAGACTTTATAATGAGGAGCTCTATTACAATCCGTCTGCGCTCTACGGCATGGCGGCAAAGGCTGCCGCCGCTGTGGAAGAGGCGAGGGGAAAGATAGCGCACTGTCTCGGTTGCGATAGCTCAGAAGTCTTGTTCACCGCGTCGGGCAGCGAGGCGGACAATATCGCGCTAACGTGTTCTTTGAGGAGAAAGGGCGGAGATATCATCATATCCTCTACCGAGCACGCCGCGATATATAATACAGCCAAAGAGCTGGAAAATCGCGGATATAGGTTGATTATTCTGCCTACGGACAGACATGGCAGAGTGGATATAGCCGCGCTCGAGAGCGCGCTTAGCAAGGACACGAGACTGGTGTCCGTCATGCACGTGAGCAACGATACGGGAGCGCTCAATGATATAGCGCAGATAGCGTATCTCACTAGGAAGCTTGCGCCTACTGCGCTTATTCACAGCGACGGAGTGCAAGCGCTGGGCAAGGTGTATACCGATGTGCGCGAGCTGGGCGTGGATATGTACAGCGTGAGCGGTCACAAGGTGCACGGACCTAAGGGCGTTGGCGCGCTGTATGTAAGCAAGCGCGTGCATCTGTCGCCGTTTGTGTACGGCGGCGGACAGGAGAAGGGCGTGCGCTCCGCTACGGAGAATGTGGCGGGCATATGCGCGTTTGCCTATGCCGCAGGCGTAAAGTGCGGACAGCTCGACACTAAAAATAAGGATATAAGGGCGATAAGAGACGCGCTTGCAAGTAAGATAGTTCAATCGGTGCAAGACGTCGTAATCAATACCGATATCGATAACAGCGCTCCGCATATCCTAAGCATAGCGGTAGCGGGCGTTAGGGGCGAGGTGCTCGCGCATTGTCTCGAGGACAGAGGTATCATAGCGGGCACGGGTTCGGCTTGCTCGGCTCGCAAGGCAGACAGGCGTATAGCGGGCGCGCTCGCTCTCGACGACAAGTATGCGGGAGGCATCTTGCGACTGAGTTTGAGCGAGTACAACACCGTGCAAGAGGCTGATGCGGTAGCCTGCGCCATTAAAGAAGAGACGGAAAATCTAAGGAGATATATCAAGAGGTAATTATGGAGAAAGTTATATTGTTGAGATACGGCGAACTGTTCTTAAAGGGCAGGAATCGCTCGTCGTTCGAAAGCGCTTTAATAGACAGTATTAAGCGTGCGCTGGCGCCCTACGAATGCACTTTTTGCCGTACGCAGAATAGATATTATGTGGAAAACTACAGGCATGAGCAAGAGGGGCGCATAGTCGGCAGGCTCAGCGAGATATTCGGACTGAGCTCGCTCAGCGTAGCTGTAAAGGTGCGCTCGGAGTATGAAGAGATGTATGCCGCGGCTCTTGCCGCCGTGCCGAGCGGAGCGAGGACTTTCTGCGTTAGGGTGAAGCGCGCGGATAAGAGAATGGACAAGAATTCCATGCAGATAGCAACCGAAGCGGGCGGATATATACTCGGCAAGAGGCAAGGGCTCGGCGTTGACTTGTTCACGCCCGATTGCACCGTCAATATCGATATCAGAGAGAACGGCTACGCCTACATCTACAGCGGCAAGACGGAGTGCGCGGGCGGTATGCCGAGAGGCACGGCCGGCGGCGGAATGCTGCTGCTCAGCGGCGGATTCGACTCGCCGGTTGCGGGATACAGAATGGCGCGCAGAGGCATGAAGATTACCGCGGTGCACTATCACAGCTATCCGCATACGGGCTTGCAGGCAAGGCAGAAAGTGCTGGATATTGCCAAGACAATGACGCGATACTGCGGAGATATCAGGCTGATAGTTGTGTCGTTTACCAAGATACAGGAGGAGATACATCGACGCTGCGACGGGGATTTTATGATTACCGTGATGCGTAGGGTAATGGTGCGCATAGCCGAGAGGCTGGCGGTCGCTAACGGTTGCGGAGCGCTGATTACGGGGGAGAGCCTCGGACAGGTGGCGTCGCAGACCGTGGCGGGTATTACGAGCACAGAGGACGCTGTGGAAACTTTGCCCGTATTCCGTCCGCTGATAGGCATGGATAAATACGAGATAATGGATACGGCGGAGAAGATTGGCACCTTCGACATCAGCAAGCAGCCTTATGAAGACTGCTGCACCGTGTTTTTGCCCAAGAACCCCGTCATCAATCCCAAGCTGGACAAGGCGAGAGCGGAAGAGGCTAAGCTCGAAGGATTGGAAGAGCTGATAGAAGAGGCGATAAGAGGGGCGGAAATTATCGATTACACTGCCGATTAACTGCGGCGATACGTTTCAAGCGGCGGATGCGCGGGCTTAAGCAATGCCTGCGCATCCGTTATTGTTTTATTAATATATTATATTACTCTATCTAATTGACTTAAATATGACGAAAATGTTATTATTCAGTATATGGGTAAAAGCAAGGACTCAAATACTTCCGTTAACGGAAATAACAGCAACGTCGAGCAGCGTAAGGCTGTAACGCAGACCGCGCCCAAGAGCGCTTCCGCGCAGAGAAAGAACGGCATCGCCGGCGGCAGCGTTGCGACCGGCGTAAAGACGGTCGCTACGTCTAAGGCGGCAGGTTCTGTCTCGCCCTCTTCGGGCAGCAGGACGCCTGTCGGCGGTAATTCGGCAGCGGGAAGCGCGGCAGTTGCGCAGACTGCCGGCAACCGTACATCCGCGCCTGTAGTAGGGAAAAAGATTGTTACCCCCGACGGTCGCACGGTGATTGTCAAGGCTAAGCAGCAGGTCGGCGGCGTAAACGACGCGCCTGCGCAGGCAAATCAAGCCGCAGTCAAGAAGATAGTCACTCCCGACGGTCGCACGGTAATAGTTAAGCCCAAGCAGGCGCAGGAGGGCGAGACGGCGCAAACTGCCAATGTCAATCTCGATAGCTCCGCTCAAGATGACGTGACATATAAGAGATTGCCCGACGGCAGATTAGTTAAAGTAATTAGGCGTCAAGTGCCCAAGTCTGCGAGCGAGCCTGTAGGCGTAAAGGCGGCGGACTCCGTCGCACCCGCAGCATCGGTCGCAGAGTCCAAAGATAGTTCCGCGGTATCTGCCGATAAGACGGACGTATCGTCTCGCGCAGCTGCCAAGCGAGAGCAAAAGGTTGAGTCTACGCTGTCCGAAGCAGATAAATCCGCAACCGAGCAAGCTGTAGAGACTGTCAAAGAGAAAAACGCCGTAGACGGCGCGAATACTGCGGATACTGTCGCAGACAGCGCGGTCGTAAAAGAGAAGAAAGAAAGGCAGCCTAAAGTAAAAGCTAAGAAGCCCGATAAAAAGAAGAAGCGTATATTTACCTCCGAGATGGAGAGGGTAGAAGCCGATCCCGAGATAGGACTTACCGAAGAGCAAGTCGAGGAAAGGACGCTCAGGGGCTACAACAACGTTCAGCCAAATATTGTTACCAAGTCGTATTTGAGGATATTCAGGACCAATGTCATGACGCTGTTCAACGCGCTCAACTTCTTCCTTGCGGCGTTGATACTCGTGTTCGGCAGTCTTAAGAATATGACATTCATCATAATCGTCATATTAAATATGATAGTGGGTATCGTGCAGGAAGTGAGGTCCAAGCTGGTGCTGGAGAAGATGTCGCTTCTCAATGTGCCCAAGGTGAGCGTAGTGCGCGGCGGCGAGTGCATCAATGTGGATATATCCGAGGTGGTGCTCGACGATATCATGGAGATACATGCGGGCGAGCAGATAGCCTCCGACGCCGTAGTTGTGAGCGGCGAGTGCGAGGTCAACGAGTCGCTGCTTACAGGCGAGCAGGACGATATCCATAAGGTCGCGGGCGCGGAGTTGCTGTCGGGCAGTATCGTGCAGGCGGGCAGCTGTAGGGCGCGCGTAGTCAAAGTAGGTAAGGACAACTTTGCTTCCACTATCCTTACGGAAGCCAAGAAGTATAAGAAGACCAAGTCGCAACTCATGCGCTCCATCAACTGGATTATCAGGATAGTTACAATAGCTATATTCCCGCTCGGAATACTGATGTACCTCACCAATTGCGTGGATAAGGGATTGGGATATCTCGACATGTTCAATATCGTGTCGTCCGATATGGCGGAGAAGGTGAGCTCTGTAATTACCAACTCGGTAGCTTCCGTAGTAGGCATGATTCCCGAGGGGCTGGTAATGATGACGTCTATTGCGCTGGCGGTGGGCGTAATCAAGCTGGCTCGCAAGCAGACGCTGGTGCAAGACCTATATTCTATTGAGACGCTCGCGCGCGTAGATATGCTGTGTCTCGACAAGACCGGCACCATCACCGAGGGCAGTATGCAGGTCGAGGACATTAAGCCTTATTCCGATTTGTACGGCGATGTCGAAGATATTATGTCGAGCATGGTGGCGGCTCTTGGTACGAGCGGCTCTACCTTCGAGGCGATAGGCGAAAGATTTAAGAGCGAAAATATCTACGAATGCTGCGGCACGGTGCCTTTCTCGTCTGCGAGGAAGTGGAGCGGAGCGGACTTCGGAGATAAAGGCAGATTTATCGTCGGCGCGCCCGAATTCGTACTCAAGGAGAGATACGAGAGCGTCAGAGCGGACGTAGAGGAGTACGGCAGCAAGGGTTACAGAGTGCTCGTGCTGGTATATACGCAGCAGCCTTTCGTAGATACGATGTCTGTAGCGGAGATGCGTCCGGTAGCATTGATAATCCTGTCCGATAAGATAAGAGAGAATGCGGAAGAGACGCTGCGCTACTTCGCCGAGCAGGGCGTTAGTCTTAAGGTGATATCGGGCGACAACCCCATTACCGTATCCAAGGTGGCAGAGCGCGCGGGTCTTATCGGCGCGGAGAAATATATCGACGCTACTACGCTTGTTACCGACGAGGATATCTATGATGCGTGCGACAAGTACGTAGTATTCGGCAGAGTTACGCCTAAGCAGAAAAAGGTGCTCGTCACCTCGCTTAAGGCTAAGGGGTATACCGTAGGCATGACGGGCGACGGTGTCAACGACGTAATGGCGCTTAAAGAAGCTGATTGCTCGATTGCGATGGCGTCCGGCAGCGAAGCGGCGCGTAATGTAGCGCAGCTCGTGCTCATGAATAGCGATTTCGCGTCGTTGCCGAGCGTCGTAGCCGAGGGCAGACGAGTAATCAACAATATAGAGAGAGTAGCGTCGCTATTCCTTGTTAAGACGACGTTCAGCGTGGTGCTTACGCTCTTGTGTATAGTATTGCAGCTGTCCTATCCTTTCGTGCCTATACAGCTTACGCTGATAAGCTCGCTGTTTGTAGGCATGCCGTCGTTCTTCCTTGCGCTTGAGCCCAACAACAGAAAGGTTACGGGCAACTTCCTATCCAAGGTGTTTTCCAAGGCGGTGCCGGCGGGCTTGACCATATCGCTTATGGTGACGGTAATATCGATACTGTATCACGATATCGGCATCGACGTGTCGTCGCAGATTGCTACGATGGCGTTCTTCGTTACGGGACTTACGGCGCTGTTCGTGCTAATGCAGGTGTGTTATCCGTACACTAAGATGCGGCTGTTCTTGATGTTTTTGGCGTTGATAGGCTTTATATTCGCGGTGTCGGTGGATTGGACGAGAGAGTTCTTCTCCATCAATTCGCTCACATCAGATATGATAACCAAGCTGATAATCATGATGCTGTGCATTGCGCCGTGTATGCTGGTTATGCGAGTGGAGATGGGCGCGGTAAAGGAACTTATTAAGGAAGTAAAGAACTTCTTTATAAGGATAAAAGAGACCGCAGGCAAGGTCAAGTCCAAGATACCGAGCGCTAAGGTCAAGCCGACCGACAGCGGTAAAAAGAGCGCGGTAAGACAGACGGGCAATCTCAAGAGCTGACGGATAATCTATATATTTATAGATATGCGCGAGCGTTGCGCAAGGCAATCGATTGGCAGCGCCGCATAGCGTAATCGGTCAAAATACGGATTGGCGGACATTCGCTTGAAAGAGCGTAGATAAAATATAAAATAACTCTTAAGGAGATAAGTATAATGTTAACAGCTATTGTCGGAATCAACTGGGGCGATGAAGGAAAGGGTCGTATGGTAGATCTCATCTCCCGAGACTACGACGTGGTGTGTCGTTATCAAGGCGGCAACAATGCCGGACATACCGTTATCAACGAGTTGGGTAAGTTTATACTCAACCTCATTCCTTCGGGCATCCTTCGCCCCGAAGTGACCAACGTCATGGGTAACGGCATGGTAATAGATATGAAGCATCTGTGCGGCGAGATGGACAGATTGATAGATGCGGGCGTCAAGATTACCCCCGACAATCTCAAGATTAGCGAGCGCGCGGTAATATGTATGCCTTATCATGTAAGATTGGACTGCCTCGAAGAGGACAGGTTGGGCGACGCCAAGTACGGTTCTACTCGCAGAGGTATAGCTCCCGTCTACGGCGATAAGTATCTCAAGAAGATTATCATGATGGGCGACCTCTTCTATCCCGACAACCTCAAGAAGAGACTCGAGGGTATAATCGATTATAAAAATCTGTTTATCAATAAGGCATACGACAGCGAGCCGGTTAACGTGGACGAGATGATGGAGTATCTCACCGAATACGGCAATAGGCTTAAGCCTTACGTCTGCGACGTATCCGATTATCTCGATGCGCAGATTAAGGACGGTAAGAAGGTAATGTTCGAGGCTCAGCTCGGCGCGCTCAGGGATATCGACTTCGGTATCAATCCCTATACTTCTTCGTCCAATACTATCGCAGCATACGCTCCCATCGGCGCGGGCGTGCCCAAGTATAAGATAGATAAGACCATAGGCATTATGAAGGCGTATTCCTCTTGCGTAGGCGAGGGACCCTTTACTACGGAGTGGTTCGGCGACGAGGCGGAAGATCTGCGTAAGGCAGGCGGCGAGTACGGCGCGGCGACGGGCAGACCTCGCAGAGTAGGTCCTTTCGACGCTGTAGCATCGCGTTACGGCGTATTTGCGCAGGGCGCGGATACCCTTGCGCTCACCAAGATGGACGTATTATCCTATATGGAGAAGATACCCGTATGCGTAGCTTACGAGATAGACGGCGTAAGAGTGGACAAATTCCCCCGCGGCGTAATGCTTGACAAGGCTAAGCCCATATACGAGTATTACGACGGATGGATGTGCGATATCGGCGGATGCCGCAAGGAGAGCGATCTACCCGTCAACGCAAGGAAGTATATCGATAGGCTGGAAGAGCTGGTAGGATGCGAGATAAGCGTTGTATCGGTAGGCGCAGAGCGTAGCGAATACATAGTAAGAAAGTAATTAATAGACGGACAAAATGTCGGATAGTGTTATATCGCGGCGCGTAGAGGATATCGACGGATTATTCGATTGCCTGCTCGAGCAACATCCCGAACCTGTGTGCGAGTTGAATTTCAAGTCGCCGTTTGAGTTGCTCGTAGCGGTTATCTTATCCGCGCAGTGTACGGACAAGCGTGTCAACGAGGTTACCTCTCATATTTTCGATAAGTACAATACTCCCAAGCAGTTTGCCGATATGAGGCAAGAGAATCTCGAGCGTATGATATTCTCGTGCGGATTTTATAGGAATAAGGCCGCCAATATCATTGCCGCGTCCAAGGATATCGTAGACAAATTCGGCGGAGAGGTGCCGAGCGACTTCGACAGTCTGCTATCGCTTGCGGGTGTGGGCAGAAAGACCGCCAATGTTGTCAGCGCAGTCGCTTTCGGAGAGCAGACGATGCCCGTGGATACTCACGTACTTAGGCTGAGCAACCGTATCGGGCTCGCATCTTCAGATAAGCCTGCCGAGGTGGAGAGGACGCTCGTGTCTATCGTCCCGCACGACAGACTTACGCAGGCGCATCATCTGCTCATACATCACGGCAGGTATATATGCACCGCGCGCGCTCCGCACTGCGACAAGTGCGCAATTACCGATTACTGCAGATTTTTCAAAGAAGGTAGGTTATGAATAAGGTTATAAGGACTCAAGTAACCGCTCCCGCGGTTATCAAAATGACGCTCGAGGCTAAGGATATAGCCACGCATTGCAATCCCGGACAATTCGTAATTGTACGCGTGGACAAGCATGGCGAGCGCGTGCCGTTCACTATATGCGATTACGATGCCGATGCGGGTGAGATCACCTTGCTTATCCAGGTGGTAGGCGACACCACGCGTAAGATTGCGGAGCTTAAAGACGGCGATTACGTAGAGGACCTCGTGGGTCCTTTGGGTAATCCCACCGAGCTCGACGAGTACGAGAGAGTGTTGCTCGTCGGCGGCGGAATAGGCTGCGCGGTAATTTATCCCCAAGCCAAGAAGAGAATGAAAGAGGGCAAAGCGTGCGACATCATCATCGGCGCCAAGACGAGAGAGTTGCTCTTTGCAAAGGACGAGTTCGCTAAGTTCTCCCGCAACTTCTATATCACTACCGACGACGGCAGCGAGGGAGAGAAGGGCTTCGTAACAACCAAGCTCGAGGCGCTTATCAATGCGGGAGAGAGGATAGACTGCGTATTCGTCGTAGGTCCTATGATAATGATGAAGAATGTGTGCGATATCACCGCAAAGTATAATATCCCCACCGTTGTGAGTATGAATTGCCTTATGCTCGACGGCACGGGTATGTGCGGATGTTGCAGGTTGACTGTGGACGGACAGACTAAATACGCGTGCGTAGACGGTCCCGAGTTCGACGGACATAAGATAGACTTTATAGAAGCGATGAACAGGCTGGGATTCTACAAGAAGAGAGAAGCCGATTGCAGGATGTTGAAGAGGTAACTAATGGCTAATATGGGTAAAAGAAACACTCCTCGTATGCAGGATAAGGACGAGAGAATACACAACTTCGACGAGGTATGTCTCGGCTTCGACGACGCTACCATGGTCGACGAGGCCAATAGATGCTTGGGCTGCGCAGCAGCTCCGTGCAAAGCTGGCTGCCCCGTAGGTATCAATATCCCCGAATTCATCGCATGCCTTAAGGAAGGCGATAAGGAAGGCGCTTCGCGCATAATCGAGAAGTCGAATAAGCTGCCCGCAGTGTGCGGCAGGGTATGTCCTCAAGAGAGACAGTGCGAAAAGCGCTGCGTTCGCAATAAGGCGGGCGGCGCGGTGGCTATAGGTCAGTTGGAGCGCTGCGTGGGCGAGTACAATCTCTCCCGTCCCGACTCCGCGCCCGTGCATCCAGTGACGGGAGCTAAAAGAGTTGCGGTTATAGGCAGCGGTCCTGCGGGACTGAGCTGCGCGGCGGATTGCGTTAGCGCAGGCTGCGCGGTGACGATATTCGAGGCGTTTCATAAGGCGGGCGGAGTGTTGACGTATGGCATACCGCAGTTCAGACTGCCTAAGGAGATTGTAGATAAAGAGATAGCAAGGCTTATCAATGCGGGATGCGAAATCAAGCTCAATTACGTGGTAGGCAAGAGTATTACTTTCGAGGAGCTTAAGCGCGACTACGACGCGATATTTATAAGCAGCGGCGCGGGATTGCCACAGTTCCTCAATATCGCGGGCGAAAATCTCAACGGCGTTATGTCCGCCAACGAGTTCCTCACCAGAGTCAATCTGATGAAGGCGTATCTCAAGGAGAGCGACACCCCCATCTATTGCGGTAAGAATGTCGTAGTGGTTGGCGCGGGTAACGTGGCTATGGACGCGGCTCGCACGGCGCGACGTCTCGGCGCGGAGGTCACTATCGTATACCGTCGCTCGAGAGAGGAGATACCCGCAAGAGCGGAAGAGGTCGACCATGCAGAGGAAGAGGGCATACGCTTCAATCTCCTGTCCAATCCAGTGTCTATGTCGGGCGATGCCGACGGTATGGTGCAGAGCGTCAAGTGCATCAGGATGAGCCTCGGCGAGCCCGACGCTTCGGGCAGACGTCGTCCCGTTGCAATCGAGGGAAGCGAGTATGATATACCTACCGATCAGGTAATAATAGCGTTGGGCACATCGCCCAATCCGCTGATCAGGCGCACATTTACCAAGCTGAAGTTCACCCCTAAGGGGACAATCGAAGCGGACGAGAACATGTATACGGGCGAAGAGGGCGTATATGCGGGCGGCGACGCGGTGACGGGCGCGGCTACGGTAATATCCGCCATGGGAGCGGGCAGAGTCGCCGCGGCATCTATACTTAAATATCTTGCGGAGAAGAAATAAATGTTCCTCGATATAGCAACTATATTCGTCAAGGCAGGCAACGGCGGAGACGGAATAGTGTCATTCCATACGGAGAAGTATGTGGCTAAGGGCGGTCCCGACGGCGGAGACGGCGGCAACGGCGGCTCTGTCATATTCGCCGTCGATACATCGCTGTCGACGCTTACCGATTTTAGATTTGCCAAGCATTTCCGCGCGGAAAACGGGGTAAACGGCAGCGCCAAGAATTGTACGGGCAGGAGCGGTAAGGACCTCGTCATCAAGGTGCCTCGCGGTACTATTATCAGAGAAAAGGCGAGCGGACGCGTCATTGCGGACATGTTCTATCCCGATAAGACCTTTGTATATCAGAGAGGCGGCGCGGGCGGTAAGGGCAATGCGCACTTTGCTTCCGCGCAGAGGAAGGCGCCCAGGTTCAGTCAGCTGGGAGAGAGGACGGAGCAAAAGGAATTGCTGCTCGAGCTTAAGACTATCGCCGATGTGGGCTTGGTAGGATTCCCCAACGTGGGCAAGTCTACGATTTTATCGGTAGTAAGCGGCGCCAAGCCCAAGATAGCCAACTATCACTTTACCACCTTGAGCCCTAATCTCGGAGTGGTCAAGGCGTATGACAAGTCCTTTGTCATGGCGGATATACCGGGGCTGATAGAGGGCGCGAGCAACGGCGCGGGACTGGGGCATAAATTCTTAAGACATATCGAGAGAGTAAGGCTCATTATTCACGTGGTAGACATATCGGCTATCGACGGGAGAGACCCTTACAATGATTATATACAGATTAATGAGGAACTTAAGCAGTACAGCGAGCGCCTTGCTTCGCTGCCGCAGATAGTGTGTCTCAATAAGTGCGACTTGCTGTATGACGATAGCGTTATAGAGCAATTCGAGGCTAAGATAGGACGCAAGACCGTACGGCTCAGCGCGCTCACGCACAGCGGAGTAAAGGAATTGATAGACATCGCGGTGAGCGAACTCGGCAAGCTGCCTCCCGCAGAGCCGATGGAGATAGAGGAGTATTACGAAGATATTCCCGACAAGTCGTCCTTTACCATATCGAGGGCAGACGACGGCTCGTTTATCGTCGAAGGCGGATTGATAGACACCTTGGCGAGGAATGTCGTGCTGTCCGATTACGAGAGCAGCAATTACTTCTATAAGACGCTTAAGGACAGGGGCGTCATCAAGGCTCTCATACAAAGGGGCATTAAAGAAGGCGACACCGTGCGCATTAAGGATATAGAATTCGAGTATTACGAATAGAGGAGTATTTATGACGGAGATTACTACGGCGCAGCGCGCTCGGCTCAGAAGCCTTGCGATGACAATGCAGCCTTGCGCCAATATCGGCAAGAACGGAATTACGGACAATTCCATCGGTATGCTTAGCGACCTCTTGGAGAGCAGAGAGCTTATCAAGATATCCGTATTGCCGAGCAGCGGCGCGTCTGCCAAGGACATTTTGCGAGAGCTTGCCGAGAGATTGGACGCTGTAGCCGTGCAAGCTATAGGCAATAGGGCTGTACTGTATCGCAGGTCGAGCCGCAAAGACATCAAGCATATACAGTTTTGATTATTTATTAAGAGGCAGCTTAGGCGGTCTTTTGAATATATTTTCTTTCAGGGGCGCGGATATCGGCAGTATCAGGCATAATATAGCTGCGGCAGCCGCAATCGCCGCGACCGTGAGGTAATAAGTCTTCATGGGCGTGATATAGCTCATCAATGTAAGTATCAGAGACACTACCACAAAGCGTATCGCGTTGCCCCTTCCGAATATAAAAGGCAGCGCGCCGATAAGAATTTTGCGCCTGTTGATGTGCCGAGGCTTGACAGCGGGCACGCGCTTTGCGAATACGGCGAGTTTATAAAACTTTTTGAATGATAAAAATTCTATCTTGACATCGTTAATGCGGCGGCTGAGCGACAGCGCTCGGTTGTCCTTGCCTATCTGAAGTATTCCGACGTATGTAAGAGAGTCGGACTTTGCCTGTCTGTATATCGCGGCGAGCGCGTCGGACGATACGGCGGAAAACTTGCCGTTGACATGTATATAAGTGCTGCCGCACATCACGCCGCTTCCTCTTATTTCGCATTCAAATTTACACGACATGACCGCGGCGACTTCCTTCCTCAGCCATTCGTCTCCGTTAAGTCTGCACAGCAGACAGTAGTCGGCGTAAGAGATGTATTTATCGCCTCTTACAGATGCGATTATATTGACGGACAGTCCCAGGAAGATCATTACGGCTAAGGCAATCAGCAGGCTGAGCGCAATACCCACTCCGCAATAAGACGCTATCATCAGCGTCAAGAGGAAAGATATTGCTTGTATAAGCAGAAAATCGGCTACTTTGTTCATAAATGATTTATTGACAGGCAGTATAAAATTATACCTTGAGGCTAAATAATTGTAAGTTATACGACTTATAAGATATAATAATATTATGAAATACGCCGTATTCGGAGGCACTTTCGATCCTCCGCACACAGAACATTTATCCATGATGCGTCATCTGCTTGACTGCGGATACGATAGGGTAATAGCTTTGATCTCGGGCAATCCTCCGCATAAGAGTTGCGGCACGGACGGCGAGGTAAGGCTCGCTATGCTTAAGGCAGCAATCGCGGGCGAGGAGCGCATTGTCGTTGACGATACGGAGCTTAGGACGCAGTTGCGCTATTCCGCGGACATTTTACCCATAATTAAGGAGAAGTACGGCGATATAGATTACGTGATAGGCGGGGACAGCCTGATTAATCTGCACAAGTGGAGCAGACCAGAGCGCGTTATTAAGATATGTCCGCTGACTGTGTTTATAAGGGGCGACGACTATAACAGGCTTATTGATGCCAAGAGGTATTGGGAAGACAGGGGCGCAAAGATAACCGTGATGGATTACACGCCCCGCGACATATCGTCCACATTGATAAGATATGCGGCAATGCTGGGCATCTATCGCGACGTGCCTGAGAAGGTTGCCGATTATATCGCCTGCAACCGATTGTACGATAAGTACGACGCGATTAAGTCGGAGCTGAGACTGCATGTCAAACCTGCAAGATACGAGCACAGCTTGCGGACATGCGAGTGCGCCGTAGAGCTCAATTATTATTGCAAACTTAATCTTGATTACGATAAGGTCTTTACAGCTGCGCTTCTGCACGACTGCGGCAAGGGCTCGTCGCAATTCGATATACTCAAAAGCATGAGACCGCTTGCTCCCGACGCCGATTTCGAGGATAGGCAGACTGTGGAGCAGGTAGTGGAGTACGATAGGTCGCTTGCGCCGAGCGACGCCGTGGGTAAGCCAGTCGAGCATCAATTTGCAGGCGCAATAATAGCAAAAGAGCTCTTCGGTATAGAGGATGAGCAGATACTGGACGCAATCCGTTACCACTGTACGGCTAAGCCCGATATGAGCGATATGGAGAAGTTGATATATTGCGCCGACGCATTGGAGTCAGGTAGAAATTACGATGGCGTAGAAGATTTAAGAGCGTTAATTAAGCGGGATTTTAACGCGGGATTTGCCGCATGCTTGGACAGAGCATACTCGCATGTCGCAGCTAAAGGCGGTAAGATGTATTACCTTACCGAGCAGGCTCAACAGTATTATAATAAGTAGATATTTTCCGCGCGCGGCGCGCTGTTTTCCGTAAGATTAGGCGCCTGAGTATGAAGCCTAATTAATATATTGATAAGTAATGACGTATTGTATAAATAATTTCGCAAGTGCAATAAATATAGTATGAATACTATTATTACTTGTATCTGCGCCGTAGCAACGGCGTTTACTCCCGTCAGCGCGGAACTCAACGAATATGTCTGCGCTTACGAAAGCGTCAATTCCGCATATTGCGTGATTTACGGCGACGAGGTGCTTGTCGCGGTTCAGACGCAGCCCTTTTTTACAAGGTCGCAATATACGGAATTCAAGAACAAGCTCGCAGAGGATGTCAAGGCAAAGTTCGGATATGCGAGCGTAACCGTCTGCTCGGACAGCGACCTTTTCTATAAGGCGAAGAAAGCTGCATCTATGGGCATGTCGGAGAGCGAAGCCGCAGCGCTTATCGAGAGCGCGCTCAAGAGGAAGTAGAGCGGCAGAGAGTAAATAAGAGCGGTATTTACCGCTCTTATTTATATTAAATTGTTTCAATAGGGTTTAGTTTTAGACGCTGTTATCGATTGCTTGTCAACAGAGTAGACCGCATTGCTATGATAATATCATAAAAAGTCTATATTGTAACTTTTATTTTAGCTATGTTTTACACAATTTATTGCCGAATAAGCATACATCAATCGCGCATTGGAGCATAACATATTGCGAGACGGCAGATATGTAGACCTTCGCTATTTTATAATATCTGCGTCGATATTACTATAAATATACTTATAAATTGCGAACTGAATATTGCAATATTTGTTACTTCAGTCGCCGTAGTTGTTTATTTTGGCAATACATTAAACCAGTCGGTAAGCATTGCGGGCTAAGTATGTCCGAGTGGCAGAGCGGTCTAATTACCGGTGCAACGCGTTAGCTTATAATACATATAAATTATTATAGCAATCTTACTATTCGGACTTATCCTTATTCTTATTGTCATCCGCGACGCTTGGCTGCTCGCTGTATACTACGACGGGGGTGTCATGCTCGGAAGGGTCGACATATACATTGGGTGCGGCTGCGGATTGGCTGTCGCCGTCGTCCTCGATAGGGGTTGACTCATCCGCTGTGTCTAAATCCGCCTCGTCTGCTGCGCGCTTGCGCTTACGTATACGGAAGCCGTTCTTGATAAAGTAGGACAGACGCTTGTAGAGTATGAATGTGATTATACTGTCTACAATGAACTTGCCTGCCGTGAAGGGCAGATTGAATATGAACAACGCGCGAAGTATCGTCCTCGTATCGGGATATATTGCGCTGTACATGTTGAGTATCGTCGCCTCGTCCATTATGTTGTAATATACGGGGTAGACTATGTAGTAATTGGTAAGTACGCTGGTAAAGGAAGCTATTACCATACCCGTAATTGCGCCGATCAGCGCACCGAGACGGCTGCGCTTATACTTGTAGATCAGCGACGCGGGGACTACGAATAGCACGCCGAGTATAAAGTTGGACAGCTCGCCCACGCCGCCGGAGTAAGATGTGGATAGAGTAATCAAATTCTTGATTAGACACACTATAACGCCGGAGACGGGACCGAGCGCGTATCCCGCGACAAGGGCGGGCATTTCGGAGAAGTCCAATTTAAGAAAAGCGGGGACTATCGGCAATCCGAATTCTATAAACTGAAGTGCTGTAGCAAGCGCCGCAAATACGGCAGTCCACGCCAAATAGCGCGCGTTGAAACGAAATACTTTTTTCATAATGCTCCTTTCCTATCCGGACTGTTACCGTCGGCGCAGGAATTTCACCTGCTCGGCGTCTGTTAAGACGTTTGCGGACTATACCGCCGGCTGAGAATTACACTCGACCTCAAAGATTGAATACATTATTAAATAATTGCAAAGCCTATGTCAAGTATATTATAATTGATTTATGAAATTTATTTCACGCAGCATTAGTGACACGGACAGGCTTGCTCGCTCTGTCGCGGCGAGTATTAAAGGCGGAGAGATTATACTGCTCGGCGGTCGTCTCGGCGCGGGCAAGACGGCGTTTGCCAAGTGTCTTGCTAAGGCTTTGGGCGTAAAAGAGACTGTTACGTCGCCCACCTTTACTTTTATGAAGAGCTATAAAGGCGACAATTTTAATCTCTATCACTTCGATATGTACAGGGCATGCGATGAAGACGAGTTGTATGAGCTCGGTCTCGAGGAATATTTGTACGCGGGCGGAGTATGCGTGATAGAGTGGAATAAATTCACAGGCATAGCTAAGCCTATCTCAATCGATATAGAGGTAAGCGATACGGGAGATAGGCTCGTCTCTATAGAGGGGATAGACGAGTCGTCGCTTAAAGATATCGAGAGTTTAAGCTGAAAGATAAGCGGCATACGGCTTTAAGTTAAAGCGGAGAGGATAATGAATACATTGATTATAGAGTGCGCGGGCAGCGACATGGTAGTAGCGCTCGACTCGGGCGAGGACGTAATATTCAAGCGCGGCGGCGGAGTGCGCAATAACGGCTTGATTATTCCCTTTATAGACGGAGTATTGACGCAGGCGGGCGCAGAGATAAAAGATATCGACGCCGTTGCATGCGCGGTCGGTCCCGGTTCTTTTACCGGTATAAGGATAGGCATAGCCACGGCTAAGGCTATAGCGGACGCCGTAGGATGCAGATTGATTGCTATTAACACTTTGCAGGCAGCGGCATATAATATTACGGGCGATAGATTTATCGTCGCGGAGAAGTGCCGCAACGGCGAATATTACGCCGCTGTATTTGCGGGCGACGCTATGAATATGCTTGAGTGCAAGGTGATGACGCAGGAGCAACTCGACGCCGATGAGGGCGAAGTCGTATACTTCGACGGTAAGTCGGACGTATTCAATCTTGCATATACTGCGCGCCGTCTTGCGAGAGAGCGCGGAGACAATACGCTTGTGCCGCTGTATCTTAAGAAGTCGCAGGCAGAGAGGATGTATGACGGCGATTGAGATACGCGATATGCGTATCGGCGATGCGAGCCGCGTAGCCGAGATAGAGAGGAAGTGTATCGACACGCCTTGGTCGGAGCGCTCGATTACATCGCTTGTTAATAGCAATTCCGCCGTGGCGAGGGTAGCTTGTATCGGCGATACGATAGTGGGATACTACAGCTTCTACTATGTAGAGGATGTCGCTGATATCAATAATATCGCCGTATGCGAGGACTACAGAAGGCAAGGCATAGGCGGCTCCTTGATCGGCGACATGACCGAGCAATGCGCGCGGCGCGGCGTCTCCGCGATCAATCTGGAAGTTAGAGACGGCAATATGCCCGCTATTAGCCTGTATGAGAAGCACGGCTTCGTCAAGTGCGGAGTGAGAAAAAAGTATTACGACAATACCTCGGACGCGATTCTTTACACCAAGAGCATGTAGCATTGCGGTAGAGAACAGGGCAGTAAACTCGCGGAGGTAATACCCATTTATAATTATGAAGATAGCGGCAGAGGTCACAATCTGCTTTTTTTACACGGTTGGGGCGGCAGCATAGTATCGTTTAAGGCGGCGGCGGTCAACCTGTCGGATACATACAGATGCGTATCCGTAGATATGTACGGCTTCGGCAATACGCCCGCGGACAGAGATTATACCTTGCAAGATTATTGCGACGGTGCGATGGAGATAATCGATGCGCTCGGCATGGACGACGTGACGGTAATAGGACACTCCTTCGGCGGAAGGGTGGCGATTCGCCTTGCCTCGACATGCGATAAGGTCAAGTCCGTCGTGCTGGTGGACAGCGCGGGCATGAAGCCGCGCCTTACATTAAAGAAGATTATCAGAAAAGTTAAATTTAAGCTGAGAAAAGCGCTGCATATGAGTACTCAATCTTGCGGCTCGAGCGATTATCGCGCGCTTAAACCCAATATGCGCAAGACATTTATCAACGTAATCCACACCTATCAGGAAGAGGAGTTAAGACACATTAATGCGCCTACGCTCATAGTATGGGGCAAGAGGGATAAGGATACTCCGATGTATATGGCCAAAAGGCTGTCAAGAGGTATAAGCGGCTCTAAGCTCGTCGTTATAGACGGCGGTCACTACGCATATATCGACAGTCACAAGGCATTTATTTCGCAGTTGAGAGCATTCCTCAACGGCGTATATTTCGGATAATATACGCCGCGCCTTAGGGCTCGGAGGTATATTTTATGCTGTGGGGTGTGGCTGTAATTGCGGCGATTTTGACGACCGCGATAGGACTTAGATTAGTCAATTATACTCAATTAGAGAGTTATAGGGCGTGTGTCACGCCTAAAATCACCGGTTATTATACCAATATTTTATATTTAGTCATGGCCAAGTGGTGCGTGGCTGTAATAGCATATGTGATAGCTTATCTTACATCCGTGCAAGCGCTCGAGTGGATAGTGCCCGTGGAGTGCGTAGTGGCGGATGTCTGCTTTTGCATCGTGGAATATTCCAAGAAAGTCAAGAAGCAACTCGCGCTCACGGGCAGATGTATAAGGCTGATATCGGCGTATTTTGTCTTGACTTGTCTTGCTTGCGTCGCGGTGTGCGCCGCAGGCGATGCGATATACTCGGTGATTAGCTGGAGATTTATATTTATTCCCATGACGGCTCTGCTTACGCTGCCTTTGCTATGGCTGTCTCTTGCGATCATGTCGCCTATAGAGCGCGCTGTCAGAAAAAAATATATCCGCGAGTGCAAGCGAAATATCGCAGCTCGGCAGGGCTTGGTCAAGATAGGCATTACGGGAAGTATGGGTAAGACGAGCGTCAAGTTCATACTCAACACAATACTTTCGCAGAGCTATAGGTCATACTGTACTCCGTCTTCGTACAATACGCCTATGGGGGTGTGCAAGGCGGTAGCCGAGATGCCCGAAGATACGCAGATATTCGTATGCGAGATGGGCGCGAGGCGCAAGGGAGATATAGCGGAACTGTGCGATATAGTCAAGCCTACATGCGCGATTATTACGGGCATAACCGAGCAGCACTTGCAGACATTCAAGAATATAGAGAATATCAAGGATACCAAGTACGAGCTGATATCGTCGCTGCCGGTGCATGGTGTCGCCGTATTTAACGGTATGGGCGGAGCGCAAGAGCTATACGAAAGGTGCTCGTTGGAGTACAAGTATCTTGTGGACGGCAGATGCGGAGTATATGCCGACGATATAGTACTCGGCGGCAAGGGGACGGAATTCAACCTTTATCTCGAGGATAAGTCGTATAGATGCAAGACGGCTCTTATCGGAAGGCATAACATCGTCAATATTTGTCTTGCCGCCTGTCTTTGCCTTGCAATCGGCATGGAAGATAAGGAAATCGTAGCGGGTATAGAGGCGATTAAGCCCGTCCCGCACAGACTGGAAGTTATCGGCAGCAGGGGCATTACGATAATAGACGATAGCTTTAACAGCAATCCAGAGGGCGCGGCATATGCCTTGGATACGCTCGCGCAGTTTAGCGGCAGGAAGGTAGTCGCAGCGCAGGGGCTTGTGGAGCTGGGCAGCGCGGAATACGAAGCCAATTACAACCTCGGCAAGAAGATATCGGAGACTGCGGACATCGCGATATTGATAGGACCGAAAAGATTTGCAGTCAAAGACGGTCTGATCGCGCACGCTTTCGACGAGTCGCGCATATATATGACGGATACGCTGGCGGACGCGCAGAAGCTCTTTGCCCAAATACTGACGGACGGAGATACGCTGCTGATAGAAAACGATTTGCCCGATAATTACTGATTGCGAGGTGTGTATATGATTAATTTGGCTGTTATTTACGGAGGAGAATCGTGCGAGAGGGACATATCCATTATCACTGCCGTGCAGATAATGGGCATGATTGATAATAGCAAGTACTCGATATATCCCGTGTTGCTCGGCAGCGACGGCAGCATGATGATGCTCGATAATGCTGATAGGATTTCTTCTTATATTAATTCCGAAGGCAAGGGCAAGAGCGTGCACTTCGAGGGTAAATATCTGATGAGAGACGGCGCTATAAGGCGCAAGGTTGCGAGCATAGATTGCGCGTTGCTGTGCACTCACGGCGGCAAGGGCGAGAGCGGCAGTCTGCAAGGGCTGCTTGAGATACATAATATACCTTACACTTCGCCCAATGTGGAAGTCTCGGCGCTGTGCATGAATAAGGCTTTATCCAAGGGCTTGTTCTCCGCTTTCGGGGCGGAAGTGCTGCCGTGCATTCTGCTGAATAAAGACGGTAAAGACAATTATCTTACGAGCGCGTATAAGCTGGGCTATCCTCTTATTGTCAAGCCGGCAAGACAAGGCTCGTCTATCGGTATCAATATCGTGCAAGACGAGGAGTCGCTTAAGGATGCGGTGGATATTGCATTCGAGTACGACAGCGAAATAATCATCGAGAAGGCTCTCACGGATTATAAGGAAATCAACTGCGCATGCGTATACAGCAGTGGAGAGATATTGGCGTCGTCGCTCGAGAGACCTATGAGCTGGCACGAATTCTTAACCTTTGACGATAAATACATGGCGGACGGTAAAATCAACGCGGGAGAAAGGGAATTCCCCGCTAAGCTTCCCGTCGAGACGGCAGCGGCTGTGAGAGAGCAGGCAGTCAATATATACAGGAGTCTGAATATGCGCGGCGTGGTGCGGATGGACTTCCTCATAGATAACTCGGACGGCAAGGCGTATATCAACGAAGTCAATACGATACCGGGGTCGCTTGCTAATTACCTATTTAAGGATAAGGGCATCGACGGCGGCAGGTTAATAGATATCGTGGTATCTGAGGCAATAGCCGAGTATGAGGGCAGGATTGCTCCCAAGTTCGGTTCCGAAGTGCTCAAGCGCTATAGCGACGGAGCAAACGGTTGCAAAAGCGGCTGTAAATGTATATAATTAATTTAACTTTAATTATATTACGGAGCTGGCTATGAGCAAAATCAAGATGATTAATCCCGTCGTCGAGATGGACGGGGACGAGATGACGCGCGTCATTTGGAGCGATATAAAAGATATACTTATCAATCCCTATGTAGAGCTTAAGAGCGAGTATTACGACCTCGGCTTACCCAACAGAGAGGCGACTAAAGACAATGTCACCGTTCAGAGCGCCGAGGCGATTAAGAAGTACGGCGTAGGCGTCAAGTGCGCGACTATCACTCCCAACGCTCAGCGCGTGAGCGAGTACAATCTTACGTCCATGTGGAAGAGCCCCAACGGTACGATTAGGGCGATACTCGACGGAACGGTATTCCGCGCTCCTATACTGGTAGAGGGCATCAAGCCATACATACCTACATGGACAAGCCCTATCACTATGGCAAGGCATGCGTACGGAGATATCTATAAGGATGTCGAGGCAAAGGTAGCTAAGGGCGGCAGAGCTACGCTCGTGATAGAGGATGAGGACGGCAGGAGAGAGATAGAGATATTCGACTTCGGCAAGTCTTCGGGTATAGTAATGGGTATGCACAATACGGATAAGAGCATATCTTCCTTTGCAAGATGCTGCTTTAATTATGCTTTGGACGTCAAGCAGGACGTATGGTTCGCCGCTAAAGATACCATATCCAAGACATATGACCACAACTTTAAGGATATATTCGCAGAGATTTACGAGAGCGAGTACAGAGAGAAGTTCGAAAAGGCGGGTATAGAATACTTCTACACTTTGATAGACGACGCCGTGGCGAGAGCGGTAAGAAGCAACGGCGGATTTATATGGGCATGCAAGAATTATGACGGCGACGTTATGAGCGATATGGTCGCTACAGCATACGGTTCGCTTGCTATGATGACGTCTGTGCTCGTATCTCCCGACGGCAATTACGAGTATGAGGCGGCTCACGGCACGGTTACAAGGCACTATTACAAGTATCTTAAGGGAGAGGAGACCTCTACCAATCCCGTGGCTACGATATTCGCATGGACGGGAGCTTTGCGCAAGAGAGGAGAACTCGATAAGATAGACGAGTTGGTAGACTTTGCGGACAGGCTGGACAAGGCTGTAATAGATACAATTGCCTCGGGATATATGACGGGCGACCTCGTTGCTTTATACAGCGGAAAGAATAAGGCGGTTAAGCTCAACACTGTCGATTTTATGAAAAAGATAGCGGAAAAGCTGTAATAACAATTATCGTATATGAGCGGACGCGGCAAATAACTTTGCCGCGTTTTTCATTGTTTGTAATAAGTTATCGAGATAGTAAATTATATGTTATATACTTATAAAGCGATATTCTTAATACTGCGCAATCAAACATTATAAATTATTGTAAACTATCGACGGCACAGACCCTAACAATGCAATTATATTAATTTTTATTATTACGGCAGAAGCAATTATTGTTGCAATGCTTGCAGGCACAGCTCCTTAACGGATTGCTTAAGGCTGTCGGGCGAGAGTATCGTTGCGTTGCAGCCGTAGCCTATTATGCGCGAGTAAGTGGTCTTGTCGTCTGGCACGCTGCCGCTTGCGATATAATTGATTCCGTCGTCCGCTTTCAACACGTTATGTATGCCGAGCCATTCTTCCGCGTCGTATCTCACTTCGGGCGATATCTTGAGGAGCATATCGATATTTTGCGGCGGATTATTAAAGCTAAAGCGCCAATTGTTATTGTGCCTTTTCGGAATATAGGTGGAGTCGGTTTTGTATATATGCGTAATCCTCGATATCTTGAACAGACGCATGCTATTACGCATTCTGCAGAACGAGTATACATACCAATTGTTGTCGTGGAATACAAGCGTATGCGGCTCGATTATCCTTTCGCTGACATCGCCGTTATAGTCGTGATACTGCACGCATATAGCTAAGTTTTTCTTCTTTGCATCTACGATTGCGTCTATTTTATTGCTCAACTCGCAGGTGCCGGGACCGTCCTTATTGTCAACGATAAAGTGCTCGTTGCGATAGGCGCGCGGCTTGGACGGGTTGCATCTGTCGCCTATTACGCTGAGCTTATCTATAGCGGTATTGATTATGCTGATGTCCGCAGACTGCTTGAAATTGTCTAGAGCAGCCAATATGCACGCCTTTTCTTCTTTAGAGAAGTACATGGCGTTGATTTTGAATTCTTCGCCGATTTTAATGCCGCCGAAGCGACCTTTTTGCGTGTAAACGGGGATATTGGATAGGGACAGAGTGTCCATATATCTGTATATTGTCCTTTCGGACACTTCCAACTTTTGAGCTAATTGCTTGGCTGTGACCTTATCCTTGGAAAGCAGGTCTAAGAGCATAATAATAAGATTTTCCGTCAATGGTGTTTCCTCCCGCCTTGAAAGCAGGCTTTTTCTGTGTGTTTAGACGTCTTTCGTCTTGGAAAATATTATCACAATATAGGTCTATATGTCAATTGTATCAGACGATAATCGTCAAGTTTATCGTAACGCCGCATATTTATTTTGACACTATGATAAAAAACTGTTATAATCTTTTTATTATAATTATTAAGGTATAAAGAGTCATGAATCTTCGTAAGACATTGAAAGTTAACGACAGAGGGATATTGGAGATAGGCGGCTGCGAGTGCACAGAACTTGTCGAGCGCTATTCTTCGCCGCTGTACGTCATGGACGAGCAATACATCAGAGACGTGGTCAGAGCATATAAGAAGACTATCGAGACGACATACGGCAACGGCAACATGGCGTATGCGTCCAAGGCATTTTGCTGCAAGGCGATATACGATATTATGCGCGAAGAGGGCGTATGCATCGATGTGGTGTCGGGCGGAGAGATATATACGGCTATCAAGTCGGGCTTTGACTTGAATAACGCATATTTTCACGGCAATAACAAGCTGTATTCCGAGTTAAAGCTCGCAATAGACAACGGTATTGGCACCGTAGTTGTGGACAACGCCGACGAGGCGGATATGATAGACGAGCTCGCAAGGGCTTGCAAAAGAGAGCAAAAGGTGCTTGTAAGGATCAATCCCGGGGTGGAAGCGCATACTCATTCGTTTATACAGACGGCTAAGGTGGACTCCAAATTCGGCTTTTCTATCAAGAATGACGACGCGCTCGACATGATTAAGCTTCTTAAGGGCAAGAAGAATATACGCTTTGCGGGACTTCACTGTCACATAGGCTCGCAGATCTTTGATAAGAAGGCTTTTGCGCTTGCTGTAGACGTAGTCACTGATTACGTGGCTTACCTTGCTACGGAAGAGGGAATAGAGGTGCAAGAACTCAATTTCGGCGGAGGCTTCGGCGTGCATTACGCAGAGGGCGACCCCAAGTATAATGTAGAGGAGTATTGCGACTACGTCAAGCTGCTCACATTCGCGCTTAAGGATTGCGCGGAGAGGAAGGGCATAGCCATGCCCAAGTTTATGATAGAGCCGGGACGCTCCATCGTAGGCGAGGCGGGTATCACGCTTTATAAGGTGGGCGCGATTAAGGATATCAAGGGAATCAGGAAGTATATAGCCATCGACGGCGGTATGACCGACAATATCAGACCCGCGTTATACGATGCAAAGTACGAGGCAATACTTGCCAACAGGGCGAGCGAGAAGTGCGACGATATCGTCACCGTAGCGGGCAAGTGCTGCGAGAGCGGAGATATTATATTAAAGGATGTCTCGTTGCCTAAGGCGAGACGCGGAGACATACTTGCGGTGTTGACGACAGGCGCTTACTGTTACTCTATGTCGAGCAACTATAATCGTAATCTTACCCCCGCGGTGGTGTTCGTAAAGGACGGCAAGAGCGCGGTTGCGGTTAAGGCGCAGACTTACGAGGATTTGATACGCGCCGACAACGCGCTCGATTACAAGGATTGAATTTAGATAGTTAGAGGGAGACGCGATAAGTGTTAATCTATAGAATATTCGCCGGTACGGACGACTACAGAATAGCGATGCTTACGCTCATAGCTATATTGATAGTAATATTTACGTCTATGATATTGCATGAGATTGCGCATGGCTTGGCAGCGCTCGCAAACGGCGATTACACCGCTAAGATGAGGGGCAGGCTTACCCTTAACCCCGCTAAGCATATAGATTTATTCGGACTGATAATGATGTTGCTGGTAGGATTCGGATGGGCTAAGCCCGTGCCTGTGGACTCGCGCAACTTCCGTAATTATAAGAAGGGTATGATAACCACGTCGCTTGCCGGCGTGACAGTCAACTTTATACTCGCAGCTCTTTCGCTCGCTTGCATTGCAATAATGACTGCGATATTCAAGAGCAGCGGAGCGATTGTGGGCGGAGGCGGCAATATATATCTATTGTCCCCGTCCGTAAGCGTAAAGTATGCGTATTACTTCTTTTATTACCTCTTCGCTTACGGGGTGTTGATTAATATGACGCTTATGCTGTTTAATCTTATTCCCGTATTTCCGCTCGACGGCTTTAGAGTGGCAGAGACATTGCTTCCTCCCGACAACGCTTACGTAAGATTTAATTACAGATACGGCAATTATACCTTGATAGGTTTGATACTGCTGTCCGTGGCGTTGGGTTATATCGGTAATGCCTTTAATGTAGAGCTGGATATCTTCTCGCTCTTTCAGAATGCGCTTATTAAGCTGATTAATGTTGTTCAGATGGGGGTATTGGGCTGATGGCAGGCTTCTTCGAATACCACGCAAGCAATGTGCTCAAGTTTTCGCTCGGAGACTTTGAGGGACCTATTGATCTGCTGTATAACCTCATAGTCATCGAAGGCAAGTATGAGATAGACGACTTCCCGATATCTATAATCACAGGTCAGTACATGGAGTATATGCAGCAGATAGACAGCATTGTCGATATGGATATGGCTGCGGACTTCATATCTGTGGCGTCTACGCTGCTTGAGATTAAGTCGCGTTCCGTCTTACCTAAGGAGGCTCCGGCGGAGTTTGAAGACGTAGACGAATGGGAGCCCGATCCCGAAGAGCTTCTTAAGTTCAGACTTAGAGTGTACGCTATGTTTAAGGAGCAGGCGGGACAGCTCAAGCAGTTGGAGACTACCAATAGGATGTACAGATCGCCCGACTACACCGACGACGACGCCAAGATAGTCATCAAGAATTTTAATTTAGACAATTTAATCGACGCATACGGACGAATTTTATTCCGAATGAGCGATGACGACAAGAAGAACGCTACCAAGAAGATTGCGAGAGATACATATACGGTAGCGGAAAAAATAGCCTTTATCACAGAGGTGTTAAGGGATAAGAAAGAGGTATTGTTCAGCGAGCTATTCGTCAATGACTTCAATAAGAGCGAGGTAATAGCCACTTTTTCCGCGTTGCTCGAGCTCATGAAGAAACAGGTCGCTAAAGCCAAGCAGGAATCGATGGCTGAAGATATCTACATTACCATTGACGAGAATTGCGATATCGAGCACTTGAATATAGAAGAGTTGGTTAGGACGGAGGACGATTACAATGGATAATCTGATTCAGACAGTAGAGGCGATTATTTTCTCTGCGGGTACGGAGATTAAGAAGAAGGACATATTGGACAAGCTGCCGTTGTCTGTTACTAAAAAGGAACTTAACGACGCCGTTAAGGCTCTTTCGCAGAAGTATAACGGCGATTGCGGCATTGTCTTGCTCGAGTTTAACGACAAGGTTCAGTTTTCTTCCAATCCCATGTACGGAGATATCGTAGCCGAGGTGCTAAGACCCATTAAGGAGAAGGAGTTGTCTAACGTGCTGCTCGAGGTGCTGGCAATGATAGCCTATAAGCAGCCGATTACGAGGGGCGAGATAGAGGAAGTAAGGGGCGCAAGCGCAGATTATGCAATTACTATGCTTACAAGAGCCAATCTAATAAAAGTTAACGGACATAAAAACACCCCCGGCAGACCGTGGCTGTATATTACTACGGACGAATTTTTGAAGAAATTCTGTCTGCATTCGCTCGACGAGTTGCCCGACTACAAGGAAGTTATGCGCAGATTGGTGGAATTCGGCAACTTTAACAGGCAGTCCGAGGGATTGTATAAGGAAGTCAATCTTGCCGACGGATTTGACGGAGAGGTATTCGAGAGCAATTACGATGTTAACGATGTGAGCGCGGTTCAGAAAGAGCTTGATGCCTTGTTAAATACCGACGAGTTGCCCGATTTCTTATCAGAAGAGGATGTAATGGTATTCGAGGGCGACGGCAATGACGAGGACATCGCAAGGGCGGAAGCTGCGGCGGATATCGCAGGCGATTACGATGAGGAATAATTAAGTAAATTATTAACTGTAATTTACGGACGGCAATATATGCCGTCCGATTTTTATTTAATAATAGAAGAGCATATGTTTCTCAAAAAAAAGTATCCTATTTTTATATATCTGTACTTGGATTATATATCAAAATAAATATTTAGGCAAAAATAGCTAATTAATATAATATGTCGGTAACTATCGCAATCTCTGTGCTTGTGGCTATTTTAGTATGTCTGATTATCTTATTCTTCTCATTGGGAGTAAGAACGCAGGTATATTATAACTCGGAATATGACAATATTACCGCCGATATTTTCTTATTTTCGCGTCTGCATTTGATTAAAATTAAGATTTTCAAAGTAAACGGAGTTAATTATGCTCAAGTAGGCAACAGGAATATCAGAAAGCTAAAAGTAGGCGCAAAAGTAGATAAAGCGGTCAACAAACGTCCGTTTAATTTGACAGACGCGATGAGTGTGATTAAGGGCATACGGCTTAGATCGTTAAATATTGCTTGCTATGTGGGCGCAAGCGAGGGCTCGGATACTGCAATGCTTTACTGCGGTATTAATAGTCTTATTGTCAGCGCATTGAATGTCTTGGCGCCTATAGTCAGAGAAGACAGATTCGATGTGGTATGCGTGCCCGACTTCGATAAGAGCGTAATGAAGCTGCGCGCAGATATTGCAATAGGCTGGGGGATGTTGCAAATAATTCCGCGTATATTGCGCAATATATATTCTGATAAGAGGATAGAATATGGAAAATAATATTATGGATATTATGGGAGTTACTCTCGATAAGCTTAAGACGCTTGCGAGCGGGGAGAGGATTATATCATCCCCTGTGGTAATAGACGATAAGACAATAGTCGTGCCTTATAGCAAGATATCTATAGGCTATGTATGCGGAGGCGGAGAATATAGTGAGACGCAGCCTAAAGAGGCTGGAAGATTTCCTTTTGCAACGGTTAGCGGCGGGGGTGTAACTATTACTCCGTGCGGATTTCTCGTATGCAGAGCAGGTGAATATTCTGTGGCGACAGCCGACAAGGATGAGGATGATAATAAATGGATAGAATTGGCAAAAGCAGCTATAAAAGCAATGAAAAAGTAAAATTAGCTGTTAAATTATTCTTAATTACAGCATTATTCATAATAATATTGTTAAATATAACTGTTGGATGTAAAAAAGTCTCTGCGCAGACAGGTTCTTCGCGCATTGTGATCGATGCAGGCTCAAAGGTTGTACTCGGCGGTGAAAATATACGCGAGCGCTTACCTATGGCGAGTACTACCAAGATAGTTACGGCTATTGTCGCTATAGAGAATTGCGATATAGAGCAAGTAGTGACTATACCTAAAGAGGCAGAAGGCGTAGAGGGCTCCAGCATATATCTTAAGGCGGGCGAAAAACTTAAGTTGAAAGATTTACTGTATGGCTTAATGCTCCGCTCGGGCAACGACAGCGCGGTGGCTATTGCACTGCATGTCGGTAAAACTATGGACAATTTCGTACAGCTTATGAATGACTATGCGGCGGACTTGGGATTGAGCGACACTCATTTTACCAATCCGCACGGTCTGCATGACGACAATCATTATACTTCCGCCTACGACCTTGCGATGATTACGGCTCATGCATACGACAACGAGTGCTTTAAGCAGATAGTCTCATGCAAGCGTTATGATACTCAAGCTATCGAGGATACTCCCGCAAGAACGTTTTTTAACAAAAACAAGATGCTTTCGCTCTATGAGGGCGGTAACGGTGTAAAGACGGGGTATACCAAGCGCGCAGGCAGATGTCTCGTCAGCGCGGCGGAAAGAGACGGTATGCAGCTGATCTGCGTAGTATTAAATAGGTCGGATATGTGGGGTGAGAGTATGGCTGCAATGGATAATGTCTTTGCAAAGTATTCTTCCGTCGTATTCGCAAAGAAAGGCGAGCCTATATTCAGACTGCCTTCGGGTATCGGAATATCGGCAGATAAGGATGTATCCTATCCTATATATAAGAATTCTGCTATGACTTTGTCTTACGAGTTTGTCTGCGACGGCGAGTTGAAATTACCGCTTAACTCAGGCGCGAAAGTAGGAGTTATGAATGTGTACGGCGACAATCAGTTGCTTTTCTCGACAGATTTGTATACTATGGATAATATCGTCGACAGAACGCAAGCGGATTATCTTAAGAATTACGTCGGCGATTGGCAGGTAAAATATGACGGAAAGACTAAACAAATATTTGGCATCATGCGGGACGGCTTCCCGTCGTAAAGCGGACGAATATATATCGCAGGGCAGAGTTAAAGTCAACGGCAAGGTGGTTAATACCCTGGGTTATACAGTAAATACGGATAATGACACGGTCACCGTTGACGATGTCAAGGTTGTGCCCGTCAATAGATTTACCTATATAATGATGTATAAACCTAAGGGTTGCATAACTACGGTTAAGGATGACAAGGGGCGCAAGACGGTATTTGACTATATCGATAAGGATATTCCCGCGCTCGTACCCGTAGGCAGGCTGGATTACGATTCCGAGGGACTGTTGCTTTTGACCAACGACGGCGACCTTGCTTATAAATTGACGCATCCATCTTCCGAGATATCCAAGACTTACATAGTAAAGGCGGAAGGCGAATTCCCCGAGCACATTCTTGCCAAGCTCAGAAAAGGCGTAATGATAGACGGTAAAATGACCAAAAGATGCCGCGTCAAGCTTAAGGAGCAGGGCGAAAAGGATGCGAGACTGGAGATAACCATTACCGAGGGCAGAAACAGGCAGATCAGAAAGATGATAGAAGCTGTTGAGCGTAATGTTATTTTTCTTAAGAGGGTAGCGGTAGGCAATCTTAAACTCGGCGGACTTGCAAGAGGGGCATGGCGCTACCTGCATGACGACGAGATAGATTATCTTAAGAAGCTGTAGGAGAGTTTTCAATCGGATTTTATTGTTTTGATTGATAATGCCGCATTTTATTTAATGCGTTAATAACGCTTATATTTTATAGGGATTTTACTTTGACTTTAGTTATTAGAGCCCGACCTATTGATTAAGTCGCCTTATATCTGCTTTTATTATATAAATTTCGATTGCGGCATATCGATTGCATTTCATATTAAATTAATCAATCGGTCAAATTTGTAGTTTGAACGATCAAAGGCCCGTAAAATGTACGAAATTTTTTACGCCCATAGCATTAATGGCGCAATATAATTCTTCGATAGTCTCTTTAGGCGTGATATTCTTAAAGATTATTAATATAAAGCGAGATTTCATAAAAACATTTTTAATAAATTGTATTAATCGTATAAGATTATTTTATCGCTTGATAACAGTCGGTTATCAAAATTTTTGTTTTTATAATTTGCGGAGCAGTCGGCGCATTGTACCATGTTTTCAAATATCGGTTCGAAAAGTCGCGGCTAAGTCGAACGAGCGATAATTATTGATTTTATAGTCCAAAAAGAGTGTAAATTACTTGAAAAATTTTTAACAAACTAATATAATTATTACAATGCGTATTGTGGCTGAGAATTCGGACGATACGGTGTTGATTAATGATATAAACCGATTATTTGGAGGTTAACGATATGAACAGTAAGGAACTTTTGTCGGCTCAGACTGCGGTAGAGAAGGCAAGTGCAAAGGCACAGGGGCTTATCGACGGCATAGTTGACGCGGGTTCTTTCGTCGAGACCGACGCTTTTGTCGTCGGCGCGGCATTCGACAGTGCAGAGACAGCGCTTGGCGAAGGCGTAGTTACGGGTTACGCGTCTATTGAAGGAACGCCCGTACATATCTTCGCGCAGAACGCAGACGTAATGAAGGGCAGCATAGGCGCGGCATCTGCTAAAAAAATCAGAAAGTGTATAGAAAGAGCGTGCAAGAGCGGAACGCCACTCATATCCGTGCTCGACTGTTCGGGCGCAAGGGTAGACGAGGGCGTCAGCGTAATGGAGGCTTATGCCGATATTATCGCGGCAGCTGCCGACGCATCCGACAGCGTGCCTCACATATGCGTGGTCAACGGAGTAGCCGCAGGTATGAGCGCTGCATATGCATCTTTGGCAGATTACATTTTCATGAATAAGAATGCTTTCATGTCCGTCAATTCTCCCATGTATCACGCTTCCAAGTTTTCCGCGGTACCCAAGCTCAATAAGATTGCGGGCTACGAGGCGTATAAGTCTTGCGGCAATGTAGTGCAGGACGTGTACTCCGACAGCGCGGAGCTTAAGAATAAGATAATATCACTGTTTAATATTTTGAATATTTCCGACAGCGACGAGCAAGAGTCCGAAGACGACCCCAACAGAATCGCGACGGCTTTGTCTAAGAAATACGGCGTAGATGCGGCGCTTAAGGCTGTGTGCGACGACGGTAAGTATCTGTCTTATTGCGACGGCTGGGCGGATGACGTCAAATGCGCTTTTACAAAAATCAACGGCATATCCACTGCGGTTATAGCCACAGACTCCGGCGTCAACGACGGCTATGTGAGCGCCGACGGATTGGATAAGATTTGCGCGTTTATAGCTAAGTCCGACGCTTTCGGGCTGCCTCTGGTTACGCTCGTGGACAGCAAGGGCGTCAATCCTTCGCTGGATGAGGAAGTAAAGGGCTTCTCACTCAAGCTTGCCGCTACGTTCAAGGCTATGGCTACTTATTCTCATCCTATGATAGGCGTTGCATGCGGCAAAGCGGTAGGCGTAGCGTACAGCGCGCTTATGAGCAAGGCGGTAGGATTCGATTATACGCTTGCGACCGCCGCGGCGGAGATAGCTCCCGTTACGAGCGAGACGGGCGTCAACGTATTCTATACCGAGGAACTCAAGAAGGGTAACACTCAGAGGGCGAAACTCGAGCAGATGTTCGCAACCGATCACGCGTCGCCTTTGACCGCCGCTAAGGACGGCTATCTCGACAACGTAATCGACGCCAAGAACCTCAGACCTTATCTGAGCTCCGCGCTCATGATGTTGCTCGGCATTTAATTCGGTAGGTGGCGCATGAAAAATAAAAAGAAATTTATCACACTTGCCGTAGCGCTTGTCTTGATAATAGCTCTTTCGGCAATAGCGTTGTCGGGATGCGCTATAAGAGACGCGAGCAACGGCGACTCATTGGATATAGCTTCGCAGTCGGGCGGACAACGCTTTGTGACAGGTATACTGGTCGCGGCATTGGGAATATTGGTCGTATTCGTACTGCTTATAATCTTAATTTCGTTGGTAGTATTGGTAAGGAAGCTGATGGAGATATTTTCTAAGCTGTCAGCCAAACTTTCGGCAAAGATATCCGAAGCTATTGCCGCTCGCAAAGTAGCCAAGCAGAGCGAGGGCGCGATAGATAGCGCAGTCGATAGCGGAAGCACTGCGGCGGTTGCGGCTCAAGATGTCGACGATGACGAAATAGCGGCGGTCATTGCTGCGGTATATGCTGTAATTAGCGCAGAGACCGAAGTCGTCGAGATGTCCGACTTGAAGTTTAAGGTAAAGTCGGTTAAGAGATTGAAATCTATATAAATTAAGGAAATTATCATCAAGGAGAAATATTATGCGTAAGTTCAATGTTAACGTTAACGGCAAGTCCTATGCCGTAGAAGTAGAGGAAGTAGGCGGCGGAGTAAGCGTCGCGCCCGTAGCTAAGGCTGTTGCGCCCGCTCCCGTAGCGGCTGCGCCCGCACCCGCGGCAAGCGTAGGCTCCGGTAAGCCCGTTAAGTCCCCTATGCCCGGACTGGTCAAGAAACTTTGCTTTGCCAACGGCGCAACCGTCAAGAACGGAGATACCGTAGTAATACTCGAAGCTATGAAGATGGATACGCCCGTCGTAGCTCCTTGCGACGGAGTGGTGAATTACTCCGCAAGCGAGGGTAATAACGTAGATACCGGAGCAGTACTGTGCACTATAGCATAAGTAGCTTGGAGGTCGCATAATGGTAGATATTTTTACGTCATTATCGTCGTTTGACTTCGTCAAAGCCATGGAGACGCTGTGGCACAGCACAGGCTTTATGACGGAGAGCGGCGCATTATGGCAGAATTTGATAATGCTGGTTATAGCATGCGTTCTGATATACTTGGCTGTATATAAGGAGTTTGAACCTAACTTATTGCTCGCCATAGGCTTCGGAATGTTTATAATCAACATACCCGGTTCGTACAATATTTTGTACGGTACATACGGATACGTCTTTACCAACGAATTGACCAACGCCACGCTCGCAAGCGGAACGGTGGATCAGTTGAGAGAGATGGCTGCAAGTCTGATAGGGGAGTTGCCCGGCGTAGATTGGGGCGCAATCAGCGAGGCTGATCTCGTAACGAGGATCAGCGACTATCTCGTCGGTGCCAATGCGGATTTGCTCGGCAATATAAGCAATGTGGCGGTAAGCCATCAGGTAGTGGACAACTTCGGATTGTTCTTCTATCTCTACAAGGGTGTCGAGTGGGTCATCTATCCTCCGTTGATATTCTTGGGCATAGGCGCAATGACAGACTTCGGTCCGTTGATTGCCAATCCCAAGAGCATGATAATGGGCGCCGCGGCGCAGGTAGGTATATTCGTAACCTTTATAATAGCTATAGAGATAGGCTTTACGGGAGAGCAGGCGGCGGCAATCGGTATCATCGGCGGAGCCGACGGTCCTACGGCTATATACGTCACTACAAAGCTTGCACCCGAGTTACTCGCCTCGATAGCTGTTGCGGCGTACTCGTATATGGCGCTGATTAAGGTCATTCAGCCGCCTATCATGAAGTTGCTCACAACCAAGAAGGAGAGGGGCATAGTCATGGAGCAGCTGCGTCCCGTATCCAAGACGGAGAAGGTTATCTTCCCCTTGGTCGTTACGGGTATAGTCGGCGTGCTGCTGCCTTCGGCAATACCGCTTCTCGGTATGCTCATGCTGGGTAATCTCTTCCGCGAGTCGGGAGTCGTGCCCAGACTTACCAAGACGGCAAGCAACGAGCTCATCAATATTATCACAATTTTGCTGGGCGTGCTGGTCGGCTCCAAGGCTACGGCATCTACCTTCCTTACGGTACAGACATTGCTGATAATGTGCATAGGCGTGTTTGCTTTCGGCGTAGGCACGGCTTGCGGCGTACTGATAGGAAAGCTGATGAGCTTCCTTACCAAGGGCAAGATCAATCCGCTTATCGGCGCGGCGGGCGTCTCCGCAGTTCCTATGGCGGCGCGTATAGCTCACAATGTCGGACAGGAAGAGAATCCCAACAACTACCTGTTGATGCACGCAATGGGACCCAATGTGTCGGGCGTTATCGGCTCGGCTGTCGCGGCTGGCGTATTGCTGTCATGCTTCGGCGTATTCTAATTACTAAGTTGAGTTAAGAGGTAATATAATGGTAAAAATTACGGAAACAATATTGAGAGATGCGCATCAGTCTCAGGCTGCTACTCGTATGCGCCTTGACGAGATGCTCCCCGTAGCGGAGAAGCTCGATAAGATAGGATATTATTCTATAGAGTGCTGGGGCGGAGCGACGTTCGATTCTTGCTTGAGATTTCTGAACGAAGATCCTTGGGAGAGACTCAGAGCTTTAAGAAAGGCTATGCCCAATACCAAGCTGCAGATGTTGCTAAGAGGTCAAAATATATTGGGCTATAAGCACTATGCGGACGACGTGGTAGACGAGTTCGTAAAGAAGTCTATCGACAACGGTATAGATATCATAAGGATATTCGACGCGCTTAACGACACTCGAAACATGAAGAGAGCAATGGACGCGTGCAAGAAGAACAAGGGCATATGCGAGGCAGCGTTCAGCTATACCACTTCTCCCGTGCATACCAACGAGTATTTCGTCAAGCTGTCTAAAGAGCTTGAGGACATGGGCGCGGACATCATCTGTATCAAGGATATGGCGGGTATTCTGTTGCCTTATAACGCATACGAATTGGTTAAGGCTATCAAGTCTACTGTTAAGATACCCGTTCATCTGCATACCCATCAGACTTCGGGCGTAGGTAATCTCACATATATGAAAGCCGTCGAAGCAGGCGTCGATATTATTGACTGCGCGCTGTCGCCTCTCGGCAACGGTACGTCTCAGCCTGCTACCGAGCCCATGGTTGCGGCATTGCAGGGAACGCCTCACGATACAGGTATCGACATAGTTAAGCTTAATGAACTTACCGGACACTTTAAGAAGGTAGCAGACAGGCTCAAGGCGGACGGTTTCCTAACCGACAAGTCTTTGCAGACAGATGTTAACGCGCTTATCTATCAAGTACCCGGCGGAATGCTTTCCAACCTCGTCAATCAACTCAAGCAGCTCAACGCGCTGGATAAGTATGACGAAGTGCTCGCGGAAGTGCCGAGGGTAAGAGCGGACCTCGGTTATCCCCCTCTCGTAACCCCTACGTCTCAGATAGTAGGCACACAGGCGGTATTTAACGTGTATTACGGCGAGCGCTATAAGGTTGTATCTGCCGAGACTAAGGGCGTATTGCAGGGTAACTACGGAAGATTGCCCGCAGAGCCTAACGCTGAGGTAGTCAAGAAGGTTCTCGGAGATACTAAGAGAATTACTTGCCGTCCCGCAGACCTTATCGAGGCAGAGCTTGACAAGTACCGCGCGGAAGTTGCGGAATATGTGGAGCAGGACGAGGATGTCTTGTCTTACGCATTATTCCCTCAAGTTGCGCTCAACTACTTCAAGTACAGACAGGCTAACAAGTATCATGTAGATACCGAGGTCGGCGATGTCTCCAAGAAGATAATGCCTATCTGAAGCGGTAATTAAAAAAGAATATTAATCGCGGCTAACAATTAGTCGCGATTATTTTTATGTAATAATAATGTGCGCCGTCGCGTTAAAAAAACATACAAATGAGCTACGAAATAAACTTCAAAGACGTATAGAAGCAGGATAGTAAATTAAATATCAAAAGCAGAATGATATCTATAAATATAATATATAAATAGTTTAGCCTATGCTATGCTGAAAATAGACTGAAGCGATAGCATAAATCCATTAACCGTTCGGCACATTTTGTATAATTATTAAGAAACGATAAAAATACCGCAATAATGTAAAGATAGAGTCAACAAGATAATTCATATTAATAACTTTTTATTAGCTAAGATTTATAATAAAAATCTCTAAAGGTAGTAAGCAAATTATGACTGTTTTCATAGACTTTAATTCATTGAGTTTGCCATATTTATAGCGCGGCTACTTCAGCCTTTGAATTTAGAATTTTTGCAAATGCACGTGATTGCGTTCAATGGCGAATAAAAAATAGCAGGCATTGTAATTGATGGCAAAGCGTGCGCTTGCAAAGTTGAAGATAATGCAACGATTGAACAGTTGCTTATAATAGCCCATATGGAGAGTTTGAACGCATATCTTATAGAACAATACGTACTGCAAGCGGAGAGATTGAAACAACTCAACGATATAGTACGTTCGCAACTTCGTGTTATGCAAGAAAGCAATTCGAGATTATAGGCAGATAGAAGGAAAGATTAAAGGTTTTGAAATTGTGTATTTTGAAAAGTATTGACTTTGCTAATATAATTTGCTAAAATAACTAATGTTCAAGTCCACGCATAACCGATTAGTACAGCGTTATGCTACGCCTATGCTGGTTTATGTCCTTTTGGGCTTACAGGGAGTGGTGTTACTTGTACATTTTTTAACCTCCGAGGTGACAGGATTAAAACGTGGAGGTAAACACAATGAAATCAACACACAAAGTCGAAAGATTTGATTATTCAAAGATTGAGGCTCAACAAGACAATATTTTACTTTATCAGTATTGGGGCTTGCATCCGAAATCAGGCAGGATACATATTGATACCAAGCGATATAGAAAGACTTGCGAGAAAATAGGAATTACGGATTTTCTTCCGGAAGGAATGTTTGCAAATCGTTCAACGCCATATTTCATTCCTACAAGGGTAAGGCGATATGATTATGCTATCAATATATTTAGAGATTTAATAAACGAATTGAGTAGTGATTGGTTTGAAGAATATAAGCCTGTCCTTGCAAAGATCAAAACACCGCAAGAAGTATCCGAATCTATAAGACTGAACGAAATGATGTTTACGTCCGATCCAGACGATTTGGATGAGATAGGCAATGATGCAGTGTTTGGAGGCATTCGTCGTTTCAAGAAATATAACGAGATCATAAACTCACTGTATTGTCAATTCATATCTAAAATTTGTACGGAAATAGATAGATATACACTAATTGTAATGTGCGAGTTAGGGTATAAAGGTAATGATTACAACTTTAAGTCTTTTGCGAAATTTTCGGACGGCTTGCAAAATGATAAAAACGGTATAAAATTATCAAATTTATCCAAGTATAACGCATATAATCTTTTACATAAAATCAATAATTTTCTTAAACACAATACTATTAATTCGTATAACGATTTGAAGAAATTTTATCCAGACAACGTACGCAGTGTTGAGAATGGTATGGCTAAAGAAGAGTATCAGAACGGTATGTTTGCTGGTGAGTGGATAATAGTAAAAGAAAACTATATAGACAGTATATTTGACAGTCTTAAAAAGTTTTTTGAAGATTACTGTAATCAAATTGTTAAAGAAGATATTGAAAGAGCCTCGTGGGATTACGATGATTTTTTTATTGATGCTTTCAACAAAATGAAATATCCGTTACAATATTGGGGAGTATAAAATTAACTAACACAAAAATGTCGAGAATCTGTAAGGGTTCTCGGCTTTGACTTTGTATATTGGCTTTGAATTAACTTCTTTTTTGCGTAAACAATAGAATATAAATTTTTAATAGGTGCGAACATTACATCTTCTTCAATACCGGCATCTTCTACCATTTGCTCTATTTATCTTTTGAGACTTGAGCATTATTAACGGTTACAGCAAAAGAAGATTTATTGTTTCTATCAACACGTTTAGTCGATTGGCAGAGCAGTTATATCTTGAATAATCGATTATAGTGATAGAATTTTTCTAAATGATGTTTGCTAACAAAATATACTATTTTGTTAATATTTTATATCATGTTGCGCTTTATATTTTTATCTTGTCGCGCTATATATCGATGCTGCTGGCGATATGTTAATTTGGCTGCAAGCGATATGTTAATTTGGCTGCAAGCGATAAGTTAAGATATAAAAAGCTGCCCGCTCATATAAGCGGGCAGTGCATATTGATATTGTCAATATTTAATTACAGAAGATTGAGACCTTCGGTCATGAATTTATCGAATGCGGCGCTGCCTTCTTCGCTATTCTTGAATACGGCGGTGCACTCCAGTATCTTCTCGCATGTATGATTGACGTAATCGGTGACAATCTTATCGGCTTGAGAGACTGTGTTGCCGTTGCCGAAGTCGTTGACGAGCTGTACTATCATATCGGCATGTTTGGACATACTGTCCTCGGGGTTGTAGATAGTCTGCAGGTTAAGGGTATTCTCGCCTGTGAGATACTTCTTAACTTCTTCAAGCTCTGTCTTAAGACGACCGGGCAGTATGAATAATCCCATTACCTCTATGATGCCGATGCCTTCTTTCTTGATGTTATGCATGCTGACATCGGGGTGGAAGATGCCGAAGGGATGCGCCTCGTCCGTGCGGTTGTTGCGCAAAATCAAGTCGAATATATAGTTGCCGTTATCGTATCTGCATATAGGGGTGATGGCATTGTGCTGTTCGTCCGTCTTGCAGATTACGCCCACGCTTTCGTCGCTCCATCTCGACCAAGCGCCGAGCACTCTGCATGCCATGTTATAGACGTCTTCGCGCTGCTTGCCCTCGATATGGACTACGGAATTGTACCAATCGGATATGCCGATTTTCACCTTGGGATATTGCTTGCACTTATAATACTTGCGTATGCCGCGAGTCATCATAGGCAGTACTTTCGCGCCGCCTTGATAGTGGTCGTGCGTGAGAATAGAGCCGCCGACTATCGGCAGGGCAGCGTTGGAACCTATAAAGTAATGAGGGAATATCTCTACGAAATCCATAAGACGCCTAAAGGCATTCTCGTCTACTTTCATAGGACGGTGCTCGCAAGAGAAAGCGATTACGTGCTCTGTATAATATTGATAAGGCGAGTATTGCAACTCCCAAGCCTCTCCGTCCAATTCAATGGGAATAGTACGAAGCGTCTGGCGAGCGGGATGATTCAAGTTGCCCGCAAAGCCGACATTGTCGGGGCATAGCAGACATGCGGGATAGCCTGTCTTGGGCAAGAGTTTAGCCGCGGCTATCTGCTTAGGATCCTTTTCGGGTTTGGAAAGATTAATTGTAATATCGATATCGCCGAATTTACCTGTATGGGACCACTTAATATTGCGGTTGATGTCGAGCATGCGGATATAGTTGTTGGCTTTGCTGAGGTTGAAGAACCAATCTGTCGCGCAATCGCATCCCTTATTGCTCGCTATTATGTCGAATTGCTCAATTACTTCTGCAGGGGTAGGGGTCACTTTACCGAGTAATTTAGTCTCGAACAATAAGGCTTCTTCTGCGGTAGTCATGCCGCTTTCTATTGCGTATTCTACAAGGGGTGTAATTAAATCTTGTTGAAAATCTCCGTTAAATTTATCGGGGATAGGAGCGGGATAGGTAAGAGAAAAAAAGTCGAGCAATTGGTTGGTAACATAAATCTTATTGGCTGCATTTAATGAAATTTTGTCACAAGCATAAGATACTAATTCGCTGATTTTAACTCTCAATTCGTCTTGAGATATCATATAACCCCTTTTTGGCGACGAAAATGCTTGGTTTAAGCCTGTCGCCTTATATTATTTACTATGTATATTATAAAACACTAAATATCATATTGCAAGCTATTGATATGTATTGAGACAATTATATTTACATTGCGACTGTTGTGTGATATAATTTATAATAACTGAAAAATCGCAATTATAGAGGTAAATATGTCGATATCGATAGCCGATAAATTAACTCAAAGCAAGACTTTTACAGACTCCGTAGCCAAGTTGTACGGCAATGGCGCCGACGTGCGCGAGGCAGCTTCTAAATATGCTTCCATAGCCGAGATACATATGCAAAAGTACGGCGAGGGCTGCTTCTATTCCTCTCCCGGAAGGATAGAGCTGTGCGGTAATCATACCGACCACAACAACGGCAAGGTGCTGTGCGCGTCTATCAACGTGGATACTATTGCTTGTGTTACGAGGAGAGACGACGGCTATATCATTATCGAGTCGCTCGGCTATCCGCCCGTTAAAGTAGATATCAGCGACCTCGAAAAGAAGGCCGACGAAGAAGGCGACAGCGCCGCATTGGTTAGAGGAGTATGCAAATATTACGTAGATAACGGCTATGCTATAGGCGGATTTGCGGCAAGTACGGTATCGGGCGTGTTCAAGGGCGCGGGCGTATCGTCGTCTGCGAGTTTCGAGTTGCTGGTTGCGGAGATACTCAACGTGGAGTTTAACGGCGGTACAATCGATAAGATGACCAAAGCTAAGGCGTCATTCTATGCCGAGAATGTCTATTTCGGCAAGCCGAGCGGACTGCTCGATCAGAGCGCGATAGCTCTCGGCGGCGTCAGCTATATCGACTTTAAGTCTACTACAGAGCCCGCGGTGGAGAGCATCGAGTGGAAGTTTAGCGGCGTGGATATCGTCATTACCAATACGGGCGGCGATCATTGCGACCTCACGCATTGCTATGCCGACATCCGCAAGGAGATGGAGCAGGTAGCGGATTGCTTGGGAGGCAAGACGCTTAGGGATATTGACGAATCATCCTTCTATTCCGCGTTGCCTATCCTTCAAGATAAGGTGAGCGGTCGCGCGTTGCTTAGGGCAATCCATTATTTTGACGAGAATAAGCGCGTAGACGAAGGCGCTAAAGCGATAAAGGACGGAGATTTGGACAAATTTGCCCAAGTTATCGCAAGCAGCGGCGTCTCTTCTTACACCATGTTGCAGAATTGTTATGCGGAAGAAGATAAAGTTCAGCGCATTCCCTTAGGAATAGGATTGAGTAAGAAGTGTAACGGCGTTAAGGCTGTCAGGGTGCATGGCGGCGGTTTTGCGGGCACTATTCTCGCATTGGTGGACAGCGCGTATACCGATGACTACGTCAATAAGATGAGCATAATATTCGGCAATCAAAACGTCTTTGCCGTCAATATCCGCGGCGACGGAGCATGCAAGGTAAATATCTGATGTCTCTTTTGTGCGCGCCGGACAGAGTAGCCTTTTCAATAGGCAATTTGGACATATATTGGTATGCCCTTATCGTTACGCTCGGCATACTTTCCGCATTGGTCACGGTAGCCATACTGGCGTCTAAACGCAAGGTTTCGCTCGACTTCGTATTCGAGTTGTTTCTGTGGCTGATAGTACTTGCGATTATATTCTGCCGCGTATTTTATGTAGTGCCGCGCATAGGCACGGTATATCATTTGGATTCTTGGGACGGCTTTAAGGACGCGTTCTTTAATCTTCGCAACGGCGGACTAACTATTATCGGCGGCATCTTCGGCGGAGTGCTCGGTATTATATGTTGCTGTCTGCGCAATAAAGAGTATAGCATCGCAAGGACGTGCGACTTGGTTGTAATCGGTCTGTTGCTCGGTCAGATAATAGGCAGATGGGGCAACTACTGCAATCAAGAGCTTTACGGCAAGCTCATTACGGACCAATCCATGCAATGGTTCCCCTTTGCCGTATATATAGACTATTGCAGCGAGTGCGGACATGGCGGATACCACAATGCGCTTTTCTTTTACGAGGGCTTGCTCAATGCGTTAGGTTTTATCATATGCCTTGTCATGTACAGCAAACGTATGGATAAGAAGAAGCCGTTTTCTATAGCTCTGTTCTATCTTTTCTGGTACGGAATAGTGAGGGGATCGCTCGAGTTCCTCAAGGAAGATCACGTGACTATCGGCAATAGCGGCATAGGCGCGGTGCAAGTCATATGCTATTGCATGAGCGCGATTACTTTGATAATCAACGTATTGTATCTGAGCGGCGTTATCAACTTTGCTTTCCTCGATAAGATGAAGAAGAGGGAGAATCCCTCTCTTACCGACGATTATAATGTCGGCGACGGCTGTTATATACTGCAAGACAAAGAAGATTGAGCGCGTATAGACAGCTGTTTTTGCAGAAGTTTATTATGATTTAATGATTATTCGGTAAGATATTAATCGGCAAAGACGCTTATAAAGCGTCTTTTTTATACTTATTTCGTCACGGTTAGATGTGGCGAACGCAGTGCTTACTATTGTATAATTAATTCGAATAATAGTTAGGAGAATAATATGGAATACACATTCAGAACCGCGCGTAAGGGGTATGACAAGTCCGACGTTGACGAATACATAGTCAATCTATGCAAGAGCTATGAGAAGTCTCTTGCCGCGCAGAAGGAAAGGATAGAAAATCTCAAGGCGGAAGTTGCAAGTAAGGAAAGACTTATAAGCGAATTTAACGACAAGAAGGACAGCATAACCCGCTCGATAACCATGGCTGTAGAGAAGTCCAAGCAGATAGAATACGCCTCTAAGGTTCGTTATGCGCTGGAAGGGGAGAGGTTGAAAATATTCAGCGATAAGTGGATGAGATATTGCGAAAGCGTGGCAAGCAAAGTAGATAAAGATATGGCTATATCTACAAGCAATTTTATTAAAAAGACAGAGGAAGAGCTCAAGGAAGGATTAGTGAAAGATCTCAATGTCGGCTCGTTCCTTAGCGAAGTATCTTCGGTATACAACAGGGAGCGGGACAGATTGATAAATAAGCCGAGCTATGTCGGTTAATGATTAAAAGCGGTGCAATAGTTGATGAGAGATACGGTTGATACATTTCTGCCGACCGACTCGTTCGTTTCTCAATAAATTTTATTTTTGTATTATCACGTAGGCAGCGCAGCGCTTATGAAGTAATAAGTTTACAATTATATTTCAATATCGGTATTTTGCGCCTGATTTATTACAGCGGAGATACATAATGTCGGACGCTGCGCTTTAATAATATGTGCGCTTTTTAGGCGCTGTACAAACTGTATAATTCTTATCGTTCCGATTTACGTATGCCGTCGCTCAAAATAATTAAGATTAGGCAATCGAAATATAATTTGCCACGTAAAAAAAATATCCACCCTTGCGGGTGGATATAAATTTATTTCGAGTTATGTTATCAATACATATCTCCGCCCATACCGCCTTGAGCGGGCATAGGAGGCTGAGGCTCGGGGATATCGGTGATGAGCACTTCGGTGGTAAGCAGTGTAGCGGCTACGCTGGCAGCATTCTCGAGAGCAGTGCGAGCGACCTTGGTAGGATCAAGTATGCCGCACTTAATCATGTCGCAATATTCGTTGGTGAGCGCGTTGTATCCGAAAGTTACGCCCTTCTTGGAGGAGAGTATCTTATTGACGATTACGCCGCCGTCCAGACCCGCGTTGGCTGCTATCTGCTTAATAGGAGCGTTGAGCGCGTTAAGTACGCATATTGCGCCCGTCTTTTCGTCGCCCGTCAAGGAAGCGGTGAACTTCTTGACCTTGGCTATAGTGTTGAGCAGAGCGACACCGCCGCCGGGGATTACGCCCTCTTCGACCGCCGCGCGAGTAGCAGCCAAAGCGTCGTCGATACGCAGCTTCTTTTCCTTCATTTCCACTTCGGTTGCAGCGCCTACATTTATTACCGCTACGCCGCCTGCGAGCTTGGCAAGACGCTCTTGCAGCTTCTCCCTGTCGTAATCGGAAGTGGTCTCGGCTATCTGAGCCTTAATGGATGCGACTCTTGCCTGTATGTCGTCGTTGCTGCCTGCGCCGCCTACGATAGTGGTGTTGTCCTTATCTACCTTTACCTGCTTTGCTTTGCCCAGCTGAGCTATGCTCACATCCTTGAGTTCGTAGCCTACTTCGCTCGATATTACTTGACCGCCCGTCAAAATGGCGATATCTTCGAGCATAGCCTTTCTGCGGTCGCCGAAACCGGGCGCCTTGACAGCCACGCAGTTCAAGATGCCTTTGAGCTTGTTGAGCACGATAGCGGTAAGAGCCTCGCCCTCGATATCCTCGGCGATTATCAGCAGACGCATACCGTTCTGGACAACGATTTCCAGTATAGGCATGATGTCCTTGCCCGAAGAAATCTTCTTATCGGTAATAAGGACGTATGCGTCGTCGTATACAGCCTCCATCTTGTCGGTGTTGGTCACCATGTAAGCGGATACGTAGCCTCTGTCGAACTGCATACCCTCGGTAGTGGTGAGCTCCGTCTTCATGGACTTGGACTCGTCAACGGTTATGACGCCGTCTTTGCCTACCTTTTCCATAGCTTCGGATATGAGTTGACCTACCATCTCGTCGCCTGCGGAGATAGATGCTACCTGGCTGATAGCGGTCTTGGAATCTACGGGCTGAGACATGGTCTTGAGCTCGTCAACTACGACCTCAGCCGCCTTAGCAATACCTTTTTTGAGTATCATAGGGTTGGCGCCTGCCGCCACGTTCTTAAGTCCCTCGGATATGATGGCTTGAGCCAGCACACAAGCGGTAGTGGTTCCGTCGCCTGCTACGTCGTTGGTCTTAATGGAGACTTCCTTGATGAGCTGCGCGCCCATGTTCTCGAAGTTATCCGCGGGCTCGACCTCTTTGGCGATGGTTACGCCGTCGTTGGTGATGAGGGGAGTGCCGTACTTCTTATCGAGGACTACGTTGCGACCCTTGGGTCCGAGCGTAATCTTTACGGCGTCGGCTACGCAGTCGACACCTGCTTTCAAGCTCTTGCGAGCTTCTTCGCCATACAAAAATTTCTTAGCCATGATATTGCTTTCCTCCTATTATTCGACGATAGCCAAAACGTCGCTTTGGCGCAAAATGGTGACTTCGTTGCCGTCCAATTTGAATTCGCTGCCGGCATATTTGTTATAGAGAATGGTATCGCCGACTTTGATTTGCATTACGATTTCTTTGCCGTCGACGATGCCGCCGGGACCTACTGCAATTACCTTAGCCATCTGAGGCTTTTCTTTTGCCGAGTCGGGCAGATATAATCCGCCGGCGGTCTTTTCACAAGACTCAACCGCTTCTATAACGATCTTGTCAAATAATGGTTTAATAGTCATTTTTAAGACCTCCAATATAATTATTCATGATTAGCAGTCTATCGGGGTGACTGCTAATTTATTATAACATTACTGCTATAGCTTGTAAACAAGATTAAGTAAAGTTTTTATGATATTTTCCCTATTTGCGCGATTATAAGGCGATGGCGGGATATCGTCTGTTATGACTTGAATCGGACGCGTAAGTTGTGCTACAATTAATTCAGTAAATACATAGGAGTCTTACGTTAATATGGATAAATGGGACGAGAGATTTATGCGCATGGCGGAAGAGGTTGCGGGCTGGTCGAGTTGCTTTAAGCAAGACAGACATGTGGGCGCCGTAATCACTAAGGATAAGCGTATCCTAACCACAGGCTATAACGGCGCGAGCAGCGGCGTGATGAGTTGCGTGGAAAAAGGCGAGTGCATACGCGTTAAGATGGGTATTCCATCGGGTACGAGGCACGAAATATGCTATGCGGTGCATGCGGAGCAGAACGCCATCATCCAAGCTGCCAAGATAGGCGTATCCGTCAACGGCGCGACGCTGTACTGTACGCATCAGCCGTGCACAATATGCGCCAAGATGATTATCAACGCAGGTATCAGCAGAGTGGTATACAAGCACGGCTATCCGGACGAATTCAGTATTAAGCTCTTTTCCGAGGCGGGCGTAGAGGTCGTCAATTATAATGATCTATAATAAATAAGTCTTTTAACTTATAGCAATTACTTCCGAAATTTAATCGGAAGTAATTTTTTTATATAGCCGAGTATAACCTATACTATGGATTATTCGTCATTTTATGTTAAAAACTACGATAAGAATAAGGATAGCGGACTGTCCAATATCAACTATAATAATACCTATTATCAGTATTATAGAAACGAGAGGGACATAGGCGGCAATCCGCCCGAGATAATATACAGTCAGCCTATTATCGTCAATCCTCAAGAGGAAGTCAGAGAGGATATCAGGCGAGCGGATTACGAGTACTATCCCGAGCCGCAGCCCAAGAGGCGAATGAGGGCGGATAAGTCGCGCTCGAAGAGGAAGCCCATGGGCAAGATACGCATTGCGGCGATAGTGTTGCTTTTTATAGCGATATCGTGTCTTTCTACTGTGCTTGCCACTGATATAATGACTTCGGGTCAAGTCATCGGCGCGTTTAAGGCGGCTATTGCGGGCGACAGTAACAGACCGCAATATTACCTGTCATATCTTAGCTGCGGCGAGGATTACGAATCGGTTAAGTCGGAAGCTCAAGAGTTAAGGGAGTTAGGGCTCGGCGGCTACGCGCTATATAAAGACGGAGCGTATAGGATATATCTCGATATCTCCGCAAGCAAGTCTAATCTTACGCAGTCACTTGAGGGCAAAAAGGTCAAAGTAGATAAGATAGCTCTTGACGATATACAATATTCCGCTTTCGGCGATGCAGTGCAAGAGCATGTAAGGCGTTATAGCGACTATGCGCGCATTTATCTCGATTATATAGGGCAAGCGATGATAGAGTTGTCTCAGCCGCAGGCCTCGGAGTTTGCAATCAGAGAGTCGATTGCGCTCTATGCAAAAGAGTACGGGGAATATGCCTCGGGTTTTACCCAAGGCGCAGGCGGCGACAGTTCGCTTCCTTTGGTGAAAATGGCTACGGATATACAAATAGACGCGCAAGCGCTGGTATCGCTCGCGAGCGGTCAAAATTCGCCCAATCTCATGTCCGACTTGAGATATTATGCGATTATGGGCTTATTTAATTATAATAATTTTTGCTTTTACACGTCTAAGGCTTAAGTTATAATAACTATTGCTTTTTTCTGATGAAGTAGACAGTGGAGCGATTTTCTCCCGCCTGGGTGTCTATTTCGAAGCAGTTTTGCGATTTGATAAGCTGGCTCAATTTCTGATAGCCGTAATTTCTCGAGTCGAAGTCTACATACAGTTTAGTCAGTCTATTGCCCACATCGGCAAGACTTGCCCATCCGTTGTCTGCCTCCAAGTCGGGCAGAATGGTATTGCTTATCACCTCTATCAGTTCGGCAAGAGAGAGGATATTGTCGTCGTCGGCGGATTTCTCTGCGGCGGGAGATTCGACTGCGGTATCGCCGCATGTTGTTTTGGCGCCGCTGCGTGAGGACTGTTTTTGCTTGACTTTGTCCGTCTTTTTATCCGCCGCGCTCTTGTCTGCCGTCTTGATATTGCTCTTATATATCTTGTCGAGCAGTACGAACTTTTCACAGGCGTTGCGCAGGGCGGTGGGCGTCTTGGCTTCGCCCATGCCTATTACCGACAGTCCGGACTCGCGCAGTCTGCTCACGAGCTTGGTGTAGTCGCTGTCGGACGATACTATGCAGAACATATCTATCTTGCCCGAGTACAGGATATCCATGGCGTCGATTACGAGCGTGATATCCGAGCTATTCTTGCCTGTAGTGTAACTGAATTGCTGTACGGGGGTGAGAGAGTACTCCAAGAAGTCTTTTTCGCGCCAATTAATATTGTTATTCTTAACAAAGTCGCCGTAAATGCGCCTATATGTCACAGTGCCGTAGCGGGCGAGCTCGCTGAATATGATGTCGCAATAATTACGAGTAATATTCTCCGCGTCTATGAGTAACGCGATCCTTTTGTCTTGATTCATATATTTTCTCCGAGTACTTTATAATAAAAAAAGCTGTGCATCTATTTTCGACAGTATCTACCGAAGCGGTACAACGACAGCCAACTCCTTCAAAGCTACCTCGTGGCACATTGTACATTCTGCTTAATGCTGCTGCGGTCAAGCCCTGACATGGTTCACAGCGTGCAATTGCACAAGACCTTGACATCAACATCGCTTATCGAAGGCGGACCTTCCATAGATAAAGCCTATAATAGCATTCGATCCTGCTGTAGCGGATTGCAGGTAACAGGGCACCGCTAGCTCCCCATCTAGCACAGCTACTTGATTATACTACATTGCTTGAGATATGTCAACACGCTCTGTTGTCTAACCTTGTAGTATTAAGTAATAAATGCGTAACGCGCGTCATAGATATTAGCGACGGAAGGAATTCGATTAAGGCATAAATCGCCATAATTCCTTCGTATAAGCGATAATTTGCGTTGCAAGGCGTGATATAGTGGAGGTGCGGTAAAGGATGTTTCTTACAGTTAAACGCAAGAGCTTGATTGCTGCGGCATTGGTTGTCTTAATGATGGTCGTATGCTGCATAGGCATGAGCTTCGGTACGGTGGCGGACGTGTATAATAATCAGTCTGTGCGTAAGTTGCCGATATACGGGGTGGATTGCGCGGAGAAGAAGGTCGCATTGACATTTGATGCCGCATGGGGCGCCGACAAGACGCAAGGAATAATCGACGCGCTTGCAAAATATGAGGTGAAAGGCACTTTTTTCCTTGTAGGCTTTTGGATAGACGAGTATCCCGAGATGGTCAAGAAGATTGCCGAGAGCGGTTGCGAGATTGGCAATCACAGCAAGAATCACTTGCACATGTCTAAGCTGTCCAAGGGAGAGATAATATCCGAGCTTGATTATGTCAGCGGCAAGGTGGAAGAGTTGACGGGAATCAAGCCGAAATACTTCAGACCGCCTTTCGGGGAATATAATTCCTCATTGATAACACAGACGGAAGGCTGCGGCATGCAGGCGGTGCAATGGACGATAGATTCGTTGGATTGGAAAGGACTTGGCGCGCAGGAGATAATGTCGAGGGTCAAGAAGGGATTGAAGCCGGGCAGCATAATACTGTTCCACAACAATTCCGACAATATATTGGAGGCGTTGCCGCTGGTGCTTGCCTATCTCAAGAGCGAGGGATATACGGCTGTAGGCTTGAGCGAAATGATAATGTCGGAAAATTATTATATAGATAATAACGGAATACAGCGCAAAATTGCGTAAAGTATGTTATAATAGATAAAGAAATACTATAAATGCGCCTTTAAGGCGACAAAATTACGAAAATCAGGAGGTTGTAATGATCCACGATCAGATGAACAATAATAAGCTGGAGCTTATCGGCACGGTAATCGAAGAGCCGGTATTTTCTCACGACGTATTCGGCGAAGGTTTCTATGAGACCAAGCTGTCCGTCCCGCGCCTGTCGCAGCAGACGGACATCATACCGATTACTATATCGGAGAGACTTATAGAGCAGTACAATGTGAAAGTAGGCGAAAAGATACATGTAGTAGGTCAATTCAGAAGCTATAACAAAATCGACGGCGACAAGTCCAAGCTGTTGCTTACGGGATTTGTAAGATACGTCGAGCCGCTGGAGGACGAGGGCAATCCCAATAATCTCCAGATAATCGGCTACATATGCAAGCCTCCCGTCTATCGCACGACGCCTTTTAATAGAGAGATATGCGATATACTGCTTGCCGTCAACAGAGCTTACAATAAGTCCGATTATATCCCTTGCATAGTCTGGGGACGTAACGCAAGATATGCCAAGGACTTGCCCGTAGGCGAGAAGTTGCTCGTAGTAGGCAGGGTGCAAAGCAGAGTATACACCAAGGCCATCAACGAAGAAGTCAGCGAGGAGAGGGTCGCCTACGAGGTGTCGGTATCCAAGATGATAAGCGGCAAGAAGTTGGACGATCCCGAGTTCGATATAGCGGCTTTTGCTAAATTATTATAAAAAGCATTATAATTTAGAGCAATATCGGGGTAAATATAATCTATATTTATATAAAAGCGACCTGATTATCGGGTCGCTTTTTATATGTTTAAGAGCCGATTGCGCCTGAATTATGATTGATTTCGTACGCTTTTGCGTCATATCCCGTGCTAATTCAAGATAAAAATTGCATAATTTGTTTTACTTACGGTAAGCGAAAATATCTGTAGTGCAGATTGGTATTGCCGTATTTGATTGCATTACATAAGACGCTCGGCGAGGCGAAGAGCGGCGTTTGTCGCCCGCAAGCGTAGAATTTTACCTTGAGGTGCAGATTTATGTTTCACATACTTTTTGAAATAAAGGTTGAGGAGATATACATGGCAGGTATGATATACATGCGATTGCAATACATTCGCGATGAGGTAAACGATGTCAATGTTATAACATACGATAATAGCTCTCATAATTTCTTCGCATTAAGCCGCAGTTGTGTAATTAATACTTGACGCGTAATTATTTACTTTATTTTGCGTATGTGATATATTTTATATATGAGCCTTTCGATAGCCGAAATAGAAAAGAATATATCAGACAGTTTGGTTGAGATAGGGGACGCGCTGTCCGCTGCGGGCAGAAGCGATGAGGTTGCGCTTGTAGGCGCGATAAAGACTCAACCTAAAGAGATAATAGACGAAGTTGTAAGCAAGGGCTTGCTTGCCCATATAGGCGATAACAGAGTGCAGGAGATGCTTGCAAACTTCAATCCCGACTTAAAGGTGACGAGGCACTTTATAGGCAGGTTGCAGACCAATAAGGTCAAGTATATAATCGATAAAGTCGACCTTATACATTCTTTGGATAGGGAAGAGCTTGCTAAAGAGATAGACAGGCAGGCAAGCAAGCGCGGTATTACCGCTGATTGCCTAATCGAGGTAAATGTCGGTTCGGAGCTCAGTAAGGGCGGAGTGGAGATGCGAGACGTTGCGAACTTTGCCGAGGCAATGCAAAGTTATAGCAATATTCGAGTTAAGGGATTGATGAGCGTAATGCCTAAAGATATTGGCAGACAGGCGTTAATCGACTTATATAAGCGATTTTACGATGTGTATAGTGAATTGAGCCGTAGATGTTCGGACGTGAGTATATTGTCTTGCGGCATGTCGGATGACTATGCGCTTGCGGTGCGGTACGGCGGCTCCAACATGGTAAGATTGGGTCGGACTATATTCGGAGAAAGGAATTTGACGGTGAACAATTAATGGACAGACGCAGTTACGACGATTTTAACAGAGAGCACTTCAACGACGACGGGGACAGGATGCCTCGTCCGCTGTATGGCGCGGAAGGCAGGATGGGCAGGGACAGAATGCCCGCAGATTATGCCGATGCGGAGCGTCATAACGCGGCTCCCGCAGGCTATCAACAGCCGCCCGCCAATAACATGGGTTATTATCCTCCTCAACCTCCGAGTTTTGTTGCGCCTGCCGTTCCGGTATATCCCGCGCCTGCTTATTATCCGCCTTACTATGCGCAGCCCGTTGCCGCTCCTCAGCAAGGCGTAGCTCCTTACGGCGAGGACGAGGAGTATGCTCAAGACGGCGATTATTCCGATCCCAAGAAGAGAAGGAACGGATTTTTGTCCGTTTTCAAGCGTAAAGAGGACGAAATGATAACGGGCAGCGACGGCTCGAATATCATCATTACTTATCCGCGCTCGCACCGCGATGTGAGAGTTATCATTGATAATTTGCGCAGAAGGCAGGCTATAATAGTCGATTTGACAAGGATGCCGGACAAGAATGCGCAGCGCATACTCGACTTTTTGAGCGGCGCGATATATGCGCTGGACGGCAGCCAGCAGAGGATAGGTCCCAATATGTTCCTGCTCACACCCGGCGGAATGTCCATACAGGTGCCTATCGATATCAAGAAGCGTTATGATTAAGAAGTATAGTCTATTTATAAAAGAAGGAGTTATCGCCATATGGCTGATAGCTTCCGATTTGCTTACTAAGCTTGCCGCTTTCTCATTGGTTGGCGACGGCAATACTTACTCTATGCTCGATAATGTCTTTTCCATTACTTGCGTTAGGAATATGGGCGCGACTTTCGGTTCTTTCTACGGGCAGAAGGCTTTGCTCATATCCTTGACCGCTGTTGTATGCGTGGCTTTGCTTGTCTTGCTTATTGCGCGCCCCGCATTGCCTAAGCCTCTGAGAATGTCGGTCATATTTATACTGGGCGGAGCTGTCGGCAATCTGTATGACAGGGCTGTATACGGCAGCGTACGCGATTTTATAGAATATGACTTTCTGAAATCTATGTTCGATATAGACTTTGCCATAGGCAACGTTGCGGATATATATTTGATGCTCGGCGTACTGCTTTTGATAGTTTATATTTTCTTTAGTTATAAAGAAGGCGATTTCGTCAATTCGAGTTGGAAAAAATTCAAGGCGGACGCCAATGTTTGAAGAGCCTAACACCATCTGCGACTTGGTTGCGAGCGATAAGTGCAGGCTCGATAATTTTATAGGCGGCGAGCGCGCCGATCTAAGCAGGAGCAGAATTAAAAGGCTTATCGAAGAGGGTAATGTCTCTGTCTGCGGTAAGATAATCGAAAAGGCAGGCTATAGTCTGCGCGCGGGAGACAGTGTGCGCGTAGTTATTCCTCCGCCGAGGTCGCTCGACTTGACGGCGACTGATTTACCTATCGAGATTGTTTACGAGGACGACTATTTTGCCGTGGTAAATAAGCCGCAAGGCATGGTAGTTCATCCGGCGCCGGGCGCGTATGACAATACGCTAGTCAACGCATTGTTATTTAAGCTCGATTCTCTCAGTTCCATCAACGGAGTATATCGACCGGGGATAGTGCATAGGTTAGATAAGGATACGTCGGGCTTGCTCGTCGTTGCCAAGAATGATTTTGCGCACGTGTCGCTACAGAGCCAGATTGCGGAGAAGTCGGCTATCAGAAAGTATTACGCCCTTTTGGAAGGTGAGTTGACTAAAGACTCGGGTGTAATCGACAACTATCTTGATAGGTCTGCAAAAGACGGTAAAAAGTATGTGGTAGCATCTACAGGGCGGCGAGCTGTTACGCTGTATAGAGTAGAGCGACGTTACTGCGGTTATACTCTTGTGGAATTCGAGCTAAAGACGGGGCGCACGCATCAGATTAGAGTTCACAGCCGTCATATTGGGCATCCAGTCGTGGGCGATAGGCAGTACGGCAGTGAAGATAAGAAGTTTGGCTTAAAGGGGCAATTATTGCATGCTTACCGCCTCGAGCTTTCGCATCCGCAAAGCGGTGAGAGAATGACTTTTACTGCGGAACTTCCGCAATATTTTACCGATGTGCTGTCTAAGCTGAAAGTTAAATTATAGAATAAATATTTCTTAATTATTCTAAAATATATCTTAATTTATAATAATTAGAAGATAAAATTCTTATTTTGCCATCTGATTAAGTTTGTCTGAGTGAGCCTTGGGATATACGGTAATAGTCTTATAATCGGTATACAGCGTCATACCGGGCTGTCCGCTCGGATGCCTTTTGACATACTTTTTCTTAGTATAATCTATACTGATTTTTTCCGCCGCGTCGGGCATAGAGTAGTATGCTACTATCTCGCAGGCAGCGAGCAATTCTTCCTCGGTCGGCGATTCCTTGCCGCACTGCAATATGCCGTGAGCACCGTGGATATCCTTGCAGTGCAGCCATATATCTCCGCCGCAGGCAATCTTGAATGTCAGATTATCGTTTTGAGCATTGTTTTTGCCTATCAGCAGGGTAAATCTGCCGATACTGTATGATAGCGGGCGAGAGGGTTTTGCTTTTCTATTGATTTTGTTTTTTCGAGTTCGGATAGCGCCGACTTTTTCCAATTCGCTTTCAATCTCCGCTATCTCCGCGCTGTCGGAGCACAGGCGAATCGAAGTGCCGATACTTTCCAAGTATTGCAATAGCGTTTCGAGTTGTTCTGTCTGAGCTGTCAGAGCGGTAAGAGTTCTCTTGAGCTTGGCGTATTTTTTATAATAATTATTTGCACATTGCTGCGGAGAGAGCGTCGCGTCGAGATCGATCCTTACGATCGGGCAGTCCTCTTTGGTATAATCGGTAGCCGTCAAGTATCCGTCGCCCCGTTTTATCTTGTAAATATTGCCGAGTATGAGGTCTCCGCACAGCTTATAATAATCCGCGCTGTCGCATTCTTTTAGCTTTTCGCGGCAGTTTACGAGCTTTTTTTGCGTTTTGGCATAGAAATTCCTATATCGCTTGCTTATAGCGGACGTATGTTCCGCGTGACGCTGTATTCTGTCCTTTGCGCTCGTATAATCGTCTATTGCGCTGTTTAGGGAGGGATAATGGCGATATTTTTTGCCGTTGTCATAGGGATAAATATAGTAATCGGTAGCAGTATCCTCCGATATGGCGCAGCAAGGCGAGTATGTCTTTTCGCTGCGCGCGCCCAGTAGTTTCTGCATTTCGCGCATTAATACATCTAATTCTTGTCCGTTTAATGATTCGCTCGCGTCCTCTAAAGAAGCGTTGCGGAGCAGTTGCGCCGCCGTTTCCGCAGAATAACCCGCGCACCCGCTTGCAATATGTTTAATCAGCCCTCCGCCGCCGTAGCCTGATAAATATTCGATGATTTTATCTTGCTCGGACGGCAGTAGTTTGCTTTGCGGCGGCGCGGTATAGGTCATTCCGGGGATAATGCAGCGCTTGGTAGCGGTATCGAAAGGTATTTGTTTGAGTGCGCTGCCGATTTTACCGTTGCTGTCCACAACTATGATATTGCTGTATCGCCCCATCATTTCCGCTACGACCGTGATTTTTTCTATATCGTGCATTTCGTTCTTTACATCTGCTTCGATAGCGATTATTCTGTCCTCGTTTAGCATCTTAACGGCGGTAATACATCCGCCCGATACATGCTTACGCAGATACATGCTAAAGCTCGGCGCAACTGCGGGATTTTCTTTCTTTACGGACGTGAAGTGTATGCGGGGATTCTGCGGCGAAGCGGAAATGACGAGCGTCTTATTCTCGCCGTCGGCATGAATACCGAAAGTGACTTCATCCTTTTCGGGCATATAAATCTTGTTGATTCGCGCTCCGATGAGCATATCGCTCAGCTCTTCCGACAGCGCCTTCAATGTAATGTAATCGTTAGGCATCTTATAAAATATTATATAAGTATTTAATCTTATTTGCAATAAATATTTGCAATACTAATTGGGTTATGCTAAAATAAGTCTGCTGTGTAAAAACATAAAAGGAGATTTAGTATGAATTACACTAAGGAGTTATTGGAAAACGATCGCGTCAAGTTTACGGTCGAAGTGGATGAGGAGCAGTGGAAGCAAGCTCTGCAGGAAGCATATATCAAGACGAAAGGCAAGTTTAATATCCCCGGATTCAGAAAGGGTCACGCGCCCCGCGCATTTATCGAGCGCATGTACGGCACCGCAATCTTTTACGACGATGCCATGGATATCGTATTGCCTAAGAGCTATAACGAAATATTGGACAAAGAGCCCGATCTTTTCCCTGTCGACAGACCCGACGTTAAGATATCGGCAATCAGCGATTCTACATTTAAGTACACTGCCGAAGTGCAGCTCAAGCCTACCGTTAAGCTCGGTCAGTATAGCGGACTTGAGTTTACCGTGGACAAGGTTAAGGTAAGCAAAGAGGACGTCGAGTCCGAGATCAAGAGCGCAAGAGACAACGCAGGCTGGTGGGAAGAGGTTAGCGACCGTCCCGCGCAGAACGGCGATAAGGTCAAGATAGACTATTCGGGCAGCGTAGACGGCATCAAGTTTGACGGCGGTACGGCAGAAGATTACGAGCTTACCCTCGGCTCGGGCACGTTTATCCCCGGCTTTGAGGACGGAGTCGTAGGTATGAACGTAGGCGAGAGCAAGGACGTAGAGGTCACATTCCCCGCCGAGTATCATGCGGATAACCTTGCCGGCAAGGCTGCGGTGTTTGCGGTTAAGGTCAAGGCTATCACCGTCAAGAAGATTCCCGAGGCGGACGACGAGTTTGCTAAAGACGTCTCCGAGTTCGATACCTTTAAGGAGTACGAGGCGGACGTAAAGGAGAAGATCAAGCAGCGCAGAGAGGATCAGGCTAAGGCTAAGCTCGAGCAAGAGATGGTTAAGAAGGTGGTCGAGAATTCCGAAGTGAAGATTCCTCAGTGCATGATAGACGAAGAGGCTGAAGAGATGGTCAACGAGTTCGGATACAGATTGAGCTATCAAGGTCTTAACATCGAGGATTATTATAAGTACACGGGCACGACTAAGGAAAAGATGCTCGGCGATTACGCCGAACGCGCGACCGAGAGCGTCAAGACGAGGTTGGTCTTGGAGGCGCTCATCAAAGAAGCTAAACTTGAAGTGACCGATAAGGATACCGATGCCGTCCTCAAGGAAATGGCGGAGAAAGAGAACAAGACTCTCGAAGAGTATAAGAAAGATTTCAACGAGCATTACATGGCGTATGTACGCAACGAGGCGATGACGCGGAATCTGATGAAATATCTTAAGAGCAGCAACACCGTTAAATAATTTGATAAATGAGGCGGAGGAGTTGACAACTTGCTCCGCCGTATAATTTAATACATAACAAGGCATATATCGACATGTCGCTTAAGATAATATATATAACGTGCCGTATACGCGAATCGATGTATATACATAATGATTAGAAGGCAGAATAATAAAGGAGAATGAAAATGAATCTTATACCTACCGTAATAGACAGAACAGATAAAGGCGAAAGAGCATACGATATCTATTCCCGTTTGCTCGAAGACAGAATTATTTTCATAACTGGAGAGATCACCGACGAGACTGCGGACAGCGTAGTTGCGCAGCTGATTTTCCTTGAGGCTAAGGACAGCTCCAAGGATATATCCATATATATCAACAGCCCCGGCGGCAGCGTAACCGCAGGCATGGCGATATACGATACCATGAATTATATCAAGTGCGATGTCGCTACCATATGTATAGGACTTGCCGCGTCAATGGGCGCGTTCCTGCTCTCTAGCGGTACTAAAGGCAAGAGATTTGCTTTGCCCAACAGCGAAGTCATGATTCACCAGCCTTTGGGCGGCGCAAGGGGACAGGCGTCCGATATTATGATTCAGGCTACGCAGATACAGAAGACCAAGGAGAAGTTGACCAAGATATTGGCTGCCAACACTGGCAAGGATTACAATCGCGTATACGAAGATACGGACAGAGACAACTATATGGACGCGGAAGAGGCGTTGAATTACGGTATAATCGACAAGATATACTATGACAGAGGTTAAGCTGTGAGCGAAGAAAAGAAGCATTTGCATTGTTCTTTTTGCGGCAGAGAAGAGAGCGAATCGGGTCCGTTGCTCGGCAATAACGGCACTTACATTTGTAAGGGGTGTGTAGCCGTATGCAATGAGATGATGAACGGCGCCGGGCAGAAGTCGCCTTCGCCTACATTCAATTTGCTCTCGCCCAAGGAGATTAAAGAGAAACTCGACGAGTATATCGTTGGACAGGACGACGCCAAGAAGGTGCTGTCAGTCGCCGTGTACAATCATTATAAGAGGATTAACTCTATAGAAGATAGCGACGGCGTGGACTTGGAGAAGTCCAACGTGCTTATGCTCGGACCTACGGGTTGCGGCAAGACGTTGCTTGCCAAGACGCTTGCCAAGATACTCAACGTGCCTTTTGCCGTTGCGGACGCCACCACGCTCACTGAAGCGGGCTACGTAGGCGACGATGTTGAGAATATTCTGCTCAAGCTCATTCAAGCGGCGGACTATGACGTAAAGAAGGCGCAGCTCGGCATAATATATATCGACGAGATAGATAAGATTGCAAGAAAGAGCGAGAATGTGTCGATTACCCGCGATGTGTCGGGTGAGGGCGTACAGCAGGCGTTGCTCAAGATTATCGAGAGCACAGTAGCCAATGTTCCGCCTCAAGGCGGCAGAAAGCACCCTCAGCAGGAGTGCATATCTATCGATACGACCAATATCCTCTTTATCTGCGGCGGAGCGTTCGTGGGACTGGATAAGATAATAGATAAGCGCAAGGCGGGTTCGGGACTGGGCTTTGGAGCTAAAGTCCAATCGGTAGAGGGCAGCAGCTACGGCGCTATCATCAAGGAGATTCGCCCCGACGACTTGATTAAGTACGGTTTGATTCCCGAATTTGTGGGCAGAGTTCCGATTATTGTTGGGCTCAACGCGCTCGACGAGTCGGCGCTGGTCAAGATAATGAGCGAGCCCAAGAACGCGCTTGTCAAGCAGTATAAGAAACTGCTTAAGATGGACGGAGTAGATGTCGAGTTCGAGGAAGACGCGCTCTATGCCGTAGCGAGGAAGGCGATCAGACTCAATACGGGAGCAAGAGGACTTAAGTCCATAGTTGAGAGCGTTATGATGGATCTGATGTATGAGGCTCCTACGGACAAGACTATTTCCAAGATAATCGTGACGCAGAACTGCATCGACAACGGCGGCGCGCCGCTCGTAGAGCGCGGCAGGACCGCATAATCGGCAATGGATATCAAGACTTCCGGATTTGTAACCTCGGTGGCTAAGGCCAAAGACTTAAAAGACTTCGGTCTCGACGAGGTTGCAGTCGCGGGAAGGTCCAATGTAGGTAAGTCCACATTTATCAACTACATAACGTGCCGCAAGGCGCTCGCCAAGACATCCGCAACGCCCGGTAAGACTCGCATGGTAAATTACTTTGTCATCAACGAGTCTATGGATAATGCGTTTATGCTGGTGGATTTGCCCGGTTACGGATATGCCGTTAACTTGAGCGAAGCAGAGAAAGCGCGTTGGGATAAGCTCATGGGCGCGTATCTTACGGGCAGCGAAAGGCTTAAGCACGTATTGGTGTTGATGGATATCAGGCGCGAGCCGTCCAAACTCGATATACATATGATTGAGTATCTCAATCTCAATATTATACCTTTTACGGTGGTGTTGACTAAGGCGGATAAGCTGTCAAGGAGCGCTTCGCTAAGGCAAAAGAAGGCGATTGCGTCGGCGTTAAAGCTGGGTATCGACAACTTGATTATTACATCTTCGCTTAATAAGCAGGGCGGCGAGGAAATAAAGAATTTAATATACGACAGACTTTTTAATAGCGATAACTGAATTTTATCATTATTAATATAATAATTGCTATGCTCGAAATTTAGGCAATTTTCAACTTTTCAATTAATTAAATAAACTATAGTAATAAAATCTGTTAATTTTATTATTTATTCGCGCGCAAAATAAGCTTTTACGCCCTCCGATTGCCGTCTCAAGTAACAATTTAGATATAGTCAACATATATTTAGGTAAGACGAGTCACGCCTGCAAGGTCATGTGTTGGCTCGAATACAGGAGGAGATAACTATGTCATTTTGTAATAATTGCAAGTCGGACAGGATACCCGGAGGATTGAAGGGAAATGCTATGAACGGTTTGTGTGAGAAGGCATGCTTGCAGGTCGATAAAGTATTTGACGCCTGCATAAGGCAGGAGCAGCTCGATAATCAGGTGCTCACCCTTAGCAATATAACGCCCTCTACCTTAACGCCGCCTTATACCTTTATTTCCGCGCAGTCGGTGGGCGCCGCAGCTCAGGTAACCGACCTTACGGTAACGCCTTTAGCGGATATGCCCGGCTGTTCGAGAGTGTCGTGCAATGTGATAATTCCGGTCACGGTAACCTTTGTCGATGCCAACGGCGTAAGAGGGACGGCGGACTCTACCGTAGTAGTGAGCAGAGACGTTGTATTGCGCGTACCCGCGCCGTCGCTCATACCTTACAGCATTCAGGCTACGGCAAGCGTCGTCGCCAATATCGGCGTATACAATGCGGAGAATAATACATTTACCGTTACCGCGTGCGTAACTGTCATATTAAAGGTAGTCATGCCCGTGCATTTGCTTGTACCTACTTACGGTTATTGTTACATACCCCCGTGTCAGGAATACAATCAGCAAGAATGCGCCGGCGTGTTCGAGCTCCCGCTATATCCTCAAGACGGACAGTTGTAATAGCCATATATCCGTACGGCGATATAGCCGTGCGGATATTTTTTTGCCTTCTTTAACCGTTTGGCACGCGCCCTAACAATATAATTTATTATAAATTGTAAGATTTTAAGCCTGCAATATTAATAGTTGTTTTTTGCTTTGCAAATTGTTAAAATAGATATATGAAGGTATTTGCAATCAGCGACTTACATCTATCCGGCTGTGTGGACAAGCCTATGGATATCTTCGGCGACAGATGGCTGGGGCATATGGATTTAATTGAGGCGGACTGGGAGAGCAAGGTGTCCGACGATGACATAGTGCTGCTTGCGGGCGATCTGTCATGGGCGATGAGGGCGGAAGAAGTTGCAGTCGATATCGAGCGCGTTGCAAGGCTGAAGGGCAGAAAGGTCATAATTAAGGGCAATCACGACTATTGGTGGAGCACTGTCGGCAAGGTAAGGCAATTGCTGCCCGAGAATATGTACGCTATTCAGAACGATTGCCTGAGATTGGACAATATCCTTATATGCGGCAGCAGGCTGTGGCAGCAGGGAGTGACTTCTCCCGAAGATGTCAAGATACTCAAGAGGGAAGAGCTGCGCTTGGAGCTGTCTCTTGCCCGGATGTCCGAGATGAGACAGGAGGGCGACAAGGTGATTGCCATGTGTCACTATCCGCCCTTTGACGTGAGATATTCCGACAGTAAAATTACGGAGATGATGTCGGCTTACGGCGTGGACGCGGTAGTATACGGTCATTTGCACGGTAACGATTGCAGGCAGAATTTATGCGTTGATAAGAAAGGTATAAAGTATTATCTTACATCTTGCGATATTATAAATAATCAGCTTATAAGGATATTATAATATATTTATATAATAATATTTTTATTATTAATTACATTAATCATATATAAATAATCTTCGTGAATTTGCACATTTTCAATATTATAATTATACAATAATTATGCATATTATTCAATAAAAATATATGTTTTCTCGCAATAAAAACATATGTTTATATTTGGAAACGCAAGTGTTTTTCTAACGCGCGGCACGCGGATTTTTCCAATCGCAGGGCAGTGCTTCCATCGGCTGCCGTATCGCAAGATATTAGTCGAAAATCTTCTTAAAATGTAGTTATCCACACCCTTTTTGTGGATAAAGGCTAAAAAATGTTGATAAAATAGGAAAAAATTTCCACCGCTATTATTCAGTTTTATCGGTGTTTTATGGGTTAAATCAATGATTTAATTGTATTAGAACATATGTACTACACAAAATATTGATTGTGAAAAATATAACATGCAAGTTTATGCAATTTTGTGGAAAAAAGTGGTTGACAGCTAATTTTTCTCTGTTTATAATATAACTACACTAGCAGGAGGATAGGGCAGATGTTTATCGGAAAGTATTATCTACATGCTGACGATAAGGGTAGATTGAGAATACCGCTTAAGTTCCGTTACAATATGGGCACAGCGGGCATTTATGCAATGTACACCGCAGACGGATGCCTTAGTATCATTACCGCAGAGACCGCGAGCAATATGATAGAGAAGTTCGAGGGTATGGTCACGGTAGCTGCGAGCGAGTCGCTCAACAATGCAAGAATACTTACGTCCTCCATGTTTGAGTTGACCGAAGACAATCAGGGACGTTTCACTCTCGCGCCCGAGGCTAAGCAGTTCGCAGGTATCTCCAAGGACGTAGTCTTTATCGGAGTGGGCAAGAAGATAGAGCTTTGGGACGTAGAGAGATGGGAAGCTCATTGCAGAGGCGAGAAGTATGACTATATGTATAAGCAGAACTTCACCTCTATCAATCCGGAGATGACTTTCTGATATGGAATTCAGTCACATCCCGGTAATGCTGGGCGAGTGCATCGACGGATTGGATATTAAGCCTTGCGGCATATATGTGGATTGTACTCTCGGAGGGGGCGGACACAGCGAGGCGATAGCAAGTCGCTTAGACGGCGGCAGGCTGATAGCGATAGATAAAGACAGCGACGCCATCATAGCTGCAAGCAAGAGACTGGCAAAGTACGGCGAGAGCATAAGCTATGTCCATGACGATTTCAAGAATTTCGAAGTTCATCTGGACGAGCTGGGGATAGAGAAGATAGACGGAATCTTGATGGACCTCGGGGTATCTTCCTATCAGCTGGACAACGCAGAGCGAGGCATGTCTTATAAAGAGGACGGTCCTCTCGATATGAGGATGGACAGAGATGCTAAATTCTCGGCGGCGGACGTAGTCAACGGCTATGACGAAAGGCAACTTGCCGATATTATATGGAAGTACGGCGAGGAGCGATATTCGCGCAAGATCGCAGCGGCGATATGCCGACGCAGGAGAGAGAAGGCGATTGAAACCACCGCGGAACTTGCGGAGATAGTGTCCAAGTGCTTTCCGCCTAAAGAGCGTTACGGATTGGGCAATCCGTGTAAGCGCACCTTTCAGGCGATACGCATAGAGGTTAACGGAGAGCTCGAGGGCTTAAGCGAGATGCTTAAGAGCGCGACGGGCAGACTGAAGAGCGGCGGAAGAATATGTGTGATAACCTTTCATTCGCTCGAAGACAGGATAGTAAAGCAGACATTCAATTATCTTAACGCAACGTGCGTATGTCCTCCCGGACAACCCATCTGCACATGCGATAAGAAGAGAGAAGTAGAGATAATCGGCAGAAAGCCGATTGTCGCAAGCGAAGACGAATTGACGGTAAATAAGCGAGCAGGCAGCGCAAAGCTGAGGATAGCGCAAAAAATATAAAAAACAGTGAGGACGGTTGATATGAACAGATTGGCTGAAAAGACAATGAACAACGCTACGGAACGCGAGCAGTTCGGTACGTATTATATGGATTCGAGAGATAGCGGCAGAGCAAGCTATAATGCCGAGTCTTATACGCGCAACGCCTATTCTTATCCCAATAACGCATACGCCGCAAGAGAGTATGCTCCCGCGCCTCAGTATTATGCCGCTCCCGCGCCCGTTAGGCAGGCGGCGCCCGCAGACATGCAGCAACCTGCATACATGGCGTCCTATGACAGGAGATACGGTTATGCTACCGACCGCCGCGACATGGAATCCGCCGAATATGACGATGCGGAATCTTTCGGTCTTGGCGACAGCTTGGGTAAAGAGAAGAAGAAAAAGAGCTTGAACTTCAAGGCAAAGATGCTCATAGTGCTTTATTTCGTAATTATTGCTATTGTGGCTACGCTTATATTCGTCAATATAGGTCTCGGCGCAGGTTCTACTACTGCGGAAGGTGAGACTTCAGAGTTCACCCAAGCGGCTGCCGCATATATCGAGACGCCCGACGGACAACTCATTGCGCTTGATTGCGAAGGCGGCGCGAGCTATCAGTACGACGATAGCACCAATTGGTTCGATAATTTCTGCGATTGGGTAGACAAGCAGGTAGGTTAAAGCGAATATTCGATTGCTTTCGAGAATAGATATATTACTCGGAGGCGGTCGATGGACAAGATTTCACATATCAGCATACGTAAAAGGTTATTGGCAGTAATACTGCTGATAACCTTATTTTTTTGCGCTCTCGCGGGCAGACTGCTTTATGTGCAGATTATTAACGGACCACGCTTGCAGATGCTTGCGTATGAGCAATGGACTCGCGATCTGCCGTTTACGGCGGATAGGGGCGATATCACCGACATAAACGGCAACGTAATCGCTTCGGCAAAGACTACCTATACCATGTATTGCAGACCCAATGATGTCAAAGACGGCGAAAATACCGCAAGGTATGTATCGCAACTGCTCGGTATAGACTACTCGGCGCTGCTCGAAAAGCTCATTAAAAAGGGCGTGTCGGAGACGAGGCTGTGCAGGAAGATTACTCGCGAAGAAAAGATAAATATAGAGGCAAAGAACTTTGCGGGCATATATTTCACGGCAGACAGCTCGAGATATTATCCGTACGGCAACTTTTTGACTCAAGCCATAGGCTTTACAAACGCCGACAACGCGGGGCAAAGCGGACTGGAATTGCAGTACGATAAGTATCTTACGGGTAGGAACGGCTATTCGTTTACCGAGACAGACCTTATCGGCAGGGAGCTGGAAGACGGTGACACATATTACGTCCCGCCCACTAAAGGCATGAATGTAAGGCTCACTATTGACGCGACGGTACAGGGGCTTGCGGAGAAGGCCGTCGGCGACGCCGCGGCTAAGTACGGCGCCAAGTCTGTCAGCTGTGTTATGCTCGACGCGGGCAGCGGAGCGGTGCTGGCGATGGCGCAGGCTCCGTCCTACGACCTCAACGATATCCCAAGAGACGATATAGGCAAGCTCATGGAGCAATCTTCGCTCAACGCTATCACCGATGTGTACGAGCCGGGCTCGACTTTCAAGATACTTACGTCCGCTATCGGCATAGAGACGGGTAATGTAAAGCAGTCATATTATTGCGGCGGAAGCTGCACGGTAGACGGTCAGCGCATCAAGTGTTGGCGCTCCATAGGCCACGGCAGTCAAGACTTCGTACACGGCATATATAACTCGTGCAACTGCGTGTTCGTAGACGTAGCTTTAAGCGCCGGAACAGATACCATGTATGGATATTTCGATAAATTCGGACTGGGTAAAAAGACAGGTATAGACTACTACGGCGAGGTGTCGGGATTGATGATCAAGAAGGATGCGGTCAAGAACGTCGACCTTGCGAGGATAGGTTTCGGGCAGGCTATAGCTGTCACTCCCGTGCAGCTTGCGGCAGCTGTGGCGTCTTGCATCAACGGCGGATATCTATATACTCCTTATTTTGTAGAAGATATAACCGATGTGTCGGGTAAACTTGCCTATAGGGGCAGAGAGTCTGTCAAAAACCGCACCGTAAGCGAGCAGACATCGGCAACGCTCAAGCAATACTTGTACGGAGTCGTCGACGAGGGCAGCGGAAAGAACGCCGCCGTTCCTGGCTACAATATCGGCGGCAAGACGGGCACTGCGCAGAAGTACGAAAACGGCTCGATTGCAAGAGGCAAATATATCTCGTCGTTCGTGGGATTTACGGAGATTAACGGGCGCGAAGTCGTATGCCTTTTCCTCGTAGACGAGCCGCAAGGCTATGTGTATTACGGCAGTATAGTCGCGGCTCCGTATGTGGGGCAGATATTCTCGGGCATGTATTCTTACTACGGCGTAGCTCCGCATAAGGGCGAAGACGTACAGACGTTCATTATGCCGGATATTATGGATAAATCTCTGTCTGAGGCTGCTGCTATACTCAAGGCAAGCGGCATTGATTACGAATTCGCCGGAGAGGGCGGCAAGGTGGTCTATCAGTTACCCGCGGCGGGAGCGCAAGTGTCGTCCAAGACGGTGACATACTTCTGCATGGGATAGAATGAGAACAGGCACCGCGTATTATGTCGAATGCTATTGCTTTTTGCGAGTGCGTATTAAGTAAATATAATATGAGGTATATTGATTGACGTAGGAGGTTGCGTGATATGCGATTGAGTAAGATTATAGAAAATATAGACTTGCAAGGCGTATATTGCTACGACAATATCGAAGTCGGCAATATTACGATAGACAGCAGGGAGACGGACGGTAAAAGTTTATATGTTGCAATCAGCGGGACTGTGACCGACGGACACCGATTTATTAAAGACGCTATAGATAAGGGCGCCGTCGCGGTGATATGCGAGAGGCATATCGAGGGTATAAAAGTCCCTCAATTGGTGGTATCGGATACGCGTAAAGCGCTCGCTTTGGCGTGCGGCAACTTCTTTGGCAATCCCGCCGCTGGTATGACTACGATAGCCGTAGTAGGCACCAACGGCAAGACTACTACGTCATATCTCATAGCGGGCATAGCCGGCGCCTGCGGCGTACGGTGCGGATTGATAGGCACAATGTACTACAGCGACGGAGAGGATACTTATCCCGCTTCGCTTACTACGCCCGACCCTTGGCAACTCAATAAACTTATGCGCGATATGTACGACAAGGGTTGCCGCGCGGTGGTAATGGAAGTATCCGCTCACGCGATTTATTTGAAAAAGACCGCGGGTATAATATTCGATATCGGGGTATTTACCAATATATCTCAAGATCATCTCGACTTTTTTAAGGATATGGACACATATGCAGGGGTTAAGGAGAGCTTCTTTACGTCGAGACAGTGCAGATATGCCGTACTCAACAGCGACGACGAACTGGGCGTAAAACTTAACAACGAATTGGAGATAGATAAGGTCACTTACGGACTGTCCAACCCCGCAGATATCTTCGCTATAGAATACAACTCCCTCTTTAACGACTATATCGTCAACGATAAAGACGATATCTTCGAGGTAAAGAGCAATTTATACGGCAAGTTCAACGTAAGCAATACGCTTGCGGCAATTGCTGTCGCGGGCAGGCTCGGAATATCTCGCAAGGCGATATCGCGAGCTCTTATGGGGCTGCCTGCGCCCGACGGACGCTTCAATGTGTACGAGAGTTGCGGAGTTAAATACGTAATTGACTTTGCCCATACTCCCGATGGACTGCGCAATCTGCTTATATCCTGCAAAGAACTCGGAGATAGGATAATCGCAGTGTTCGGCTGCGGCGGCGATAGGGACAAGGGTAAACGCCCGCTTATGGGCGCGATAGCTGCGGAGCTGTCGGATAAGGTTATTATAACCAGCGACAATCCCAGAAGCGAGCGCAGAGAGGACATCATTGCGCAGATTGTGCAAGGCGTGCCCGACGCTCTTGGCGGCAAGGTGGCGGTTATAGCCGATAGGCGCGAGGCGATAGAGTATGCCTGCAATACGGCAGTCGAAGGGGATATCGTCGTCATTGCGGGTAAAGGCAGCGAGAATTATATCGACGAGGGCGGCGTAAAGAGTCCGTACAGCGATTACGAGCAACTGTTAGAGAGTCTGTCGAAAAATGAACATATACGTTAAATATTTGTTGGTAACAATAGTCGCTTTTGCAACGACTTTTATCTTCGCATATCCCGTAATCAAGTTTATGAAAAGGCTTAAGGCGGGACAACCCATACTCAGCTATGTGGACAAGCACGAGGGCAAGAGCGGCACTCCGACTATGGGCGGAATAATGTTCCTTGCGGGTATGTGCGTTACGGCAGCGGCGTTCGGCGCTATGAGTTTTACTCTCGGCGCGGTTGCCGTAGCCGTCACGCTGTGCTACGGTCTGATAGGCTTTCTCGACGACTTTATCAAGGTGCGCACTAAGCACAACCAGGGACTTAAAGCATATCAGAAAGTCATAGGACAGGCAGGCGTTGCGATAATCGTTACTATTTTCTGCTATCGCAATCCCTATGTCACAAGCACTATCGCAATCCCTTTTACAGATATAACGGTAGACTTGAGCTGGGGATATATTCCTTTTTGTTTTATACTGTTCATCGCCATGACCAACGCCGTCAATCTTACCGACGGACTCGACGGACTGGTGGCAAAGACATCTACGGCGGGATTTACAGCGCTTGCCGCGATAATAGTCTATATGCTCGCAACCGTAGCGGACGAGAGCAATCCCGCATACAGACAGCAGCTTGATTCGGTCGGAGTATTCACATTCGCAATGATTGGCGCATTGCTTGCCTTTATATGGTTCAATTCCAATCCCGCCAAGATATTCATGGGAGATACGGGCTCGCTTTCCATAGGCGGAGCTTTGGCAGTCGTAACCGTATTTATTAAAAATCCTTTTATTAATCTGTTAATCGGAATAATGTACGTCGTATCTTGCATATCAGTTATAGTACAGGTGCTTGTCTATAAGGCTAAGAAGAAGAGGGTATTCCTCATGGCTCCTTATCATCATCATCTGGAATATAAAGGCATAAAGGAGAGCAAGATAGTGACATATTACACTCTGATTACCGTCATCGGCGGACTCATTGCCGTAATAAGCGTCGTTGTCTGATTGATTTATGAAGAAGGTATTGGTTTTCGGTACGGGCGTAAGCGGCATCGGCGCTGTTAAGTTGCTTGAAAAGCTGGGGTGCAGGATAGCTATCTATGACGAGAGCGGCAAAGTAATATCCGATATCGAGCATGAGAATAGGAGCGGACAGTCGTACGAGCAAGTCTTGTTCGGTATAGATACGGTCGTCGTAAGTCCGAGCGTGCCGATGAATCACCGCTTAGTGGAATACGCCAAGCTGTGCGGAATAGAAGTGATAGGCGAAGTGGAGCTTGCCTACCGCAGCTCGCGCAACGAGATAGTTGCCATTACGGGGACCAACGGCAAGACAACAGTCACTATGCTTACCCACGCCATGCTTCGAGAGGCGGGCAGAGACAGCTATGCGCTCGGCAATATCGGTCGCTCGTACGCAGGGGCGGTAAGCGCGATTGACGGCGGAGCGGTTATCGTGCTGGAGCTTTCCAGCTTCCAACTCGAGAGTATATCGGAGTTCAGGGCGAAATACGCCGTATGTCTCAATATCACTCCGGACCACTACGAGCGTCATCGCAGCTTTGACGAGTACGCGGACGCCAAGCGCAAGATTTTTCTCAATCAGACGGATTGCGACTACGCCATTCTCAATTACGACGACCCTGTAGTTAGGGGCTTCGAGAGCGTGATCTCGTCGCAAGTATATTATTTTTCTTTAGAGCAGAGGGTAAAGGGCTGCTATGTGTACGGCGATACGGTTTACTTCTGCGAAGACAAGCCCGAAGAGATTATCAAAGTCAAAGATATACGCATTACGGGAGTACATAATCTTGCCAACACTCTTGCCGCCGTCACGGTTGCGAAACTCATGGGTCTGCCCAATAAGTACATAGTCAAGGCGCTTAAGACTTTTACTTCCCCGAGGTACAGAATGGAATATATGGGGATGTATGACGGCAAGCGCTATTACAACGATTCCAAAGCGACCAATATAGACAGCACCGTCAAGGCGTGCCGCTCGATGACGGGAGATACGGCATTGATAGTCGGCGGATACGACAAGGGCATATCGTACGACAGATTTTTCGACTTGTTGCCGAGTTGCGTTAAGCACGTAATAGCTACGGGCGACAACGTGTATTCAATCAAGGACGCCTTGCCCAAGAACGCGCATTGCTCCTTCGAGATAGCGGCGGGATTGTACGAGGCCGTAGAGAGGGCGGAGAGTAAAACCGTGGATAATGTATTGTTTTCTCCCTCGACGTCCAGCTTTGACAGATACAGAGATTTCGTAGAGAGGGGAGAGGCGTTCGACTGCATTGTAAAAGCCGTCTGCGGCAAGCACTGAGGGAGGAGCCGATATGCCTGATACCAAGTATAAAGTCGTAGCGGACAAAATACTTTTCTGTTGCGTGCTGTTGCTTTCGCTTTTCGGTCTGGTCATGCAGTATAGCGCCGGCAGTTACGGTGCTATGCTCGAGACGGGCGACAGCTTTTTTTATGTCAAGAAGCAAGCCGTTGCCCTCGCCGTAGCTATAGCGGTATATCTTGCCATGACAATGACGGACACGCGTCATTATTTCAAATTCAGATATATAATATTGGGCATCGCCGTGATCCTGCTTGCGCTCGTATTCGTTCCCGGAGTGGGCGTGGAGAATTACGGCGCGACGCGCTGGATTAATCTCGGATTCACCACATTTCAGCCTTCGGACTTTGCAAAGTTCGCTTTAGTGATATTCATTGCGGCTTGTTTCAGCAAGAAGAGCGCGGTCACTTTCGGCAATATGCTGCCGGTACTGTTCGCGTCGCTTATCATTTGCGTATTGATAATGCTGGAGCCCAACATGTCTATTACCATGTGCGTCGCTTTCGTAGTAGTCATCATGCTCTTTGTAGGCGGAGCAAAGTTTAAGCACTTCGCGCTTATGGCGGCGCCGGCGGTATTGGCGGTAATAGCGCTCATAGCTATAGAGCCATACAGACTTAAGAGAATAGCCGCGTTTCTCGACCCGTGGTCGTCTCCGCTTGGGGAGGGCTACCAGCTTATACAGTCCTATTATGCGCTCGGCGCGGGCGGACTGTTCGGAGTGGGGCTATTCAATTCGAGACAGAAATATCTCTTTTTACCATTTGCCGAGAGCGACTTTATATTCTCGGTCATCGGCGAGGAACTTGGCTGGTTCGGTTGCCTGATAGTTATGCTTATTTACGGAGTAATCATATGGAGAGGTATACTGATAGCCTTGAGGGCTTCAAGCAGGTTTGACAGCTATCTTGCTGCGGGCATCACGTCCGTGATAGCGGTTCAGACTATTTTGAATATCGCGGTTGTCACAGGCAGCATACCTCCTACCGGATTGCCTCTGCCATTCATAAGCGCGGGCGGCACGTCACTGGTAATGTTCATGTCGGGAGTAGGGATACTCGAGCGAATAGCGGCTAAATCACATAAATCTATCGCGCACCATAAAATGTATTGAAACTTAAGCGGTCATTTTGACCGCGCCATGCTATTCGGAGAGATGAATATGAGCAGATACATAATAGAAGGAGGCAACCCTTTAGAGGGGAGCATAGACGTCAAAGCAGCTAAAAACAGCGTTCTGCCGCTACTTGCGGCATGTATATTGACAGAAGATAAAGTTACGCTTCGCAATTGTCCCGATATCAGCGACATAACCAATATGCTTAAGATAATGATCAATATCGGTTGCGTCGTCGAAAGGGACGATATGGGCAATATCACGGTGGACTCGTCGGATATATATTGCGGCGAGGTCCCTTGCGTGCTGGCAAAAGAGCTTCGCTCGTCCATTTTTCTCATGGGGCCGATGCTCTCGAGGGTTAAGAAAGCCAAGATATCTTATCCAGGCGGTTGCGAGATAGGCATGAGACCTATCGATATCCATTTAAGCGGACTCAGAGAACTAAATATCGACATCAACGAGGAATACGGCTATCTCGATTGCGACGCGTCTAAGGCGGAAGCTGCGCAGATAGTGCTTGACTTGCCAAGCGTAGGCGCTACGGAGAATCTTATGATGGCGAGCGTATTCTTAGAGGGCAAGACGGTGTTGCGCAACTGCGCGAAAGAGCCCGAGATAGCCGACTTGCAAAACTTTCTCAATCTTATGGGCGCCAAGATATCGGGCGCAGGCAGCAGCGTAATAGTCATAGAGGGCGTTAAGAAATTGCACGGCGTGGAATATACGCCCATACCCGACAGGATAATCGCGGGTACATACATAATAGCGGCGGCGATGTGTTCGGGCAACGTGGAACTGAGAGGAGTAGTGCCCGAGCACATCTATTCGCTGATAGCCAAATTGTCAAAAACCGCTTGCAAAATTTACTGTAAAAATGATAAAATCATAGTGAAAAGTAAGGGCAGACTGCGCTCGCTCGACAGGATAGATACAATGTATTATCCAGGCTTTCCCACCGACATGCAGACGCAGATGCTCGCGTTGCAGACCATATCCAAAGGCACGTCGGTGATTGTCGAGAATATATTCGAGACGAGATATAAGACTGTGCCCGAGTTTAAGAAGATGGGCGCCGACATTACCGTGCGCGATCGCACGGCGATAGTGAGAGGAGTGAGCAGGCTGAAGGGCGCGGAGGTGTGCGCTACCGATCTGAGGGGAGGAGCGTCGCTGGTGCTCGCGGGGCTTGCCGCGGAGGGAATCACCGAGGTCAAAGATATATATCATATCGACAGAGGATACGAGGATATGTCGCGCGTACTTGCGGAGCTCGGAGCGAAAATAGAAAGGAGTTCTTGATGAACAAGAGAGCAATTGTATTGATATCGTCGCTTGCCGTAGCGGTGGTGATAGTCGTCTTGGCGTGCAGTATATTCGCTATCGGCAACGTCAAAGTCGTCACCACTTCGGGCTTGACGCTCAGCGACGCTCAAAGCGATGAGATTGCTCTTGCATCGGGTATTAAGAAAGGCGGCAGCGTCTTTTCGCTTAAGGAAGACGCCGTCATCGCCAATATCGAGAAGGCGGTGCCTTGGGTTAAAGTAATTACAATCGAGAAGCGTTTCCCTTCGATAGTAGCAATCAACTGTACCGGCAGAGTGCCCTATATCGCAATAGCCGTGCAGAGCGGCGGTTACGCTATGCTCGACAGGGAACTTAAAGTAATATCCGTTAGCGATTTGCCGCAATCGGGTTGTATCAATATCGGCGGTTACATGTTGGAGAGCGCTGTTGCAGGCGAATTTGTTCAGATAGATTGGCTTAGCAGTCTCATATCGGGCAGCGAAAGTACATATTTTATGGAGGACAAGCTGGCGTACTTTATAAAAGGCTTTCGATATGTGGCAACGTCGGAAGGCAGCGACAACTATCTGGACCTCACTACCAATACCGGCGTTCATCTGCTGATATACGACAGCGGAGATATCAAGTACGTATGGCAGGCGATTTACGCCGCATACATCAGCAGTCTTAAAGACGGGATTTATGATGTAAGTTTCGGTTATTTATATCCGAAAGTCGTCGAAGGTAAGCTGGTTGCTTCTTGGTCCGAGACGCTTCCTGTCTAAAAGAGTTAATATTTATTTCTAAAGTATACCGCTTGCATTGCTGTCAAGGCATTAGACGGGTGATATATCGGGCGGCTTTTTAATTATTTAATAAAAATTTCTGTATTCATATCGATTAAGAACCGGCGTTTTAATTTATTGCATTCTAAATAATAGACATGATAGATATATAATTACCGTAAAATTAATCGGATTAGCCTTATTTTTTTAATTGCGAAACATCTGCGAGGAGAAAATAGAAGTCGGATATATTCTATTGGCAGTAAAAATACGCCTTTTTTGTCGCCGAACGAGAAGCGATAGACTTACGGAATTATGCTTTAACAGTTTTCTTTCTATACGCGTGCGCGCGCAAAATATGTCGTTATTTCCGTTGACAGCGTATGAGCCTTATATTATAATAAAAATATATGGCTAAAGAACTGTGCGTACTCGATGTCAGATCCAATACGGTTACTCTTGCTACGGGAGAGTGCAGCAATAAGGGACTGATTAATATTACAGGCATTGCGACTGAGGAATACGAAGGATATTTCGACGGGCAGTGGCTTAACAGTTCGAGCTTCGAGGACGCGGTCAGCAAGGCGTATCATCACCTTTCCCCTCGCGAGGGACATGATGTGTTATACGTAGGCGTGCCTTCTGCATTTTGCAGTTTTTACGGCGATGTGTATTACGACAAGATTAACGAGAGCAGCGTAATCACATCTAAGCTAATAGATTCGATTGCCGAGCGAGGCAAGCTCGAGACGGGCAACAGCTACGATATCATACTCAAATGCGCTTTGGGATATAAAGTGGACGGCGGCGAGGCGGTAACAGACCCTATAGGCATGAGCGGCAACAGGTTGGAGTCTTTTATGTCATACATAATGTGTCATAAGTCTTTTGCCATGATAGTCAAGAATATATTGCCCGTTACCGAGTCCGCTAAGGCGGAATATATATGTTCGGCGCATGCTCAGGCAATGACCTTGCTCGATCCGTCATATCGCAGCAGCGGCGAGATATTTCTCGACTTAGGCTTTCTCGAGTGCGGCGTCGCAGGCGTCAGAGGCGACGGCTTGCAGGGGCTGGAGAGTGTGACGACGGGAGCGGCGGTAATAGCGGCGGACCTTACGGAGAGTCTCGGAGTGGACATCTATTCCGCGATGTCGCTGTTCGGTCAGATAGACTTGATGAGCGACTATGACGACGGATCTTTCTACAGCGTGCCTCAAGACGACGGTAAGGTATTGCAATATCGCTCAAGCGAGATTAACGAGGTAGTAAGGAATTCTATTAAGAACATTGCCGCCAAGATAAGCGACGTGCTGGGCGCAGTTGCGGACGACGAGGCATGTAAGAGGATTTTTGCTACGGGTGATGCGATATTTAATATCCGCGGCGCAATCAAGTACATGGCTAAGTGTCTCGACAAGACGATTACGCCATTGTCTCCCAATGTGCTCGGATACGACGATATGAGATATTCGTCGCTGATATCTTTGATGCGTCAGGCGCAGATAAGAAAAAGCGAAAGCGGCTTATTCAACCGCATAATCAGTAAGTTTAGGAGGGCTTAGGACATGTCCGATTATTTAACAGGCACTGCCAAAATTAAAGTTATAGGCGCGGGAGGCGGCGGATGCAACGCAGTCAATCGCATGATCAAGGCAGAGATAAAGAGCGCGGAATTCGTCGCTGTCAATACGGACAAGCAGGCGCTGATGACATCTCTTGCTCAGTCCAAGATACAGATAGGTCAGAAGTTGACTTTGGGCTTGGGCGCGGGCGCCGATCCCAATGTGGGGGCAAAAGCCGCGGAAGAGTCGAGAGAAGAGCTTAGAAAGGAACTGCAGGGGGTAGACTTGTTGTTTATCACCGCAGGTATGGGCGGCGGTACCGGCACGGGAGCCGCGCCTGTCATAGCAAGTATTGCCAAGGAGATGAATATTCTCACCATTGCGGTCGTGACTACGCCTTTCGGTTTCGAGGGCAAGCGCCGCATGAGTAATGCTTTGCAGGGCTTGGAAAAGCTTAAAGACTATGTAGATACATTGCTCGTTATTCCTAACCAAAAGCTTACTCAGATTATGCCTAAAGGCACTCCTGTTGTCAAGGCATTCTTGGAAGCCGACGAAGTGCTGCGCAAGTCCGTACAGTCTATAAGCGACCTTATAGTCATACCGTCGCTTATCAATCTCGACTTTGCAGACGTCAAGTCCGTTATGTCCAACAAGGGCGTAGCGCATATGGGTATAGGCGAGGGCACAGGCTCGGATAAGGCTATTAAGGCTATGCGCGCCGCGGTTGCGTCTCCGTTGCTCGATACCAATATCGAGGGCGCCAAGAATATCATTATCAATATTACAGGCGGTCACGATTTAGCTCTTGACGAAGTGGAATACGCTTGCGGTCTGGTGAGAGAAATCGCCGACCCCGACGCCAATATCATCTTCGGCGCAGGGCTGGAAGAGGAGTTCGCCAACAAGGTAAGAGCGACGATTATCGCTACCGGATTCGACAGCGACACGCCTATCCAAAGACCTGCGTATAACAGCTATGATATCAACGACACCTCGATTGTAGACAGAATGGTCGCCGGCAAGTCGAGCGGCTATAACGATATCGTTAACAGGCTCAACGAGTATGAGCAAAAGCAGAAGCATCAAGGCGGCTACGAGGGCTATAATAATTTGACCAGTTACGATACCGGCGCAGCTCCGTCATACAACGCGGGCAATCAGCAGAGACCTACTTATCCCGCTCCCCGCGGAGAAGATAACGGACGTCAAGCACCCTCGGCAGGCACATACGGCGGAGAGCACGGCGCGGCGCCTCAATTCAACGGCGGATATGCTCAGAGCCGTTACGCTCAACCCGATTACAGACCTGAAGGCGGATACAATAACTATGCTTCCTCACAGGGACAGGGCGGAGCCGGAGCGCGCAATAATTTCGTAAGCAGCGGCTTCGTTCCTCCCAGATACAATCCCCCTACTTCTCAAGGATATCAGGGCGGACAGCCTCGTCACGCAGAGCCTCAGCCCAATACGGATAATCGCGGCAATACGCGTATCCCGCCTTTTCTCGAGAGGTTGAAGAGACAGAAAGGCGATAATAATTAACTTAAAGTTGTATTGTCGTAAGCGATATGAATAGACGTCATATTATTTGCTTACGCATAGCAGGCGATAACCCAATCATAGCGGCATTATACTTAAAAATGCCGCTATTTTCTCATACATTCATTTCCTTCTTTGCTTGCATTAAGAAAACTCCCCATCTTTAGGTAAAAAATAAGTTGATTTCCACTATTAGGTGTAATATCTGAAATAATTATAGAAATCCGAAATATATCAAATTTAACACAAAATAGACAGACATAAAGAAATATATAACTGCCGAAATAATTCTCGATGCGCTATATTATTTTGTATATTTCTTCGGTATAGCTACAATTCTTTTGTAATTCATTTAATCTTTAGTTATAAATTTTAAGCTTGCTTTTAGTTTTTACAATATTGATTATCATTGCTAAAGCGCAAAATAATCGACATATTTTACAGAACTCGGTAAGTTTAATGCTTGTATAAAATAGCTCCGTGATTGAAATAATTATGTTTTTTCATTCGACATAAAAAGAAGCGTTGTACGCCTATGGGTTAATATAATCGTGATATGGAAGTGTACATAGAGTATGCGATAATCAGCAATCTTGCTATCAATGCGGCGATAGGGTATCTTACGCTGACGCTTACTAAGAGCAGATGCGGCATTATTCGTATTTTCTTATCTTCGGCGATAGGCGCCGCGCTTGCGGTAGCAATGCCGTTGATTGACAGCAAAGTCGCAGTACTTGCGATTAAGCTATGTACTTTACCGATTGTTACGCTCGTATTAAGTAAGTATAGCAGAGTTGGGAAGTACATATTCACGACCTTGATATATTTGGCGGTGACCGCAATGCTCGGCGGATTGGTATACATTTTGCGTAATATTACAGATAGCAGTATATATGCCTCCTTTGCAGGTGCCGACAGCTTGGTGCCGGCATATCTGTCGGCAGGCTTAATACTTGCAATATATATTTTAAGACAGATAAGAGGTTATATAGTGAATAGCAAGATGGCGGGTTGCGAATGCGACTTGTACATAACGGTTAAGGGGCATAAGCTGTTTTGCAGCGGATTTATCGACAGCGGCAATACATTGACCGAGGGCGGCAAGGGAGTTGCGATAATCGACGGCAAGATTGCTAAAAAGTTGATCTCGAGCGGCGCGGAAAAGGCAGGCGGAATATGGGTCAAGACCGTGTCGGGAGAGGCATACCTTAAGACAATACGTATAGAGAGCATAGATATCGTAGGAGACAGCAAGTCATCCGTCAATGAGATTACCGCCGCAGTTGCGCGCGGAAAAATAGCTAAATATCAGGTAATATTACCTGCCGCAATAAGAGGTTAATATGATTAAAAGATTTTTGCTCAAGTTATTGAAGCTATTCGATTTGTTCGAGAGCGAACGCGTCGATTTTATCGGCGGCGGCGAAGCATTGCCCGCGCCGCTTTCTCCGGAGGAGGAGCAAGCTCTCATAGAGCGGCTTACGCAAGACGACGAGGAAGCTAAGTCGGAATTGATAGAGCGTAACCTAAGGCTTGTCGTCTATATAGCCAAGAAATTCGACAATACAAACATAGATATCGAGGACTTGATATCCGTCGGCACAATAGGATTGATTAAGGCTGTAAACTCCTTCGACGGGAGCAAAAAGATAAAAATCGCTACATATGCAAGCAGATGTATCGAGAACGAGATATTGATGTATCTTCGCAAGAGCTCCAAGATTAAGAGCGAGATGTCGCTTGACGAGCCGCTCAACGTGGATTGGGAGGGCAACGTGTTGCTGCTGTCCGACGTGCTCGGCACCGATAGCGACATCATCTATAAAGATGTAGAAAACGAGGCGGAAAGGGATATACTTCTTACATCGTTTGATAAGCTCAATCCGAGAGAAAAGCAGATAATCAAGATGCGCTTCGGTCTGCTCGGCACCGAGAAAAAGACGCAGAAAGAGATAGCGGATATCATGGGAATATCACAGTCTTACATATCGAGATTGGAAAAGAAGGTTATGAGTAAGCTGAGAAAGGAAATAACAAAGCTGGTGTAGACTTGCGGTGATTTTTCCGAAATCAGTAAAATAAAGGCAGCGCGAATATTTTTTCTTAAGTTGCGAATACTGCTTATACGGGGAGTATTACCCCCCCCATCATAACAAAGGTTAAAAGTAAGTGCCGACTTTGTAATCAAGTCACAGCAAGCGACATTTGTACGAACAAATCGCAGATTAGATTTGCAGACGCGGCAGTCTTAACAATGTAGTTTGCTATTGTGCTCATATAAACAATAATGATGTCTGCGACTAAGCAAAAGATTAAAATATCGCTTAATATATCGCTTACACAAATCTGCGGATATAGTTGTAAGCAGCGATAAATAAAATCGGATTAATCATCGAGCATAGTTGCCTTCAGTGCGCCTTGTACATATCGGAGGTAAAATATGCACAAGGTAAATATTCAAAATCTCAACACTCAGACATTGCCTAAGCTGTCTTCTGCAGAGGCGGAAGAGCTCCTTAAGGCAATTAAGGAAGGAGATCAAGCGGCTCACGAGAAGTTCGTGCTTGCCAATATCAGGTTAGTGCTCAGCGTTGTGCAAAGGTTCGGCAATAAGGCCGACAGCGACGATCTCTTTCAGGTGGGCATGATAGGTCTGCTCAAAGCAATAGACAACTTCGACGCGTCGTTCAATGTTCGCTTTTCCACTTACGCGGTACCTATGGTTATAGGCGAGATAAGGAGATTTCTAAAGGACGGCACTTCCATTAAGGTGAGCAGGAGTATGAGGGATATTGCATACAAGACGCTTAAAGCCAAGGAAGAGATGTCCGTCGGTACGAGAGAGCCGTCCCTCATGGAAGTTGCGGCGGAGATAGACGTGCCGTACAGAGACGTAGTCACCGCGCTCGACGCGGTTAGCGAACCGGTATCATTGCAAGAGTGCGTCTATAGCGACAACGAGGACAATCTGTATCTTATGGACCAGATAAGCGACAAGAAGTGCAGCGAGGACAATTGGATTAACGATATATCCATCAAGCAGGCGCTTGCCGATTTGCCGTCAAGAGAAAAGACCATTATTATGCTAAGATATTATCTTGGCAAGACGCAGGTGGAGATATCTTCTATTATGGGTATATCGCAGGCTCAGGTGAGCAGGCTTGAGAAGAGCGCGCTCGCATTTATGAGATATTATATCGATTAAGCAGAATTATTGACTAAGGCCCTTCATATGCTATTATGAGACATGGCATATTGGAGGGCTTATGGTATCTGATTTAACCTTTTGCGAACTTAGAGAGAAAGAAGTAATTAATATAGTCGACGGCAAGAAGCTGGGCAGAATCCTCGATATCGCTTTTACAAGACAGGGCACTATCGTGGGAATTATCGTGCCGGGCGAAAAGAAATTCTTTAAGAGCGTGTCGGGCGACGAGAGCATATTTATCCCGTGGAAGTGTATAGTTAATATCGGAGAGGATACGATACTCGTGCGATTGGGCGACGCTCCGCCTATGTGTCCCGTTTCCGGTAATGAATGTTGATCGCTTTTGTAGACATTTTATTTTATAAGATGTTATAATATAAAAAAAGCGGAGGTCGCATATGAAATGCATTTATTGCGGCTGCATCGACAGCAAGGTAATCGATTCCCGTCTTAACGACGACGGTACTTCTATCAGGCGCAGACGCGAGTGTATTAATTGCGGTAAGCGTTATACCACGTACGAGACTATAGAGCTCACTCCCGTAATGGTCATCAAGAAGAACGGTTGTCGTCAGACCTTTTCCGTGCAGAAGGTCAAGCAAGGCATAGTCAAGGCGTGCGAGAAGCGCCCCGTATCTATGCAGCAGATAGACGAACTCGCCGCCGATATTGAGAAGAGAGTAGCCAATCATCTCGATCAAGAGGTGACTTCTTCCGAGATAGGCGAGATGATTATGGACGGGCTCAAGGCTATAGATGAAGTGGCATACGTGCGTTTTGCGGCGGTGCACAGACAGTTTAAGGATATCAATAGCTGGCTGTCCGAGATAAACGACCTCGTAAGCAAAAAGAAATCTTAATAATCGCTACTGCGAATAAGTCGCCTTAGGGCGACTTTTTTCAAGCGAAAAAAATATTTTAGCGGAAATAATTCGACATATACGGCATAGATTAATATCAGTTGATTTTTATGGCGGTGCGGTATGTTTTTAAGCGGTATTTTTGCATTACTCGGCAATTTATTTTTCTTTACTTCGTATGTCAAGAATAAGAATTGCTTTCCTCATCCTCTCACTCCGCAGAAGGAGAAGGAGCTTATCGAGCGTATGTGGCGCGGCGATGCGGCGGCAAGAGACGAATTGATTAATCACAATATGCGCCTTGTGGTACATATTGTCAAGAAGTACTCCAGTTACAACGACAACGACGAGCTCATCAGCGTGGGCTCAATAGGACTGATTAAGGCGGTCAAGACTTATGCCCAAGGCAAGGGTACGCAATTTGCCACTTATGCGAGCAGGTGTATCGAGAATGAGATATTGATGACCCTTCGCGCCAATAAAAAAATAAAGAACACAAGGTCGCTTTACGAGCCCGTAAGCAGCGATAAGGACGGCAACGAAATCGCTCTTATCGACCTACTCGAAGAGGATTGCAATGTTATAGAGCAGGTAGAGAACAAGATAGTCAAAGATAAGCTTACCGAGATTGTCAAGCAAGTCCTCGACGGCAGGGAATACGAGATAATCAAGATGCGCTACGGATTGGAGAATAACGCCGTCTATACACAACTGCAAGTAGCGGATAAATTCGGTATATCGAGGTCTTATATCTCGAGGATAGAGAAAAAGGCTATAGGTAAATTGCGCGATTATATTAAGGATAACGGACTTGACTTTTAAGCGCTAAGATGCTATTATTTAATCCCAAATAATCGGACGGTCGCAGGCCGCAAGGCGTGAGGAAAGTCCGGACACCGTAAGGCAGAGTGCCTGCTAACTACAGGTTAAGGCGACTTAAAGGAAAGTGCAACAGAAATAGACCGCCGACTTATGTCGGTAAGGATGGAAAGGCGAGGTAAGAGCTCACCGTCGCTGCGGTAACGCAGGGAGCCATGTAAACCCCACTCGGTGCAAGAGAAAACGACATTATGCGGTAGCCTGCCGCGTCGGAAAATCGCTTGAACGCGTCGGCGACGACGCGTCTAGACAGATGGCCGTCACAACAGAATCCGGCTTACAGATTATTTGGCTTTATAGTTTATATGCTGTATAAGCGATGATTGCGTGTCAATAATTGCTTATAGGCTTATGGTATATTATATTATTATAGGCGTGTTTGTCGCCTGGTTCGTGATTTTAAGTATAATATCGCTTGTCAAAAGACGGCGCAACGACGTTATTGCCGCCGTGTCGCAGAGCGATATGGAATGGAATATTAAGAATCTTGCCGTCAATATGTCCGCCGTGGAGAATACGGGCTTCGGCGTAGGCGCTTACAGATTGCTTTTCAAGATGCGCAAAGCATTCAAGACTGTGTGCCGTAAAGTAAAAGAAGATATCCCATTGCTCGAGTGCGAGAGATGGATATACGAGAATTACAATTCGCTTGCCGTCAGCATCAACGCAAGAGAGCTCAACCGTCTCAACACTCTTCCGCACAGTCACGGAGAGGTGAGGGCTGCCGCGCTTGCCAAGATGATTACCCAGCTCAACAAGTGCGATATCGATTATGACAATATTGCGACTTCTATCAAGCACTTTAATAAGTATACTCCGCTGTTTAACGAAGAGATATATTCGTTGCCCGCGGCGTTCAGATACGCCCTTATATTCAATATCGTAAGAGTATGCGATAAGATTGTCGCTTTCGACAAGTCGAGGCGAAGGGCGCAATCGGATACGCAGATAGACAGCAGATACTATAAGTTCCCCGGTTATTTGTACTATTATAAGCAGTCGGGCAAGCCCGTATCCGACGGATTGATAATGAAGCGCTGCAATATAGGCGTGGACGATATAGACATTAATTTTACTTCGCTCGTAGTAGATCTCAATACTATTTTGTCTAATTGCATTAAGTCGTACAAGAGGCTTGACAACGTGCTTAGCGAGAGCAATCTGATAGGACTTTCTCCGATAGACGCCGCGATGTCCAAAGACAGCGTATACTCGCAGATGGATATTAAGTCCAAGCGTCTGTATGCAGACGCCGTCGCCAAGCTGTCTACAAGATACAACGTCACTGAAAAGGCTATAATAGATAATGCCTTCGTCATCGCAGGTTGCAACAATCTCCATTTCGGAGAAGTATTATTTGATATGAGCAAGCAGATAGGCTACGCCGTCAAGGGCAAGATGGCTAAGGCTGTGCGCGATAAATCGGCAGGTATTAATTCCGGACTGTATATTTCTCTGATAATCATTTCCGACTTGATACTGTCGTCGGTGGCGGCGCTGTTTATGCCGAGTTGGCAGCTGTCCGTCGCAGTGGGCATAATCACCGCAATCGCTTCGCTTAAGATATGCGAATACTTCGCAGGCAAAATCATAGGCAGTTTTATCCCCGTAAGAAGCGTGCCTCGCATGAATTATAAGGCAATCCCGAGCGAGGGCAGCACGGTAGTTGCCGTGTCCGAGGTGTTCGGATGCGCGCAAGACGTCCATGATGCGATGCGAAGGATAGTCGCTATGCGCAACTGTAATAAGGACGATTACATCGCATACGTATTGCTTGCGGATTACAAAGTAGCAGACAGCAAGAGAGTTAATGCAGACGAAGAAATAATAGAGGCGTGCAATAGCTACGGCGATAGCGCGGTAACGATTATGCTGCGCTCGAGAGAGCAAAGCGGCAAGATATTCAGGGGCAGAGAGCGCAAGCGAGGCGCAATCCACGACATGAACGAGTATCTGCTTAACGGACAGTCGGACAAGTTCGATTTGATTACGTCCGAAGTGAGCAGACCCAATTTCGTAATGTTGCTCGATAGCGATTCCGAGGTGGGCGTAGGCGGCGTTAAGAATGCAATCAACGCCATGCTGCACCCGCTTGCGGATAAGTACGACTTGCTTACGTTCGGATGCAGCTATAGATTGAGCTCGATCAAGACGCTGTACTCGCGAAAGTTTCTCTATTCGTCGGGTACGGAATCGTATTGCTCGTACAGCGATTTCTATTACAATCTCAGCGGTAAGAGCATATACTGCGGCAAGGGAATATACAGGCTGGATAGGTACGAGGAAAAGCTGCGCGGCAAGTTACCCGACGGCAAGATACTCAGCCACGATATTATCGAGGGCGCGATACTCAATAGCGGCGCGCTCAATCAGAGCGTATACGAGGACGCTCCGCTTACATTCATATCGGATACCAAGAGGCAGGAGCGGTGGATGCGCGGCGACTTATTGCTCGCGCCGTACGTAGCCGGCGGCTCTAATCCCATAGACGGCATATATTCTTACGTCATTACATCCAATATTATATCCGTTTTGCGCCCTATAGCGATGCTGGCGCTGTTTCTGATTGCGCTGATATTGCCGAGCATTAACATCGTATTGCCCATCGTATTGCTCGCCTTTGCCCGGCCGCTGATGGAGATAGGGTTTTTCTTGTTTTCCGTGCAAGACGGCGTAAGGCTCAGATACGTATTAACGCATATAGGATACGTGATATTCGGCTGCCTGTCGGATATACTGTTGACGCCTTATCGCGCCGCGCAGTCCGTAAAGGTATGTCTTGTTACTTTACTCAAGGCGATATTCAAGCGCGACCTTTTGCAGTGGAATACATTTAGGAGCGGACAAAAGAAAGCTGGCGGGGCACTACTAAAGCATGTTGCGGAGATATTGCCAGCCGTAGCGTTGATGACGGCGCTTTCCGTCGCCTTGCTCGGCTATATCGGTATCGCGATATATTCGCTGGCATTTACGGTCTTTGCCTTATCGCTATATGTCGGAGGGGTCAAGACAGGTAAGAGGGTTAAACTTAAGGGCAGCGATACAGAGCTCCTCGATAAGTGCGCTCGAGCCACTTATAAGTACTTCGAAGATATGCGCTCGGCTAATACGCTCGTATGCGATAATTATCAGTTCGAGCCCATGCAGGGATGCAATCAAATGACGTCGCCCACCAATTTGGGAATGGGTCTGCTGTCTCATGTCTGCGCGGCGAAACTCGGATATATCGATGACGGTAAGGCATGCGAATTGATTGCCGGCGATATCGAAACGCTGCGTAAATTACCCAAGTGGAGAGGACATCTATATAATTGGTACGATGTAAAAGATTGTTCGGTTAAGCAGCCCCGTTTTGTGTCGGGCGTGGACAGCGGCAACTTCCTCGCCTGTTGTATTTGCGTAAGCAGCTACCTCGATTCGTTGGGACGACGCAGCGCCGAATTGGACGAAATTATACTCAATCACGACCTCGGCGCGATATATGACGCGTCGTTAGGACAGTTCTATATAGGATACAACTGCGATACGGACAAGTACGAGGGGCACTACGATATGCTCGCGTCGGAGGCAAGGACGCTTGCGTATATCGGAGCTTGTCTCGGCGGAGATACCGCCGCATGGAATAATCTCGGGCGCAGGATAGTCAACTCTTACGGTAATATGCTCATCTCTTGGGGCGGAACGGCATTCGAGTATCTTATGCCGCAACTGTTTTTTCCTTCTATAGACAGGAGCATGATTACGCTGTCTTGTAAGAGAGCCGTTAAAGTAATAGAACGCAACAAGTGCGGCGGACTGTTCGGCGTGAGCGAGAGCGGTTACTACGAGTTTAACGATACGATGAGCTATAAGTACAGTCAGTTCGGCATATCGTCGCTCGCGCTTAAAGCCGATGCGGACAGATGTATCATCGCGCCTTACGCCAGCGCGCTTGCCCTCGAGTATGCTCCGAAGCGGGTCGTAGCTAATCTCGGAAGAATAATCAAAGAGGGCGCTTTCGGCGAATACGGATTCTGCGAAGCTATAGATTTTACAGCCGGAGGCGAAATAGTTAAGAGCTACATGTCCCATCATCAGGGCATGATACTGGCATCGATTACCAACTCGCTTAAGGACAGCTGTATTCAGAAGTTATTTTACGATAATCCTTTGATGGCGGGCGGCAGATTAATGCTTGAGGAAAGGATGCCCGAGCATCGCAATATGGCTAAGCCCAAAGCGGACTTCGTATATAAAGAACGCGGACAGGATGACTGCGTGAGATATATCGATAAGTTGAGTTCTTTCCCTGCCGTCAACGTCATGTCAGGCGGATTGACATCTACCGTAATCGACGATGCAGGCTGCGGATACAGCGTCTACAGGCGTAAGACGATAGGCGTCAAGAGCGATAGATTGAGAAATAATGCGGGAGCATTTATCTATATAAAAGACGGCGACAAGCTCTATTCGCCTACTTTCGCGCCTATAAGGGACGACGTTACTAAGTATAAAGCGACATTTACTCCTACCTATTCGCTATTCGAGAATAAGGCTGACGGTTGCAGTCTGCGCGTATCGCTTGCGGGCAATCTCTGCGCGGAAGTGAGAATACTCGAGATAGAGAATACAAGCGATAAAGCAAAAGATATCCAAGTCGCCTATTACGAAAAACTTGCTATGGCGTACGACGACGAGTATAAATCTCATCCGGCATTTAACGACATGTTTATCTCCACCGCTGCCGAGGGAAATAAAATATTCGCCACCAAAAGGAGTAGAGAGAAGTTGGGCGATTGGCACACCTGCCTCAGTGTGAGCGGACTCGAGTCTGTAGTCGCCGTCACAGACAACAGAGCTTTCTTGGGCAGGCTGGGCGACGAAAGCCACCCGAAGATATTCGACGAGCAGATAGATATGAATGTAACCGGCGACGTATTAAGCCCCTGTCTCGGCTTGAAGGGAAACGTATCTATTGCTGCGGGTGGCAAGTGCAAGATTTGGTTTTGCCGACTGTGCGGAGATGATATTGTAAAGTTGCGAGAAAATGCCGACAGAAGCTGCGCGTACGGATTCGACGAGTATGCCGTGGCGTGCAGTAAAAGCCTGCGCAGCGTGCCGGCAAGCAAATATTTGTATAACAATGAGGTGTGCGAGCTCGTAGCGGATCTGGCGGCCAAGCTCATATATCTCCCTCACAGCGTGAAAGAAATTAACAATATATCTCTCATGCGTAGCGGTGAAGGCGTGGACTATAACGCTAAAGCAATAGTATACGATTACGATGTCGCGCCCGACAGGGCTGACGAGGTGATATGCGCGGCTCTATATCTCAACTTAAGCGGAGTTGCGTGCAATCTGTATATAATTCTCGAGGACGAGGATAGCTATTATCGCCCCAGATATAATAAGGTGTTCAAAAAGACGCGCGCGGGAGATATCACGGGCTTCGGCTTCATTATCCCCGTAGACAAGAGTGACAAAGATAGACTCAAAAAGATTAAGCAGAGCGCATTTATCGACATCAACGAGCACAGGATAGCTCAACCCGTAATACGAGGCGCCGAGCCGCTTTGCTCCGGCGAAGGTAAATTCTTGCCTTGCATGCAGCCTATCAAATATCTTGCTTCGGGCAAAGGTTACTTCACCGAGGAAGGAGATTATATACAAACTTCAGTATCGGGATTGCCGTACAGCAATGTGATTTGTATGCCTTACGGGGGATTTGTAATTACGGACAACGGAGGCGGCTTTACCTACTTCGGCAATTCCAACGAGCATAAGTTGACCGCTTGGTATAACGATCCTATTAAGGATATCGCTTCCGAAAGGCTTTTCCTATCCGTAGGCAATACCTATACTCGCATTAACAAACTTAACGAAGGCGGGTATGTAAGGCATTCGCAGGGCAGTACGAGCTTTGTCGGTTGCGTGGAGGATATCAATTGCAATCTTTCCGTATATCCAGTATGCGAGGGACTGGCTAAAGTGTACGAACTCAGTCTTAGCAATATCGGCGGCAAGAATAAGGTCGCGGAAATAGTCCTGGATTGCGACGCCGCGCTCGGCAGGTGGAGCGACGGCGCTTATACCTTATCCGAGGTGATTTCTCCTCAAGTGCTGAGAGTAAAGAGCGGCAAGACGAAAAAGGAGTTATATATAAAATCCTTGGGGGTGGGGCGCGCCGTAACAGACGCCGCAGTGCTGGGGGACAGGCTGTCTGCTTGCGACCACATTTACAGGCAAGCGACGTCTTACTTTAACAATCCCGCCGCTGCCATGACGCAAGAGATATATCTCGGAGCGGACGAAAGCAAGACTGTATACTTTATCTTGACGGCGGATCAGCGCGTATGTTACGAACTCAGAGAGGAAGACATGCCAAGGCTTAAAGGTTTGAGTAAAAAGTATTTCGTATCTCTTGCGCCCATATCGATTAAGACGGACGAGCCCGAGATGGATATGCTTATTAACAATTGGCTGATGTATCAGGTGATATCGTCGCGCATGAACGGTCGTTGCGGATTCTATCAGGCGGGCGGAGCGATAGGATTCAGAGATCAGCTGCAAGATTGTCTTGCCATGATGTATACCGATAGGAAACGCGCGGGAGAAATGCTGCTCGATTGCGCCGCTCATCAGTATGAGGAAGGGGATGTAATGCACTGGTGGCACCCGCCCGCATATGGGGTGAGGACGAGGATAAGCGACGACAAGCTCTTTCTCGGCTATGTCGCTGCGCAGTATGTTAAGCACACGGGAGACAGAGGCATACTCTCGAGACAGGCGAGATATCTCTCGTCGCAACCGCTTCAGCCCATGCAGGAGTCGAGACTGGAACACGGCAGATACGGAGAATTGAAAGAAGATGTACTATCGCATATATTGCGCGGCATTGACAACGCGCTTGTATATGGCAGGCACGGACTGCTGTTAATCGGTTGCGGCGATTGGAACGACGCCCTCAACGGAATAGGCGACGAAGGCAGGGGCGAAAGCGTATGGCTAAGTATGTTCGCGTACAAGACTATATCGGATATATTGCCGCTGATGGATGCAGACAAGAGGATAAAGTATATAGACGAGATGGAGCGGCTTAAGACGGGCATAGACGCCGCGTTTGCGGGCGATAGATATATGCGCGCTTATACCGACGACGGGCTTGCTCTCGGAGCGGGAGCGGAGGGAGAGCCGTGCGCCTTGGATATCCTTGCGCAGTCTTGGGCGGTGATATCGGGAGCGGCGGATAGAGATAGCGCAGATATCGCTATAGACACCGCGCTCGGTATGGTAGACGGCAGTCACGGAATAATCCCGTTGCTTTCTCCGCCTTTCGATAAGTCGAGGTATTGCGGATATATATCTTCTTATCCTCGCGGAGTAAGAGAAAACGGCGGACAGTACACCCATGCGGCGGTGTGGCTGCTCAAGGCTGTATGTACTCTAAGGCGGGAGGACGAGGCTTACACTCTTGCGCGCATGCTCAATCCTATCGTAAGATGCGCTAGAGAGGAAGACAGCCGTTATATGGCGGAGCCCTACGTCATGCCTGCCGATATCTACACCAATACTCAGCATTACGGAAGAGCCGGATGGAGTTGGTATACGGGCAGCGCTGCGTGGATGTACAAGACTATGCTCGAAGATTATTTGGGTTTTCGCATAGAGGACGACACTATTGTTTGCGCTAAGCCGCTATACAAATATTGGCGAGGGATGACGCTTAAGTATAGATATAAAGACTGTATATTCGAGCTCAATTATGCGCAAGGAGACAAGGATGCAGTGATAGAGGACGGCGTGACAATAAGCGCGGGCGGAATATCGTTAAAGCGCAAAGCGGGAGTGTACAAGATAATCGTAATGTTCGCATAAGTTTATGCGGTAGATTGATTTAAGCTATCTGTCTGCCGCATAACATATTACAGACGAAGGAAAACGGCTTGCAATATAACGAGTAAGCGGGCTATAAATTGACAGGTAATCGCAAAAGGTTTATAATTAATCGTATGGATAGTCTGTTTGATATCAATACACGCGGTAAAAGTCCGCTAGCAGAGAGAATGCGTCCCAGGTCGCTCGACGACTTTGTGGGGCAAAGCCATATCGTAGGCAGCGGCTCTCTCTTGCGCCGCGCAATTCAGACGGATACGCTCGGCAGCTGTATCTTTTACGGACCTCCGGGGTGCGGCAAGACTACGCTCGCCAATATTATAGCTTCTACCACAGACAGCGCATTCGCCAAGCTCAACGCCGTATCGAGCGGCGTGGCGGACGCTAAAAAAGTCATCGAAGAGGCTAAGCGTAGGCTTATGCTCGAGGGTAAGAAGACATATCTATTGCTCGACGAGTGTCACCGCTGGAATAAGGCGCAGAGCGACTGCGTGCTATCGGCGATAGAAGAGGGATATATTATATTTATAGGTTCTACTACGGAGAATCCTTTCGTATCTATGACCAAGGCTATCGTGTCGAGGTGCAGAATATTCGAGTTCAGAAAGATTAACGACAGAGACATGAACGATGCCATATGTCGTGCTGTCGCGGATAAAGAGAACGGACTGGGCGCGAGCAAAGTGGCAATTGATGCGGATGCCATGCGCCATATTATATGGGCGAGCGACGGAGACGTACGTACGGCGCTCAACGCCGTCGAACTTGCATATCTCACCACATCGGCTGACGGGGACGGCGTAGTACATATCACGCTCGATATCGCAGAGCAGTCTATTCAGAAGAAGTCGATGAGTATTGACGAAGACATGTATTACGACATGATATCGGCATTTTGCAAGTCGCTTCGCGGCAGCGACAGCGATGCGGCGCTGTATTGGTCGGAGCGACTGCTGCAGGCTGGATGCGATCCAATGTTGATATTGCGCAGACTGGTCGTACACTCTTCCGAAGACGTGGGTATGGCCGATCCGCAAGCACTGGTAATAGCGACTTCCGCGATGTATGCGTTTGAGCATATCGGTATGCCCGAGGGCAAGATACCCATGTACAACGCAATTATATACGTCTGCGAGGCGTCCAAGTCCAACTCCGTAGTTACGGCTAAAGGCAGAGTGGAAGAGGTCGTCGCAAAGGTCAAGGACGACAATGTGCCTATGTATCTCAGAGACGCGCATTTTAAGGCGGAGAAGGTCGGAGGATATAAATATCCTCACGATTATGGCGGATGGGTAAAGCAGCAATATTTGCCCGACAGCGTAAAGGACGAGCAGTTCTATACGCCGTCGTCCAACGGCTACGAGAAGTACTTGACCAGAGCAAAGACAATAGGACGCAATAAAGGCTGATTGACTTTAGGAGAATAATGACAATGTTAAAGATAAGCGGCTTAACTAAGCAGTATAAAGGGCAGAATGCGCCTGCGGTAGCCAATCTTGACTTAGAGGTTCGCCCCGGTGAAATCATGGCGTTCCTCGGTCCCAACGGAGCGGGCAAGTCCACTACCATTAAGTGCATTACTGGTATTTTACCATATGAAATAGGCGATATAGAGATCTGCGGATACAATCTTAAGACCAATCCCATAGAGGCTAAGATGCATATGGGATTTGTCCCAGACAATCATGTCACTTACGAGAATCTTACCGCTACGGACTATCTCAATTTTATTTGCAATATATACCGAGTGCCCGTGTCGGAGAGAAAAGAGCGCATTGACGAACTTGCGGAGTTGATGAGCCTTACGCAGGCTATGAATAAGCCTATCAATTCTTTTTCTCACGGAATGAAGCAAAAGGTGAGCGTAATAGCGGCGCTTGTGCATAAGCCCAAGGTGTGGATATTGGACGAGCCCATGACGGGTCTTGACCCCAAGTCCGCGCATATTCTCAAAGAGCTGATGAGAAGACATTGCGAGGAGGGCAACAGCGTGTTTTTCTCTTCACACGTCCTTGAGGTAGTGGAGAAACTGTGCGACAGATTGGCGATTATTAAGGACGGACAGTTGATAGAAGTAATGTCAATGGACGAGCTGAGAGATAAGAAGAGTGATTTATCGCTCGAAGAGTTTTTCCTATCTGTTACCGACAGCGGATTTGACGGCGAGAGCTACGGTTCGGAGGCATAGAGGTGTTCAATTTTTTAAGCCTGTTTCGACTGGATTTGAGCTTTGCATTCGGATTCAAGGGCGCGAGCAGAAAGGAAATTATTAAGAGAATCGCGCTGATGGCGCTGATATGCGTATGCTTTGCAGTGCCGCTCTTTTTTGTGTTCGCGATACTGTACTTCGGAGCGCAACTGTCCGTTGTATACGGCGGTTTGGCGGAGATTATCAATATAGTATTTTTTGCGATGCAACTGATGATGATCGCTATCTTCTTGCCAAGCTATGTAAGCGTAGTGTTTTTCTCTAAAGACAACGAGCTATTGGCATCGTTGCCGATAGGAAAGAGCGCTATTTTCTCGTCGAGAATGCTTACTATGTACTTGCAGATGTCGGCGGTGTCTCTGCCGATTACTTTGATTGCCGGTATCGTGACGGCGTGCGGCGCGTCGGCGGCAGGATACGGAGTGGGAGCGGTATTTTGGATTTTATTGCTGTTAGCATCAATAACGATACCTATAATTCCACTTTCGCTTATTACGCTCATTTCCTTTCCGGTAATGAAGTTCGTATCTCTGTTCAAAGCCAATTCTACGCTCAAGTCCGTTTTGATATTACTGTTGTACGGCGTAATAATGGCGCTGATATATTACGGTGTGGTATCATTTCAAAATTATGTCAACAATATAGATTTTTCTTCCGATTTGACGTCTAATAACGTGATAATGGAGCTTATGCTCATTGTGACGAAATTTGGCGGTTATATGTATCCGTCTATCTTTATCACTAAGGCGATGACGGGCGTGTCGGCGGGCGTTAACTTCGGTATCTATGCCGCTATCATAATCGGGTTGATTGCATTTGTATTGCTGCTGAGTAAGTTTTTCTATTCCATTCGCGAGAGCAGCGGGTCTAATAAAAAGGCGGATAGAGATAGCGCTCCGCAAGTTGATTCCGCACACGCTCATAAGAGTATGCCCGTAAGACTTGCGCTCATGCGTAAGGAATTCCTATGCGTAATCAGGGAGTCGCAACTTGCGCTTCAGACATTTGCTCCGATAGTGATTCTTCCTGTCTTAATAGTGGTATATTCGCTTATGTTCGGTAAAGGGAACGCAGCGCAGGCGACAATGACAGGCGAAATATCCTTCTTCCTTATAGCTATGATCAGCGGAGTCAATGTAATGTCCACCATCGCCATATCGAGGGAAGGAGAGAAATTTGCTCTTCTCAAGACCATGCCGGTTACGACTAAGGATATAATATTGTCTAAGCTGTGGCTGGCGGATATCCTATCGGTAATTGTCGTAGTCGTCTCGGTAATATGCGCGGCGGCATGCGGAACATTCGATTGGGCAGAGTCGTTGATTGCGCTTACATGCGGCATACTAATCTCGCTCGGTATTAATTGCTTCGGAATCGCAAGAGATATTAAGAATCCCAACTTTAGATTTAATAATTATAAAGAACTGGTCAAGAAGTCGTCTAAGAGCTTAGCGCCCATGCTGGTGGGACTTGCTATAGGCGTCGTGAATATGTTGCTCGGGACGTTATCGTTATATCTTATCCAAGGCTTGAGCAAGGCGGGCGCTTTCTGGCTTAAGTGGGGAGTAACGCTTGCGCTGTCAGTAGCGATATTTATATTGTTCAGAGTAAACAGAATCAAGAGAATGTGTATAGACTTCGAGAAGATAGAGGGGTGACGATATGAAATTTATGGCGTTAGATATGGGCGACGTAAGAGTAGGCGTCGCTACCTCGGACATTACGGGCACGCTTGCGGGCGCGCTCGAGACATATTACAGGGTAAGCGAAGACAAGGACTTAGAGCACTTTGCGAAATTGATTAAAGACTACGGTATCGAAGCCGTTGTAATCGGGCTGCCGCTCAATATGGACGGCAGTAAGGGCGAGAGAGCGCTGCTTGCCGAAGAGTGGGGCGCCAAGCTGGAGGAATACGCCAAGGTAAAGGTTGTATATCAAGACGAAAGGCTGACGACGGTCTCCTCGGAGAGAGTACTCATTGAATCGGGAATGCGCAGAGAAAAGCGCAAGAAGGTAATCGACCGAGTAGCAGCCGTCATTATTTTACAAACTTATCTGGATTCGCCGCGCAAGTTGAGATAGTATACGCTTGACTGAATTGACGAGATTATAGTAATATTGGTACATAACAACTGCAAGGAGGCAGACTATGGCAGACGAAAAGCTCAACGAAGAGTTTGACGAAGAAGACGACAGCATAATCGTGCTTAAGAACGATGAAGGCGAGGAAGTGGAATTTTATCATATAGCGACTCTTGATTATAAAGACGAATGGTATATATTCCTTCAGCCCGTAGTATTGGAAGAGAATATGGACGACGACGAGATGTATATCTTTAAGCTCGGCGTTGACGACAACGGAGACGACTTGTTTATACCCATCGACGACGAGGAGACGCTTAACGCGGTATACGACGAGTTCCTTAAGGAAGCGGAGTGCGGATGCGGAGACGACGGTTGCGACGACTGCGGATGCGGTTGCGACCATCATCACGACTAATCGTTTATAAACGATAATCGACGATTGTAATATTGTCGTTAATTTCAAATAATAATTTAATACTACATCCGAGAGTTCGATATTTTATCGGACTCTTTTTATATATTTAATTAATAATTGTAACTGATTATCTACCCGAAATCTCCGCGTAATTAATTATGCAAATATAATTTAAACCGTAAATGCCGATTTTAGCGGCTTATATTATGTTGAATATTGGTCGGCGCGGCTTGGCTTGCACTCTTTGAGAGTATGTGTCATATATCCGCGCTTATTATTAATTCAATATCGAAAATTTTGTCGAAGGCACATATGCCGCATGTTTCGCCCGTAAAATAATGTGAGGTCAATATGCTTAGCAGATTGTTGTCGGAAAGGTTATATAACGAGTTGTTCGCAGGCGGCGATATACCTTTTCTTACAGAAATCAGGCTAAGGACGGACAAGCCGCTGAGCTATGCGGAAAGAGGCGTATATAAGAAGATGCAAGACGTAGTAGTGGGTAAAGACGATATAGCGTATACTCTCGGTATTGCATCGCGGCACTCCATGTACGCAGTCAACGACACCCTTTCCAAGGGATATCTCACTTGCGGACAAGGCTACAGAATAGGCGTATGCGGCGAGGGCGTGATTAAGAACGGCTCGCTGTTTACAGTAAAAAATATTAATTCGCTTTGCATAAGAGTGCCGCACGAGGTCAAGGGATGTTGCGCGCAAATTGCGCCGATGCTCGATAAAGTTGGCAATACGCTGATAGTGTCTCCGCCCGGTCTCGGTAAGACTACTATGCTAAGAGAATGCGTTAGGTTGCTTTCCGATAAGGGACACAACATTTTGGTCCTTGACGAGAGAGGCGAGATAGCGCCGATAAGCGACGGGACATGCTGCGTAGATATCGGCGATAGTTGTGATATAGCCAGCGGCATACCCAAGATAGACGCTTACAGATATCTTGTAAGGTCTATGCGTCCCGATATAATCGCTACAGACGAGATATTCGGAAGAGCGGAGGTCGAGGCTGTAACAGATATCGCCCGATGCGGAGTAAAAGTGATTGCGACCGTGCACGCCGACGGAATAGAAGATATATTCAAGAGCGAGGAATATAAGGGGCTGGGCAGACTTATCGATTGCTATGTCGTCTTAAAGGGTATCGGCGAGATAGACGCGATATACGACAGAAGGGAGCTTGAGAGATGTGGACGTTGATACTTGGCGGAGCGCTGTTCTTCTGCTTTGCCTATGTCGGTATCGGTATAAGGAGCTACTATGCAAAGAGGCGCGATATTTACAAGGACAGCGTGGCGTATATCGATTATCTTAAAGAAAATATAGGCTTTCTCAAGACGCCGCTCGGCATTCTTACGCGCAACTTCTGTAGCGACAGGAAAGGCGAACTCGTCAAGATTCTCAATAGATACGTCGCGTTGATTGATAAGGGATGCCTCAATAGCGATAGCGTAAATAAGCTGGTATCTTCGCCCTATATCGATAAAGACAGGCAAGAGATGTTCGCAACGTTTTTTTACGGATTGGGAAAAGTGGATTGCGATACGCAAATTGAGCAGTTGCAAAGGATGCGAGCCGCTCTCGTTCCGTTAGCGGAGCATTACGAAAAGAAATATCGCACAACGGGCGTGCTGGCGTACAGATTGGGTATATTGCTGGGCATCGCAGTAATGATAATCGCAGTATAGCGGAGGGTAATATGGAGATAGGAATAATTTTCAGAATAGCGGGCGTGGGCATATTGACCGCGATAATCAATATTATACTCAAAAAGAGTGACAAGGACGAAGTCGCCACTTTTGTAACGCTTGCGGGATTGATAATAATCTTGGTAATGGTGTTGGACATGCTGGGAGGATTATTCGACAGTCTAAAGTCTATTCTTAACCTATATTAGGGCGGGCGAGCGTATGGATATATTCAAGGTCATAGGTATAGGCATACTCGGCGCGATTGTCGCCGTCATGCTCAAAAACACTCAATCGAGTTACGCCGTATTGGCAGTAATTGCCACCGGTATCGTTATACTCATTATCGCTGTCAATGCGCTTGGACAAGTCATAGTCGCCTTTGAAGAGATAGTTGACAAGACCAATCTAAGCAGCGCGCTCTTTGCAACGTTGCTCAAGATAATAGGTATAGGCTATCTTACGGAGTACTCCGTCAATCTGTGTAATGATATGGACTGCGCATCGATTGGCAAAAAGATATCTTTTGCAGGTAAAATCACAATATTTCTAATGGCAATGCCGATTGTTACCGCGCTCATAAAGACTGTAGCGGGCATGGTGGGATAAGATGCGTAGGTTGCGCGTATTGCTCATATCGGCGCTGATCTGCGTTGCCGTATGCGCGGCATTATTTCCCGCGGATGCGGCATATGCGGAGAGCGGCAAGGACGAGATCGAAAAGGAGCTTGAGGAAAATGTAAAAAATAATCTGGACAACCTCGACCTCGACGCGCTGGAAGAGTGGGCGCAATCGCTTAATCAGGACTCGATCTTTGCGGGAGGAGTTAAGAAACTTGTTTCAGATATAATCAACGGTGATTATTCTGTAGGGTTTTCGCAGTTCTTTTCGCTATTGATGAGCGGCGTAACGGGCGCAATCAAAGGCTTCTTGCCTGCGTTTATAAGTATATTTGCGGTGTGCGTGCTGCTGAGTCTGATGCAGGGGTTGTCTTCGGGATTTCTGCGCTCAAATACCCAGGAGATAGTGCACTTTGTCTGTTACGGCGCGATTATAATCATACTTGCCGTACAGCTTACGAGTATGACAACCTCCGCAGTAAGTACCGTTAAGTCTATGCATAAACTCATGGAGATTGTATTCCCTGTGTTGCTTACTATGGTCACGGCGCTCGGAGGTGTGGCTACCGTGGGCGTATATCAGCCGCTTATGGCGGTGCTGAGCACGACGGTGTCGTCGCTGATTTTTACTGTGATTATGCCGTGCTTTGTGGCTGCGGTCGTCTTTACAATCGTAGGCAATCTATCGTCGAATATCCGATTGAGGAAGATGACTAAGTTCTTTAAGTCGGCGGGTTCTTACGTGCTCGGCGCAATGTTTTCGCTGTTTGCAGCTTTCCTTACGTTTCAAGGACTTACGGGAGGTATAGCCGACAGTATATCCGTCAAGACGGCTAAGTTTGCGCTACAAAGCTATGTTCCGATACTTGGCGGATATCTATCGGAGGGCTTCGATTTAGTAATGACGAGCGTGGTATTGATTAAAAATTCGCTGGGAATAGTCGCGGTGTTTCTGATTATAGCGCTGATTTTGGCTCCGATAATCAATATACTTGTATTTACACTCGGGCTGAAATTAGTCGCCGGACTGTCGGAGCCCATATGTAAAGACAGGCGAATAAGCGATCTGTTGTACGGTGTGTCCAAGAATACGGGACTGCTGATTGCGGCGGTGGCAGGAATGGCGTTCATGTTCCTTATAATGATAATGCTTATTATATACACATGCAATATGGGGGTACTATGAGCGCGTGGGTGATGGCGATTATAGGCGTAATATCCATTACGGTATTGGTAGATATATTGTTGCCCGAAGGCGAGACGGCTAAGTATATTAAGGGCGTGCTGTCAATATTCGTAGTGGCGACGATTGTTGCGCCGATTCCCGCTTTTATCAATAAGGACTGGAGCGTGGACGACCTATTCAAAGACGGCAATATATATGTCAACGAGGAGTATATTGCCTCTGTCAACGACTCTCGCGCGCAGGAGCAAGAGAAGTATATTAAAGATTTTCTTACCGATAACGGACATGAAATCGTACAAGTAGTCATAACTGTCGGACAAGGCAATATATATATTATTGACCGCGTCGACGTGACAGTTACGGAGCGGACATCCGATGACGCAGAGACGATAATATCGCTGGTAAAGCAGAGATTGGGAGACGTGGAGGTATATGTCGGCTGGGATGAGTAAATTCAAGTCATGGGTCGCTAAGATTAAGACGATTAAGCATATAGAGGTGATAATCGTCATAGCGGTATGTATAATCGCCGTATTGATATATTTGGGCATAAGCAAAGGAGTAAAAAGCTCCGACGCGGTATTTAAGCCGAGCGACGATATTAAGGTGGAGACCGGCGACGACAGGGCTGACAGACTTACGGAGATACTCTCGAGCATGAGCGGAGTGGGCAAGTGTAAAGTGATGCTCACTTACGGAGACAACGATGCGGTAGAAGGCGTTGTCGTGGTCGCGGAAGGCGCGGACAACATGCAGACAAAACTAAGAATAATCGACGCGGTAAGCGCATTACTTAAAGTAGATAGCGGCTGCGTAAAGATATATAAAATGCAATAAATAACCTTATGGAGGTATTATATGAAAGTTAAAAAGATTTCGGCTAACGCTAAGAAGGTCATCGTGCTATGCACGATGGTAGCCCTGTTGGTGGTGACCGGCGCGCTGAATTTCGTGCTCAACTCCAAGTTGACTACAGATAAGCCCGATTCTGTCGTCAACAATCCCGTGGACACGTTTTTCTCCTCGTACCGTACGGATAGAGAGACGGCAAGAGCGGAAGAGTTCGCCTATCTCGACGCTATTTTGGCATCGTCCGACTCCAGCGAAGATATGATAGCGTCTGCCGGCGAGAAGAAGATGGAGCTGCTTGCCGCTATCGAGAAGGAGCTGGTAATCGAGGGCTTGATCAAGGCGCAGGGCTTTAACGACGCGGTAGTTACAATGAGCACTAACAACGTCAACGTGGTCGTGCCTAACGCAGAGCTCACCGACGATCAGATTTCTCAGATACTCGCAGTTATCTTATCCGAGACGGACTACAGCGCTAAACAGGTATTCGTCGTGCCTTGCTCGGTAGATTGATTAAGTAAATATACTTGTAATTTTAACTGCCATATGCTAAAATATCCGTATAAATAGGCAATACTAATCAGCGGAGATTATAAGCATGGCGAAAGTCGAAAAGGAAGAAAATATAAGCAATCAGGATACGTATTCGGGCGTGATATCTTCCATTGTCAGCGGAGTGGCTTCGCAGGTGGAGGGTATTGCGTCTGTTTCTTACGAAGTGGGCGTCAACGGTCCTTCTTTCACTCCTTCGCGTAAGAACCGTACCAATGCTATCGTAGTATCGCTTAAGAATAATGTCGCTATTATCGATATAGCCGTCAACGTGTATTACGGATACGTAATTCCGCAAGTGATTTGCGTAATGCAAGAGCGAATCAAGCAGGCCGTTGAAGAAGCTACATTTTATAAGGTTAAGAGTATCAACGTCTTTGTGGCGGGCGTGGTATCCAACAACTGATTTTTTTCTCCGTACGCTGTGGCGCGCGGGGATTTTTTTACGGAGAGCATATGAGCAGGAGATTGGCAAGAGACAGCGCGTATAAACTAGTGTTCGAGTATTTGTTTAGCGGAGGAGAAGTCCCCAGCGTTTCGTACGATTTACTTCAGGTCGATACCGAGTTTTCTCAGGCGGATCAAGATTATATCAAGGAAGTGTACGAGGGCGTTAAGTCTCATTACGACGAGTTAATCGCTATTATTTCCGCCAATACAACCAACTTTAACTCTATAAGAATATTTAAGGCGGATCTTGCGGCGTTGCTTGTGGCTACATATGAGATGAAATATGTCCACGATATCCCTTATTCCGTTTCTATCAGCGAAATAATAGATTTGGTTAAGTGTTATTCTACGGAGAACAGCAGTTCGTTCGTTAACGGCGTGCTCGCCGGCGTATTTAAGCAGCTTGAAGGAGTGAATAAAAATGACAATAATTGACGGAAAAGCGGTTTCTGCATCGGTTAGAGAAGAGCTTAAAGGTGAGGCTGAAAATTTTGCGGCTCGCTATGGCAGGAAGGTTGCTCTCGCAGTTATTATCGTGGGCGACGATCCCGCATCGCATACTTACGTCAATAACAAGATAAAGGGCTGCGAGCAAGTTGGATTCAGATCGATATGTCACAGATTCGACGACGGCGTGCCTCAAGAGCAGGTCGCCGACGTATTGAAGCAGCTTGCGAACGACGATACCGTAGACGGAATATTGGTACAGTTGCCGTTGCCTAAGGGATATGACAGCGAATATCTGCTTTCGCTCATACCGGACAGTAAAGACGTCGACGGATTTTCTCCCGCCAATACGGGACTTCTATCCATGAATCGTCCCAATACCGTATCATGCACTCCGCTGGGTATCATGAGTCTGCTTGCAAGCACGGGTCGGGAGTTAAAAGGCAAGCACGCAGTGGTCATCGGCAGAAGCAATACTGTAGGCAAGCCTATGGCAATGCTGTTGCTCAACGCCGATTGTACCGTTACGGTATGTCACAGCCGCACGCGCGATATAGCGGAGATAGCAAGGCAGGCGGATATCCTTGTCGCTGCGGTAGGCAGAGCGGGATTCGTGACCGCAGATATGGTCAAAGACGGCGCAATTGTAATAGACGTAGGCATCAACAGAATCGACGGTAAGCTGTACGGAGACGTGGACTTTGCAAGCGTAGCGCACAAGTGTTCGTACATTACTCCCGTTCCCGGTGGAGTGGGACCTATGACTATTTCCATGCTTTTGAAGAATACGCTTCAAGCTGCTGTCAATAGATTGAAGTAATGGAATATCTAAGCGTTACCGTACTTAACAGTTATATCAAAAATATTTTTGCCGCGGAAGAAATGCTGCACGATATACAGCTGTGCGGCGAAGTAAGCGGTATAAGAGTGAGCGGCGGCAACGCTTTTTTCACGCTTAAAGACGAGAATGCGGCGATCCAATGCAACTGCTTCGGTATCAAAAATAATTATATTCCTAAAGACGGAGAGACGGTTATACTGTTCGGCAGCGTCGATTACTGGCATAAGGCAGGCAAGTTATCCTTCAATGCTTTGAGGATTACGCCGCTCGGAGAAGGCGCTCTCGCGCTTAAGCTGGAGATGCTTAAGAACAGGTTGAGGGAGCAAGGCTATTTCGACGAGAGTCATAAGAAGGCAGCGCCGAAATTTCCATCTAAAGTATGTGTTATCACTTCTAAGGCGGGCGCCGTTATCCGAGATATAGTCACTACATGCCGAGCAAAGAATACCGCGACGGACATCGCAGTGTATGACGTAAGGGTACAGGGCGAAGGGTGTGCCTCGGAGCTATGCGCAGCTATTGCTGCGGTTGATAAGTTGGGATACGACCTCATTATTATCGCTCGCGGCGGCGGCTCGCAACAGGAACTTATGCCTTTTAACGACGAAAATCTCGTCAAAGCTATATACAATGCGTCTACTCCAATTGTATCCGCGGTAGGACACGAGACGGATTATACGCTATGCGATATGGCAGCCGACGTCAGAGCCGCTACGCCGACCGCTGCGGCGCATCTCATAGCATTCGACGTGCGGGAGTTATATGTCTATCTTGAGGAGACTCGCGCAAGGATGCTGCAATCGGTTAAGGTACGCATTGCAGACGGATATGACAGCGTGTACTCGCATATGACTGGCATGAGATTGCTTGCAGGAGGCAGAATTACATCGGCAAGGAGTATATTGGAGAGAAAGTTGACGGACGCTAAACTGGCTGTAAATAATATATTGACGGACAGAGCGCTGCGTCTGCACAAGTCGACCGCGTCTATCAATGCGCTCAATCCTGCGGGGATGCTGGAGCGCGGCTACTTCTATGTGACCGATAAAGAGGGTAATAAGTTGAAGAGCGTCGCGCAGATGGACGCAGGCAAACAAATAGTTATCAACGGAAGCGACGGCAAAGTCGACGCTACCGTAACAGGGTGAATTATGCAATTTGAAGAGAAATTGGACAAGCTCGAGGAACTTGTAAGCAAGATGGAAGACAAAGATACGTCCATCGACGATGCTTTTAAGTATTTTGACAGCGGAATCAAGCTGTCGGAAGAATGCTTGAAGATGCTGGAGGAGTACAAGGGAAAGCTGACGTTGCTTACCCGACAGCTCGACGGTATTAAAGAAGAAGGGTTTGATATTGGAAGCGATAACTGAGTATCTATCCGCGGCGAAGACTCGGTTCGAGCTCGGATTAAATCAATATCTCGACTCGTATCCTTGTAAATACCGTCCTCTATGGGACGCCGTAGAATATGCATTGACTTCGGGCGGGAAAAGGGTGCGCCCCGCGCTGGTGTATCTGGGCGCTGATTTTTGCAGAACGGATCCGGCTAAAGTAGAGCATATCGCGCAGGCAATAGAGATGATACACAACTACTCGCTTGTACATGACGACATGCCGTGTATGGACGACGATGCCATGCGCCACGGTAAGCCGTCGGTACATAAGGCTTACGGCGAGGGTATGGCAATGCTTGCGGGCGACGCGTTGCTTAATATGGCTTTTGAGAGATTGCTTTCCGTGGCAGATATCAACTCATATAAGGCGGCTGCTTATATCGCAGAGGCGAGCGGTATGTGCGGTATGGTCGGCGGACAGTGTCTCGATTTGCAGAATGTAGATTGGGCGGATACCGATTACGAGAGCGTTGCTAAGATCAATATACTTAAGACATCCGCGCTGCTTAGGGCAGCGTTGTGCGGCGGAGCTATCGCTTGCGGTTGCAGCGATGACGAGCTTAAATCCCTCGAGACATATGCGCTATATATAGGCGAAATATTTCAGATAGTAGACGATATCTTGGATATCACTTCGGATAGCGCTACTATGGGCAAGGAAGTCAATCAGGACAGTAAAAACGGTAAGTCCACCTATGCGTCTATATACGGAGTCGATAAGGCGAGAGAGTATATCAAGGATTTGAACAGCAAGGCAAAAAGCGCAGTGTCGGCATACGGCGAGCGCGGAGAGAGGCTTGCGGCATTGTCCGATTACTTGCTTTGCAGAGCTTTTTGACAAGACAAGCATATTCGCATATATTAATTAAATATAATTTTATATGCGGGACAATAAAAAGGAAAACGTCGGCGCCAATTGCAGGCGAAACGACAACGAAAGAAGGCAGATAAAAAAGGACAAGAACTCGGCTTGGGCGGCTAAGGTAACGCTGATTACCTTTTGTCTATCCTTTATGACGAGTATGATGTCGCAGGTAGTGACGGGATATACCGATATTATAATAGCCGTAATGTTGCTGCTGTTTATGATATTGATAGCAATCATTTTCGACGGCATAGGCGTTGCGGTTACGTCGTGCGACGAAGATAAGTTAAAAAAGGTTTTGCATTGTGATAAAAAGCGTGCTAAAATAGCCATAGGGCTTGTTCGCAATGCGGAGAAGGTCAATAATATCTGTGCCGACGTAATAGGCGACATGTGCGGAGTATTGTGCGGCGCATGCGGAGCTACAATCGCCGGAGGGTTGATAGACGGGATAGAGGGCGCGGCGGCTCCCTTTATAATGATAGCCATATCAGCAACTATTGCGGGCTTGACCGTGGGAGGCAAGGCATGTATGAAGCGTCTTGCCGTCAAAAATGCCGAAGAATATATAATATTGACGGCTAAGGCAATATCGCTCTTCACAAGAGGCGGCGATAAGAGAAAGAAAAAGAAGGACAGAAAAGAGAAATAAATGGGTATACTCCGTAACGTAAATTCGCCTAAGGATATTAAACTTCTCGATATTCCGCAGCTGGAACAGCTCGCTGCCGAGATCAGAGAATTGATACTTAGCGTCGTATTGGAGAAAGGCGGACATCTTTCGTCTAATCTCGGAGTAGTAGAACTTATCATAGCCCTTCATTACGTATTTGATTTCGATTCCGACAGACTGATACTTGACGTAGGTCATCAATGTTATGCGCATAAGATACTTACAGGCAGAAAGGACGACTTTGTAACGCTTAGGACCAAAGACGGATTGTCGGGATTCCCCAAGAGCGAGGAGAGCGTATACGACGCCGCCAATACGGGGCATTCTTCTACTTCTATTTCGCTCGCTTGCGGATTATTGCGCGCCGATATCGGCGACGAGAAAGAGATAGTTACGTTGATCGGCGACGGAGCTATGACGGGCGGACTTGTCTACGAAGCGCTTAACGACGCGTCCACTCTGCATAAGAAATTTATTGCCGTAATCAATAACAACGATATGTCTATATCCGTCAATGTGGGCGGTATAGCGGAGTATCTCAGAGATTTGGACAGCATTCGTAAGCCGTTCAGCGAGTACGGTATATCCTACTTCGGTTCCGTAGACGGACATAATCTCAACGAGCTCATCGCAATGTTTGCAAGGGCAAAGAGCGCGGAAAAGAGCATAATCATCAACGTTCATACCGTAAAGGGCAAGGGTTATCCCGAAGCGGAAGCGCACCCCGACAAGTATCATAGTTACAATCCTTGCGCTTGCAGCGGCAAGTCGTTCAGTTCCGTTATGGGCAATAAGCTTGCGGCGATTGCCAAGTCGGATAAAGACGTATACGCAATAACCGCCGCAATGACAGACGGTACGGGGCTTAACGCAGTTAAGGATGCGGCGCCCGAGCAGTTCGCAGACGTGGGTATTGCCGAGCAACATGCGTTGTGTATGGCTTCCGGTATGGCTATGGGCGGTAAGAAACCTTACTTTGCAGTATATTCATCCTTTTTGCAGCGAGCATACGATCAAGTGATACACGATATGTGTCTCAACGATTGCGACGTCACTTTATGCATTGACAGAGCGGGTTTTGTCAGCGGAGACGGAGAAACGCATCAAGGGCTGTATGATATATCCTATCTGCGCTCTGTTCCCGGGATGACTGTGTTTGCGCCTAAAGATTATCAAGAGCTCGAGGACGCGATGGACTTTTCGCTCGAGTATACTCACCCTCTTGCAATCAGATATCCTAAGTATGAATTGAATAGGACTTACGACGTTCATACTCCAGTAAAGCTGGGGACGTGGGAAATTATCAAAGACTGCGCAAGCGATGTAGTAATACTTGCATGCGGCGCGCTTATGAATGATATCGCTATGCGACTTGCGGAAGAATTAGGCAATGTTGACGTCATTAACGCAAGATTTGTCAAACCTCTCGACACCGCAATGCTCGACGCTATAGCGCACAAGAAAATAATGACATTGGAAGACAACGTACTTGCCGGAGGCTTCGGAAGCGCGGTACTCGAGTATTATAATTCGGTTGATTTGCATCCGAGGATTAAGATTAAGGCAGTAGAGGATAAGGCTTTGACACATGCGTCGCTCGGCGAGTTGCTCGAAATGTGCGGCTTCGGAATAGAGCAATTGAAGTCGGATTTGCATCGGCTTAGAAAATGAGATTAGATAACGCGGTTGCCGTAAAGTTTTCTCTTAGCAGAAACAAGGCGCAACAGATGATAGAATTGTCCAAAGTTATGCTCGACGGACGCATCTGTAATAAGCCTGCGGCGGAAGTAAAAGAAAATTCGGATATTTCATTGATTGAGCCGCCCTCATATGCATCGATAGGCGGAGAAAAGCTGGCGAAAGCTTTGAGCGATTTTAATTTCTCGGTTAGAGATAATATCTGTTTGGATATAGGCGCTTCCAACGGCGGATTTACCGACTGCCTTTTGCAAAACGGGGCAAAGCAAGTAATAGCCGTCGATATAGGCGAATGCGCCTTCGATGACAGATTGAAAAAAGATCACAGAGTAATTATTAAGGATAAGACCAACGCGAGATATCTTACGGCGAGCGATGTACCGCAAGCTTGCGACTTTGCATGCGTAGACGTGAGCTTTATTTCACTTAAGCTGATATTGCCGACTGTCGCCGCGTTGATAAGAGAAGGCGGACATATCATTGCTCTCGTCAAGCCGCAGTTCGAAGTGGGCAGGCGTCATTTGAGTAAGAGCGGTATTGTAGTCGACGTTAAGGCAAGAGAGAGGGTTCTTGTAGATATATCTAATTATGCCGTTCAACTTGGATTGGAAGTTAAAGGCAGTTGCACAGCGCCTATACGCGAGCGCAAAAACGTGGAATATCTATTGCTATTGAATAAAATCTGATTGTATAAATAATTAAATCATAGTATAATAATTAATATGAAAATAAGCGTATATACCAATATCGATAGAGATTTGAGCCGCGATACTGCATGCGAAGTCGCCGATATTTTGCGCGCGGCAGGCGCGTTGGATTGTATATATGAAGACGGCAAAGATAGAAATTTAGAAATATCCAATCTCGATTGCGACGTGCTGATAGCCATAGGCGGCGACGGCACAATGCTCAAGGCGGTTTCGTATGCCGCAAGGCATGGTATTCCTATATTCGGTATCAATACGGGTACGGTCGGTTTTTTGACGGAAGTCGGCAGAGACTCGCTTAAATCTAATCTTAATAAAGTTATCGGCGGAGTTTATTTCATTGAAGAGCGCGCAATGCTTAAGGCGCGCGATATAAGCGGCGAGTATTATGCGCTCAACGAGGTAGTTATCGCTTGCAACTCTTGTCATGTCGCAGAGATTAAAGTGGAAATAGACGGCACTTTGTCGGATAATATCAGGGCGGACGGCGTGTTGGTATGCACGCCTACCGGTTCTACCGCATATTCGCTGTCGTGTAACGGACCTGTTTTAAGTCCCGATGTCAACGCATTCGTTGTTAATTCTATTTGTCCGCATTCCTTGCACGCCTGTCCTATGGTAATCGGTTCGGATAGCGTCGTTAAATTGTCTTGCAATAATAGAGATATCAAGCTGATTGTGGACGGGAAGAATATATCTTATCCCGAAACGCCTTATTCTGTAGAAATTTCAAGAGCGGAATTTAACGCTAAATTTATAAGATTGGACAAGCAGAATTTTTATAACAGATTATTACAGAAATTAAGTTATTGGAGTGTATAATTATGACGCGTAACGCCAGACAGCGCAGAATTATCGAGCTGATTAAAGAGAGAGAAATCGACACGCAAGAGGAGCTTGTCACTTTACTGCAACAGTCGCAGTTTAACGTCACTCAAGCTACCGTCTCAAGAGATATTAAAGATCTCGGCTTGATTAAGACTCAGTCGGTAGACGGTAAGTATAAATATTCGCTTGTAGAGAACGCGAGACCGCAGACCATGGGCAAGTTCGGCAACATGTTTCGAGAGGCGGTTACTGTAATAAACGTAGCCAATAACTTGCTGGTAGTGCGTACAGTAACAGGTACAGCCAATACGGCGGGAGCATTTATTGATTCCATGAGTTTCGACAATGTACTCGGAACAATTGCCGGCGACGATACAATACTTGTCATATGCAGCACGCAGGAAGCTGCTATCGCTATTAAAGAGACGCTGGAGTCATATATAGGTTAATGTTAAACTCTCTTGTCATCAACAATATAGCTCTTATCGATAAGCTGGAAGTCAATTTCGGCGAAGGGCTCAATATACTTTCGGGCGAGACGGGCGCGGGCAAGTCGATAATTATCGACAGCGTCAATTTTGTATTGGGCAGACGCGTAGATAAGTCGATTATACGCTATGGAGAAGATAAGGCGCAAGTATCGGCTTATTTCGATTGCGACGAAAGATTGACAGCTATACTTGCCGATATGGGCATAGACTGCGAAGACCAAGAGATAATGCTAAGCAGAATCATGAGCGTAGACGGTAAGAATATATGCAGGGTCAACGGACAGAAAGTCACCGTTGCAATGCTTAGAGAAGTAGCGCAGCACTTGAGCGACATATACGGTCAACACGAGTCTTCTAAGCTTCTCGATTCGGAGACTCATCTCGGCGTGCTCGATAGCTACGCTCATGACAAAATAGGCGTGCATTTAAGCGCTCAAAGGAATCTTTACGACCGATATAAGGAAGTCAAAGCTAAAATAGCTAAGTACGGCGATATGCGTGATATCGACAGGGTAAAGGACTTGCTCGAATATCAGATTAAGGAAATCGAAGAGGCGGATCTCAAGTCGGGCGAGGAAGAGACGCTGCTTGCAAGGCGCAAAAAGATTAATAATTATGAAGTATTACTCACGGCGCTCAATTCCGCATCTTGCGCCCTTGAAGATGAAGGCGGCGCGCTCGAAGGAGTGGGATTGTCCTTCAGAGAATTAGCTAAGTGCGCCGAATACGACGATCGGATTTCGCAACTGTGCGATAGAATAGATAGCTGTAAGATAGAGTTGTCCGACATATGCGACGAGATCCATTCTATAGCCGATGACAGCGACTTCGATGTGTCGGAGGCTCAGTATGTATACGACAGATTGGATAAGATTCGCACTCTTGAGCGCAAATACGGCGCCGATATAGACGCGGTGCTTGCTTCATATAGGCAGTTTAAGGAACAATACGAATTCTATGAGGGCGGAGAGCAGGCTCTCGAAAAGCTCAACGGCGAGTTGAATGATCTTGCTCGAAAACTTGATATAAATACGGCTAAAATTACTAATATCAGAAAAGAGTGCGCGCGGGAATTAGAGCGGCTTGTTACGGCTCAGCTGAGACAGCTCGGCATGAAAAATGCTGTCTTTGAGGTGCATTTCGCGGACGCGGGGAATAGCGCTTCCGTCATTTATACGCCGATAGGCAGCGATATGGTTGAATTCTTATTTTCAGCCAATAGCGGACAACCCGTCAAGCCTCTTTCCAAGATTATTTCCGGCGGCGAATTATCCAGATTTATGCTTGCAATCAAGAATACTATTGCAGATACCGACCTGATTCAGACAATGATTTTCGATGAGATAGATACGGGTATCAGCGGAGAAACGGCTCAAATCGTGGCGGAAAAGCTGTACGATATCTCTTGCTCGAGACAGGTGCTTGCGGTCACTCATCTGCCTCAGTTGGCTTCTATGGCAGACAGTCATTATTTGATATCTAAGTCTGTAAGAGACGGCAAGACTTATACGTCTTTGGATAAGCTGGACGGCGACGGAATGCTCCGCGAGATAGCTAGGTTGATAGGCGGGCGCGACTACAGCGACTATGCATTGCCTCATGCAAAAGAGATGAAAGAGCATTCGGATTCATACAAAGTATCACATTAATTTATTTTTAGGTATAATTGCGGCATCTTTTCTCAAACTATGCAGGAAAGGTGTATGGTATGAAAAAATTCAGTTTTGTCATGCTGTTCGTCTGCGCAATTGTTTTTGCCTCTGTTGCAGGCGGATTCAATGGCAGGGCGGACGGCATATTTACGGGCGATAATCAATATGCAAGTTCTGTCTCATGCTTTACATGCGAAGACAATATTTTCGAAACAGATATAACCGATTCATCGACGGCAATAGAGTCTATTTCACTTGCTGATATTTTCGGTTTCGGTCATAATAAGGCGGTATCTACCGGAAGATTTGTATATCTCGGAGGCAATCCTATCGGTATCTCAGTTAAGACAGACGGCGTAATTATTACTTCTAAGGTCGGTGTCGTTACTAAAGATGGCGTTGTATATCCTCTGGGAGATATGGATGTCGCTGCCGGCGACGTGTTGCAATCGATTAACGGAGAGGCAGTATATTCGGCAGATGACGTCGCTAAAGTTTTGAATGACGCACAAGGCGAAGTTACGCTTAAAGTAAGGCGGGCGGACAACGTCAACGAGTTTAGAGTGACCCCCGCTCTCGATTCGGTCAACGGAGAGAAGAAGCTGGGAATCTTATTGCAAGAGGCAGTCAACGGTATAGGTACAATGACATTTATCGACGGCGATAGGCATAGATACGGCGCTTTGGGTCATCCGATAAAAGATGCCGCAGGAAACAATACTATTGTAAGCGGCGGAGAAATATATAATGCAGTAATCAAAGGCAGCGTTCGCGGAGAAGTAGGCAAGGCAGGCGAGCTAAACGGAGCGTTTAGCAGAGATGCCAATGGCATAGGACATATAGATACAAATAACAAGTTTGGATTGTTTGGAGACTACAGCGCTTCGCTTGAAGGTAAGCAAAGGGTAGAGGTCGCATCAAGGCAAGAGATACAACCCGGCAGGGCGCAGATATACAGTACCGTCGCGGGCACGCAGCCGCAAGTCTATGATATAGAGATTATTAAAGTCAATAACCAAGACTCTCCCGATGACAGAAGCATGGTAATACGCGTAACCGATCCGAGACTGTTATCTCTGACGGGCGGAATAGTTCAAGGCATGAGCGGAAGTCCTATAGTACAGAGCGGTAAGCTCGTCGGCGCGGTAACGCATGTGTTAATCAATGACCCGACTAAGGGATATGCGTTATTTGCAGAATGGATGCTTGATAGATAATATGTAAATAGCGCGGCATTACCGTAGTTGCCACATTGAATTTAATAAGGCGCAAATAAAAAGACTTAGGCATAGCGTTAAGCTGTGCCTTTTTCGTGGACGAATTAGGTTACGTGTAGCCTATTGAGATATACATACTTTTTATATTTCACGTAAAATTCAATCGGTTGCGCTCTTTCATTTTTCGTTATATAATAATTATACAATATACAGTAATTTAGCGAATAATGTTATGACTAAAAAGCGTAAATTATCCCACAAGGAAAAAATCAAGTTATTCATCAGTATTCTCTTGATAATACTTATCGGAATATGTTTCGGTTTAAGTGTTATGTACGGTGTTTCACAAGATTGGATTGGGTTTGCGATTTACTTTTCCGTTGCAATAGTTATAAGTGCCATAGAAATTCCGATATATTATCTTGGTACAATTTACGAATGCCCGCATTGCGGTAATAAATTCAAGGCTAACCCTTACAAAGTTTTTTTCACAAACGGCATTTTGGGAATTTTCGGTAGTATTTTAAGCTTTGGTGCCGGAAGTGATTCCAAATATGCAAAATTAAAATGTACTAACTGTAAAAAGAAAGATTGGTGTAAAAAACATTATAATTAAAGAATTTGAAATAAATTTCAATTTATCGTTCTTAAAATGTTTAGTTAAAAGCTCTCAAAAAATTTGTTTGAGAGCTTTTTATAATCGTATGTTTGATCCCTATGGGAAATGCGCTTTTGGCTGCGCCCGTTATTTTGTTTACCGACACCGCCAATAGTGGATTTTTATTATATAATATATTATAATAAAATAAATCTTTAATTAAAGGCGGTTTTTATGATATATACTGATCCGTTGACCACGCGTTATGCGACTAAACCTATGCTCGAAAATTTCAGCGAAGAACATCGTATGGTTCTTTGGCGCAAACTATGGATAGCGCTTGCGCAAAGCGAGAAGGAATTGGGCTTAAATATTACGCAAGAGCAGATAGACGAGTTGCAGGCTCATTGCGAGGACATTAATTTCGATGTCGCGCGCGCAAGGGAGAAAGAGGTCCGTCACGACGTAATGGCTTATGTTTACGCTTACGGTCAACAGTGCCCTAAAGCTAGCCCCATAATACATTTGGGCGCGACGAGCTGCTATGTTACGGATAATTCCGATATCATTATCTATCATGACGGATTACTGTTGCTTAGAAAGAAGCTGATTAACGTCATCAACGCGCTCGCTGATTTTGCGCTTAAGAATGCAGCGGTGCCTACGCTTGGATTTACTCATTTACAACCGGCGCAGCTCGTTACGGTAGGTAAGAGAGCTACGCTGTGGATGCAAGATTTATTAATGGATCTGGAGAGTATCGATCATTGTATAGCGTCTACAAAGCTGAGGGGCGTTAAGGGAACAACCGGTACTCAGGCAAGTTTCTTGCAGCTATTCGACGGAGATCATGACAAGGTAAAGCGCCTTGATAAGTTGGTAACTTCCAAGATGGGCTTTGATAAGACATTCGCCGTATCGGGTCAGACATATTCGCGTAAGTATGATTATAATATTTTAAGCGTTTTGTCGCAGATTGCGCAGAGCGCTTACAAGTTCGGTAACGATATCAGATTGCTTCAGAACATGAAGGAGATAGAAGAGCCGTTCGAGAAGTCGCAGATAGGTTCGTCCGCCATGGCATATAAGCGCAATCCTATGCGTAGCGAGAGGATATGTTCGCTTGCAAGATACGCTTTGTCTTTGCCTGTAAATGCCGCTATAACCGCCGGTACGCAGTGGTTGGAGCGTACGCTCGACGATTCTGCCAATAGGCGCCTCGTTATGGCGCAGACATTCTTGTCCGTTGACGCTGTATTGGAACTCTATCTCAACGTTGCGGACGGTCTTGTCGTATATACGAATACTATCAATAAGCATATTGCCGCAGAGCTCCCATTTATGTCTACGGAAGTTATCTTGATGGAGTGCGTAAAGGCGGGCGGCGACAGGCAGGAGCTTCATGAGCGCATCAGAGTTCACTCTATGGAAGCGTCTAAGATGGTCAAGCAGTTCGGTAAAGATAATGATTTGATTGATAGGATTAAGTCTGACGACGCATTCAAAGCAATTCATGATAAAATCGACAGTTTGCTTGACCCCGTCAATTTTATAGGCAGGGCAAAAGAGCAAACCGAAGAATTCGTAAACGAGTACGTTAAACCGATAATCGACGCCAACGCAGATTGCTTGGGCGCTCAAGCGCATATATCGGTTTAACAACTGTTATATACGCTCATATAGCTGAATAGTGTTAGTCAATAAATTGCAGGTCGGAGATATTTGCCGATTTATGCGAATATAAAATGCATTATGCAAAATAAAACATAAAATATATATAATTTTATTTTTTGCGAGCCTGCGAGCGTGCAACGCAACCGTGTTGCGTGTCTATGTAAATAAAAAACGACCTACTAAAGCAAGTCGTTTTGGCAGGGGAGACGCGATTCGCCTTACAGCGAGCTTGCGAGCGTGCAACGCAACCGTGTTGCGTGAATATGTAAATAAATAACGACCTACTTAAATAGCAAGTCGTTTTGGCAGGGGAGACGCGATTCGCCTTACAGCGAGCCTGTGAGCGTGCAACGCAACCGTATTGCGTGAATATGTAAAAAAAACGACCTACCTTAACAAGTAAGTCGTTTAGGATTGGCAGGGGAGACGCGATTCGCCTTACAGCGAGCCTGCGAGCGTGCAACGCAACCGCAGTTGCGTGAATATGTAAATAAAAACGACCTACTTAAATAAGTAAGTCGTTTAGGATTGGCAGGGGAGACGCGATTCGAACACGCAACCAATGGTTTTGGAGACCACTACTCTACCGTTGAGCCACTCCCCTAAGAGCAGAATTATTATACTCTATAAGAGAGTATAAGTCAACATAAATTAACAACAATATGCGAGGAAAACACATGGCACAATATAAATATAAACTCGGATTTATCGGAGCTGGTAATATGGCAAGGGCAATCTCTTCGGGCTTAATTACGCAGGGATTGATGAACGAGTCCGATATAATAATGGGCGATGTTAATAAAGACATCACCGTAGGTAATATAGCTGTTACCGATGATATGAATATTATATTTAACGAGTGCGAATATATAATACTGTCGATAAAGCCGCAAGTGTTTGCAAGCGTTTCGGCATCGCTTGCTACGGTAAAGGCTAAAGCAGTTATCAGTATAATGGCAGGCATTAATAGCTATGCAATTAAAGCCGCATTACCGATTAATGTGGCGGCGATAAGAGTAATGCCCAATACTCCCTGCGCGGTTGGAAAGGGCATGGTTGTAATAGCGGATAACGATGCGGGAGATGAGATTAACGCATTTGTTAAGTCAATATTCGATACTACAGGCGAAACGCTGTTTTTGCCCGAGACAGCTTTTGACGCTGTTACCAGCGTGAGCGGTAGCGGACCTGCTTATGTATATTATTTTATACGCTCGATGATAAAGGGCGGTATGGACGGCGGGCTGAGCGAAGAGGCGAGCAAAGCGCTTACGCTTGCAACTTTTGTCGGTGCAGCGGAGATGGTTAAGGCGAGTAGCGATACGCTTGACATTCTAATTGACAGAGTTTGCTCTAAGGGCGGAACTACAATTCAGGCGGTTAATTGCTATGATGAGAGCAATCTCGATGGAATAATTCGCGAGGGAATTAAGCGGTGCTTTAACAGAAGCGCGGAGCTCAGCGGTATTAGTAGATGAAAGAAGTTACGATATATACAGACGGAGCATGTTCGGGTAATCCGGGCGTAGGCGGCTGGTGCGCAATATTGATATACGGTGATAATGAGAAAATTATCAACGGATACGATGGTAATACTACCAACAATCGCATGGAACTGGAGGCTGTTATACGAGGCTTGCAGTGTCTTAAGTTTAGTCCTTGCAAGGTCAGCGTGTACAGCGATTCTGCCTATGTGTGCAACGCCGTGAGCAACGGCTGGTTAAGTCAGTGGCAGAGTAACGGTTGGCGCACTTTAGGGAAAAAGGATGTAAAAAATGTAGATCTATGGCTCGAGTTGCTTAGACTTATGGATAAGCATGAGGTGGATTTTATTAAGGTTAAGGGGCATTCCGACAACGAAAACAACAATCGATGCGATAAGTTTGCTCGTATGGCAATTAAAGAATATCAGAATTTATAAAAATATTCGACATTAAGTAATTCTTTGCCCTCGTGTACAAATAATATATAATGAGATGTCCAAGAGGGTAAAGATAATATCCGGTATATATATTTTATTGTCGCTTGCTGCAATGTTTGTAGTGGTGGATTTGATTTTTAATCTTACCTCCAATTCTATTTTATATTATACATCCGCCTCTTTTGCCACGATAGTAGCGTTGCTGATGATAAGCGGTCTGATATATCACAAATTCTTTATTTTGAAACTCGGAATTATTTTATCCGTATGTGCAATATTGTGCGGCGCAGTATATTATGTGATAATAAGATACGGTTTCTTGAATACTGTAAAAGATTTTAACGCTTTACGGGAACTTATACTGCGCAATGAGGCGTGGGCGGCCGTTATATATATTGTGTTGCAATTCCTGCAAGTGACATTCGTGCCTATTCCGTCGATAGTTTTGACTGCCGTGGGTATTGCAATATTCGGCGTATGGTATACTTTATTATATAGCTTTATAGGTGTTATGATAGGCTCGATGCTTGCCTTTGCCTTGGGTAGATTGTTTGGCGTAAAACTCGTCGTATGGCTGTGCGGTGAAAGCGCATATAGAAGATATATGAATATTTCTCACGGAAAAGAGAAACTCATATTGTTTCTTATGTTCCTATTCCCATTCTTTCCCGATGATTTGCTGTGTATAGTTTCGGGATTGACAGATTACTCGTATAAAGAATTTTTTATAACAATGCTTATTGTAAGACCTGTAGGAATATTTACCAATATAGGCGTAGTGGAAGGATTATTAAATATTCCTTTTACATTGCAGTCTCTACCTATATGGATTGCGATAGCTGCAATTACTGTGATATTATTCTTGATACTGTGGAAGAAGGGCGATGCGCTGTACGGTTTTATAAAGAAAATTTCTGATAAAATAAGCAGGGCTTTCGGCAACTTGGTCAAATTAGCCAAAAGGTCGAAAGAGCCCCGCTAATTGATGTGATAATGCTTAGTATAGTATAGCTTTGCATATATCCCAACGGATATAGGTATGTTAAGAAGATAAACAAGCGGAATTACTATAGGCTTAATCCAGCTCTTCGATGCGCCGATTTGCACATCAAATACGTAGAATCCCAATATAAAAATGATTGCAATAGAGCTGATAATTACTATTAGGCAGTTAATTAATGTATTCTTTGCGCTAAATGAGGCTTTAATACGTTTGTTGGGATTAACTGCGTAGATAATTACCGCAATGGCTCCGATTAAGAAACTTACTGCAACCATTATTCCTGCAACACCCCATGTTATTCCGCCTGCAATAGCAGTTATTATGAGTTCAAGCGTAAAGAGCAGGAACATAATAAGCGTACAGTCCTTCATCAGTCTGTTGCTGTAGAAATATCTGTTGACATAGAAAGACGATGCAGTCTGCTTACTGTAAGGCTTGAGGGTATAACCCTCATGATACATCTTTTCGCGCAGTTGGTTGAGCGTAAGCTCGTCTTCGATGTAGTCGGCATTGACGGCTCGACCGGCGCTGCGAGGAGTATATGCTTCCTCGATGTTTTCGTTTTCGCTTCTGTTATATAATTTGTTAAAGCTTTCTATATAATTAGCGCCTCTGTCTTCCGTTACGGCATATGTGCCGTCATTCGTGTAGTCGGCAAATTCGGATTTTTCATTTTTATCCACAGATGGACTGTCGTCGTCTGTATCTATATAGCCGTTTCCGTATAGCATATCTTCGGCAAAGGCTTTTTTATAATCGCTTATATCGGCGGATTTATCGCCGGCAGAGTTCTCGGCTGTATAGTCGTATGTGTATAAATTATTTTCCGTTGCCTTTTCAAAAGACCTGTTAACGGTATCGATTACTTCGCTCTCGTCTACGCTTAATTCGTCGTATCCGAATTCTTCTTTGATATTATACTGCTGAGGACGTTCGTATGTTACGCATTCGGTAACAGTTTGATTTACGGCATCCTCGGAGCAGGGGATTTCGTCGTCGATATCTTCGACAAGATTATTATCTACTTCAACACTGTTTTCTTCAATCTCTTTCTCCGTAGGAATATAATTGGCGTCTGTGCGTTGTCTGCGCGTGAGGGGACGAAATTGAGATACGTCAAATGGGGTAGGTTGCTTATCCGGATCGTAGTCCCTGTCGGATAATAGGCTGTTGATAATCGTACGGCTGAATTCCCATTGTATCTGATCGTTTTCGAGGAATTGCTTTCCTAAATCGGTAAGAGTGTAATATACGCGCTGCGCGCCGTACGACAGATCTCCTTTATAAGAAGTAATCAATCCTTGCTTTTCTAGTCTCTTAAGGCAGCTGTATAGAGTAGGCTGCTTTAATGAATATAGATTATTGCTTTTGCCTTTTATTTCGTCCAATATTTCATAGCCATACTTATCTTCGTTACTTAATGTACGAAGAATTATCGTATCCATATGACCTCTGATAAGATCGATATTTACAGAGGAATTGTCGGGCAATTTATCTTTATCCATAATTACATATTAATTTTACAACATAATAAGCCAAAATGCAATTATTATCGATATTGATTTTAGTTTGATAGTTCTTAAATAGCCTCATTTTCATAATAATATAGTTAAAAAATGTTTAATTTGGTAAATAAAACGCCTTAATAAGGCGTTTTTCGCTCATAATGTCATATTGCAAGAAAATTATCTTATTATGAATAAAACATAGTCGTAGTGAGTCTGTTAATCGTTAAATATTGATTTGTAAATTGATGAAATCTATTCAATTGATTAAAATATATACTAACGACTGCAAAATTGGATTTTGCACTGCATTTACTGTATCAATTGCAAGTACAGGGCATAACATTTCGTTTTTTATCTTAAATATTACATAATTCAAGCTAAAAATTATATAGGATAAGTAGATTATATGGCTTAATTGAGCATATGATAGCATGTGAAGAGCAGAATAAGCTGCAAAATTAATTAATAAGCGCTTTTTCAGTATAAAAGCACGGTTAGCGCGTTGAATTTACGGTGTTTATATTTTATTTGAAAGATGATAGAGTACTAATAAATTAGTTATATTCAGAGTAGCGAAAGCTATCTAAACTATTCGCAAAACACAAGTTGTAATTTTACGAT
>CAJTXS010000001.1 GCA_910583735.1 uncultured Christensenella sp. | reverse complement strand
TTGATATTGCTTGCGCTGCCGTCATAGGTGAGCTGTACGTCTAAGTTATCTATAGCCACTCCGCCGCCTATTACGGGCTTATATCTCTGCAACTCAGCAAGCAAGTCGCTTCGCCATACATATGACGATGATATTCCCGACCATGTAAGCGTAAGCTGTCTTGGCTTAATCTTCCATACTATCTCTTGAGCCACATTGCCCGCTACCGTAGTCCAGCCACCGGAACCGTTGTCGATAGCCCAATTAAGCGACGCAGGCAGCGTTACCTTTGCCTTATACGTACCGGCATTGACCCCGCTAAGCTGCGTTGATTGATCCAATATCATAGCGGGATAATATATTCCCTTATCTTCCCATATTGTCTGCAAGCTATGCGTTGTTCCGTCGTAAACGATTTCGATAGAACTTGGCAATATATATGCCGAAGCATCATTTGCAGCTGTAAGATTTAGGTGAAGCGCGGGACGAACGGCGTAACTATTCGCGACATAATCGTAGTCATAGGAACCGCCCGCCGCACTCAATGGACATGCGCCATTGGCGTCATAGTAGTTACCGGAGCGCAGCCAAGAAACTGTGGAGTTGGATCGCTGATTGTTTGATAATGCCCAAATTCCGCCGGCAGAATCGTTGCGTCCTGTTTCGGTTAAGGATGGAAGCCATATATAATCGTCCTTCCATGCATCATAACCCGTCTTAGACGGCAGCTTACTCATATCTACACTTCCGCCACTGTACCACTTTACCGTTCCGCTCGGAGTTCCATACGCGTCGTTAGGCAATGTATACCCTACATCGCCTATCGTGCCGCCTTCATTATTATTCTGATTACTCTGATACTCAACTGCAGACGGCTTTACGATAAAGTCAGTTAAAGAGTCTTTTACCGACGGCATTGTAAGTCTTGCATATACATGCGTTTCGCTCTGCGGTGATTGCGTAAGCGACGTAGCGCCGTTAGATGCTACATAGTCGCTGCCTATATTTAACCCGTGAGACCTTATATAGCTCGTTCCGTATATGTTGGACGGATATGCTATAGTAGTATTATTTGCAGACCAAGTGCTCCACTGACATATATCCGATGAATTAGCAAGCCATAGCGTAGCTATAATATTGCCCGAGCTGTCATTGGTAATATACGTAACATTCCACTCCATATCGCCGAACGTCACGGCTATATCCTTTCCGCCCGCTGCGCGAATATCCGAGGACGTAATATCTCCGCTGCTCGACAGCATAGTATTAATATCAGCTAACGTAGCTTTGTCATTGCCCGTAATCGCCGCATATAATTTGCTTAAATTCTCGCCCGTAAAGTGCTTGGTATTATTGACAGTATCTTCGCCCTTATATATCTCTTCGATTTTAACGACGGATTCATTGCCGCTCGCGGTATCCATTGCGTGAGCATCCCTGTCAAAATATACTAAATAAACGCTACAGCAAAGCATTACCGCGCATATCAGCACGACTAATAACGCCATATATCTATTCTTACTTACAACCATTTTTATTACCCGAAAAACGTATTATTTTTCGTCTTTAGCATGTGGACCTATTATCATAATAGGTCCACATCGCTCGTTAAAAAATGGATATTAAGCGCCATTATAGAATTAATGCGGCTGTACTCGTGTTGAAAAATTGTATAATATGTTGCAAATAGGGCTTAAAAATATTATAATATAGTAAATATTATGGACCTATTATGATAATAGGTCTACTTTGTTTTATTAAATTTCTAATAAATAACCATGACGAAACAAGCGATAAATTATGCAATACAGCTATATAATTCCATAACAGTTTACTAAGGTTATTATATTAAGCGAGTCGAAGTCGGCAAAATGTTATTTTACAGTATTAATTTTATAATGCTTTACTGTGAAAAGCGATAAAAATAAGCGCGGTATTAGCCGCGCTTATTGAATAAATTCATATTGCTTAATAGCCGATTACTTGATTACCTCTGCAAGTTTAGCAGACTTACCGCTCCTCTCTCTGAGATAATACAGCTTAGCTCTCCTGACCTTACCGTGTCTTACTATATCGATATGGTCTATCTTGGGAGAATGAAGAGGGAAAGTCCTCTCTACGCCGATGCCGCCGGAAATCTTACGAACGGTCATGGTCTCTCTGATGCTGCCGTGTCTGAACGCAATGATAATGCCCTCAAAGACCTGCAGTCTCTCCTTGTTGCCCTCGATAACCTTAAAGTAAACCTTGACGGTATCACCAATCGAAAGCTCGGGCAGGTCGGTACGCATACCTTCCTTCTCAATAATGTCAATCAAATTACTCATACGACTTATACCTCCAAATTTACAAAGCGCTCACGATCGTCTGAATTTTATAACGTCGGCGGAACGCCCGAAGTCTTTTGCCTTGCTATTTTAGCATAAAAATATATATCAATGCAAGCAATTTGCAAGCAGTAATATGCAATTACATGATGTATTTTCTACTTACTGCGGGCAATCGAATGCAAGATTAATTTACCTTTAATATACGACGCTGCGAAATTCGGTCAAAAGATATCCTTATAGTGTAAAAGTTATCTGCTTGGCTTGTCGCATCACATGCCGCGCGCGTAGGCGTCGTTGAGGTCGAAAGCGCCTTTAACGAGTCTGCACTCGTCTCTGCACACGTACACTACGTCAAAGCGCACATTCACGTCATGCAATCCGCGCATAGATATATATGTGCGGGCGGCGCCGATAATCTTGCGCATCTTAGCCCTTGTTACGGCGTCGTATCCGCTGCCGTACGACTCAAAGTTCCTGCTCTTGACTTCGACGAATACGAGCGTGGAGCTGCACCTTGCAATGATATCTATCTCGCCTAATTTACAAGAAAAATTAATATCCGTTATCTCGTAGCCCTGCCGCTTGAGATAATCTCGGGCGATATACTCTCCCCTTGCTCCCTCTCCCCGTGTATTCATATAATTCGGGTGATAAACGAACGCCTGTGTATGGGCGTAGCGCCGTACTGTCTGAGCGCTTCCAAATGGACTTTAGTCCCGTATCCCTTGTTCTTATCGAAGCCGTATTGAGGATACTTAAGCGCATATGCGTCCATCATGGCGTCGCGCTCAACTTTGGCAACGATAGAAGCGCAACCGACGCTGTAGCTCAGCAAGTCGCCCTTGATCAATGGGAATACGTCGCAGTCGGCATCGAGCTTGACCGCGTCGATGATTGCGATGTCCGGCTTGACAGTCAATGCGGCGAGAGCTCTGCGCATAGCTTCCTTGGTGGCATTGAGTATATTAACTTGGTCTATGTAATCGTGAGGCAGGCTGACCGTCTCGCATGCGATAGCCTTAGACTTAATAATCGGAGCAAGCTGCTCGCGGCGATGCGCGGACAGCTTCTTGCTGTCGTTGACGCCGTCTATGATATCGCCCTCTCCGAGCGGCATAATCACGGCGCACACCGTGACCGGACCTGCGAGCGGTCCTCTGCCCACCTCGTCTACGCCCGCTATATAGCGATAGCCTTTAGCCATCAATTCCTTTTCGTACTTAAGTCTGTCTATCCCGTCCATATACTATGCCTTGTCGAGCATTACCTTGCCTATGCGAAGCTTACGCAAATCGTCGATAATGGCGCGAGAAGCTCGCTCGTAATCGATATTGTCCTTGCCTAAAATAAATCCGCGCTTAACTGCAATAGCCTCGAGCGTCGCCAAATCGCTATCGCAAAATCCGTCTATCTTATATCTGTCGATAAAGCGAATATCGGCATTCTGCCTAAAGAAGGCGATAGTCTCCAGCGCCAGCTCGGATATGTCGAGCACCTCTTCCTTAACGCTGCCTATCATGGCAAGATGAACCGCCTTGACATTGTCCTCGAAAGCAGGCGGCAGCGTGCCCGGTGTATCGAGCAAATCTATACCTGCGGACAGCGATATCCACTGCTTACCTCTCGTGACGCCCGCCTTGTTGCCTGTAGCCGCGCGCTTACTGCCGCTGAGACAGTTGATAAGCGTGGACTTGCCCGTATTGGGCACGCCGACCACCATCGCTCTGATACACTTATTGACGCCTTTACTCTTATACTTATCCAATACGCGGGAATTGATATCGAGCAGGCGTGATATACAAACGGAGCGGAACTTGCCCGACGTACTGTCCATAGACACAGCGCTCTTGCCCTCGCTTGCAAGTCTGCGCTCCCACGCCTTGAGTTGCGCAGGCTCTACCATGTCGCATTTATTGAGTACGTACAGCACGGGACGTGAGCCTATCAGCGCGTCGAACTTGGGATTGAAAGAAGACGCTACCGCGCGCGCGTCAAGCACATATATTATGCAATCGGATATGCCAACGCTCTGCTCGAGCATACGCATAGCCTTGGTCATATGTCCCGGGAACCACTGTATGTACATTATCTCCCCTCCGCCAAATCGGGACGACGCTGAGAAGTTATCTCTATCTGCTTAGCTCTGCGCCAAGCGGCTATCTTGGCATGATCGCCCGACAGCAGCACCGCGGGCACTTCCTTGCCCATAAACTCGCGCGGACGGGTGTACTGCGGATACTCGAGCAAGCCGTCGGAAAAGCTCTCCTCGTTCGTTGATTGCTCGCTGCCCAAGACGCCTTTCACATACCTTGCCACCGCGTTGACTGTAACCATTGCGGGCAACTCTCCGCCCGTAAGCACATAGTCGCCTATGGAAATCTCGCAATCGATATCCAGCTCGAGCACTCTCTCGTCTATCCCCTCGTAACTTCCGCATAAAAAAAGCAGCCTGTCGCGCGCAGCAAGCTCCTTAACCATGCTTTGGCACAAAGTACGCCCCTTGGGCGACATATATATTCTGAGCGCCTCGTGATCGGGGTCGAGCGCGCTTATGGCGTCGTGTATGGGCTGCGGCGTCATTACCATGCCCGCTCCGCCGCCGAAAGGCGTATCGTCGCACTTACCGTGCTTATCTAATGTATAGTCGCGGATATTGACTATGTTGACCTCGAGCAAACCGCTCTCTACAGCCCTGCCTATCACCCCTACCCCCAGAGGCGCAAACGCCTCGGGAAAAAGCGTAGCAATATCAATCCTCATATACCGCGACCTCGCTCAAACGAGCAAGACTGATTTCGATAGCCTTGCGCTGCGTATCGATAGATAAAATCACATCCTTGAGAGCCGGGAACATCAATTTCCGTCCGTCCTTATCGACAGCGACGTAAATATCAGCGGCGCCGTATTGCAAAATATCCGTGACATGTCCGAATACCTTGCCGCCGTCCGTAAGCTCACTGCCGATAATATCTACGATAAAGTGTCTGTCGTCATCCAAACGTACGGCGTCGGAGCGGTCTATCAATACGCGCTTGCCGCGCAAAAGCTCCGCCGCATTGCGATCGGTAATACCCGCAAATGACAAAAATACGCCCGCAGGATTGACCTTGCAACCCGTGACGTCGTAATCCTTGCCGTCGATATGCACGCGGCTCAAAGAGTGAAAGCGGGCGTTATCGTCCGTAAGAGGGGCTATCTTGACCTCTCCCTTAATGCCTTGCGGCCGCGCGACAACGCCTACGGTGATATAATTCATTTCTCGATAATGTCCACTGCGTACTTGCCGCTGTCCTTGGACGAAGCCTTGACAAGCATGCGAATCGCCTTGGCGATCCTGCCCTGCTTACCTATTACTTTACCGATATCGTCGCCGCCGACTATCACGTTGATTACCGTGATATCGCCCTCTACCTTGGATACGACTTCAAAATCGCTGCCCTCGTCAAGCAGGTTGGACACTATAAATTTAACCAGTTCTTCCATGTAAATTACTTAATGATTTCCTGCTGCTTGAGTATGCTTCTCACAGTGTCGGTAGGCTGAGCGCCCTTAGCAAGCCATGCAAGAGCCTTCTCGCTGTCGATGTTGACGATTGCGGGCTCTTTGGTAGGATCGTAATATCCTATCTTGTCAAGATACTGCGCGTCTCTCGCCTTTCTGCTGTCGATAGCGACTATGCGGTAAAAAGGCGCCTTTTTGCTTCCCATTCTCGTAAGTCTGAGCTTTACCATTGTGTTACTTCTCCTTTATATAAAGATTAAAATTATGTGCCTTGATATCAGAAGGGCATCTTAAAGCCCCGTCTGCCCATGTTAGACATACGGCTCATCATGTCGCGCGCCTGCGTGAACTGCTTGAGCAGTATGTTGACATCCTGTATGGATGTGCCGCTGCCTGCGGCAATCCTCTTCTTGCGCGAGCCCTTGATTATGTCGGGATTGGCGCGCTCTGCCTTGGTCATCGACAGAATAATTGCCTTGTTCTGCTGCAACTTGCTCTCGTCGACGCTCATGTCCTGTCCTTTGAGCTTGCCCGACAGTCCCGGAATCATGCCGATTACCTGCGACATATCGCCCATGCTCTTCATCTTCTCGAACTGACCGAGATAGTCGTCGAGCGTAAAGGACTTCTCGCGCATCTTGCGCTGCATCTCTTTAGCTTCCTCTTCGGAGAATGCGTTCTGCGCCTTCTCTATGAGAGTAAGCACGTCGCCCATGCCCAATATGCGGGACGCCATACGGTCGGGGTGGAATACCTCTATATCGGAGAGCTTCTCGCCCGTGCCGCAGAACTTAATAGGCTTGCCCGTCACGGCTCTGATGGAGAGCGCCGCGCCGCCGCGTGTGTCGCCGTCCAACTTGGTAAGGACTACGCCCGTCACGTCCATGACGTCGTTAAACGCCTTAGCTACATTGACGGCGTCCTGTCCCGTCATGGAGTCTACTACCAGCAGTATCTCGTCGGGGCGGAAATTGCGCTTAAGCCCCGCAATCTCGTCCATGAGCTGATTGTCGATATGAAGTCTGCCCGCGGTGTCGACGATGAGCGTATCGCACATCTTGGTCTCAGCCTCTTTAAGAGCGCCCTTCATTATCTTCTGCGGGTCTATCTGACCCATCTCGAATACAGGGACGTCCGCGCTCTTACCTACCACCTGCAACTGCTTAATTGCAGCGGGTCTGTACACGTCGCACGCTACGAGCATGGGTTTCTTACCCTGCTTGCGCAGCATGACCGCCAGCTTACCGCACATAGTGGTCTTACCGCCGCCTTGCAAGCCGCACATCAGTATAATCGTAGGAGGCTTGTCTGCAACGGCTATCTTGGAGGACGTGCCGCCCATGATAGCGGTCAACTCGTCGTTGACTATGGATATAACCTGCTGAGCGGGAGATAGGCTCTTGAGCACCTGCTCGCCTACAGCCTTCTCGCTGACATTATTGACAAACTGCTTGACGACCGCAAGGTTGACGTCTGCCTCGAGCAGCGCTATCCTTACCTCGCGCATCGCGCCCTTAACCTCAAGCTCGGTAAGTTTACCCTTATCTTTGAGCTTGGAAAAGATGTGTGACAGTCTGTCGCTGAGTCCGCTGAATGCTCCCATAATCTCTCCTGTAGGTTAATTATCCATTATATCGAGCGCGACTTTCGCCGCCCTCTCGGCTTCGCCGCCGAGACTTGACATCTCCGACAGCGCCTTTCTGATACGCCTATCCCTGTCTACTATGCCGAGCTTACTCTCGAAATCCTCGAGAGACTTCTCCGCTCTCTTGAGCGCATCGCGTACGCCTTGCGGTGTAATGCCGTGCTCTTGAGCCAGCTCGCCCAGCGATAAGTCATGGTCGTAATATCCCGTAATAAGTTCACGCTGATACGGCGTCAAAAGCGCGCCGTAGCAATCGTTGTATTCGCTGATATAAAGTTTACCGTGCTTATCCATAGACTAAAGTAAAAATACTTGTTAAAGTAATTTTCCTTTATATTATAACCGCGGCGCGCCGCGCTGTCAACAAAATTCTTATTATATATTACCATATAATATGAGAAAATACCCGCTGCAACGATGCGGGTATAGTCGATTAATTAAGATTATTTATGCGGTGCCGCTGCAACTACAAATGTCTCGCGGCGACGTCCAACTTATGCGGCGCTCGAGCAAGTAGAGAGACTGTCACTCAAATAAGGCGTCTATAAAGTCGCGCGCGTTGAACTCGAGCAAATCGTCCACCTGCTCTCCTACTCCCACAAATACCACAGGCAACTCCCTCTCCGCGGATATCGCGAATACTACGCCGCCCTTGGCGGTACCGTCCAGCTTGTTGAGAATAATGCCGTCCATATCGATTATCTCGTCGAAAGTCTCTACCTGCGACAGAGCGTTTTGCCCCGTAGTGGCGTCGATTACGATATACGTGCGATAGTCGCATCCGGGATACTCGCGCTCCACTACGCGGTTAATCTTGGACAGCTCGTTCATAAGATTCTTTTTATTCTGCAATCTGCCCGCAGTATCGATAAGCACTACATCCGTGCCCTTTGCCTTGGCGGAAGAGATGGCGTCGAACACTACCGCTGCGGGATCCGAGCCCTCTTCGTGCTTGATAATCCTTACATCCGACCTCTTAGCCCACACCTCGAGCTGCTCGCCTGCGGCTGCTCTGAAAGTATCGGCTGCGGCAAGCACGACGCTCTTACCCTTATTCTTGAAGAAACGGGCGAGTTTACCGAGAGCGGTGGTCTTGCCCACGCCGTTGACGCCTGCGACAAGAATAACGAGCGGATAAGAATAGGGCGCTATGTCGTAGTCTATGCTGTCCGCCATGATGCCGCGAAGCAAGTCTTTAGCATCCTCGGCGTTAGAGATGCGGCGGCGGAAACACTCGTCCTTGAATTCGGACAGTATATTGTCCGTAGCCTCCACCCCCAAGTCGGAGGATATGAGCACGCTCTCCAGCTCGTCGTAAAAGTCATCATCCAGCTTCCTGCCCGTAAAGAGCGAATAAAACTTCTTGGCGAAAGCCTCTCTCGTCTTCTTAAGTCCCTGCGCTATCTTGCCGAATATGCCCATATAATCTACCCTCTGCTACTTGGTCTCGCTGTGCCTTACGGCCTCCTTAAGCGATACGGATACGATGTCCGATACGCCTTGCTCTTGCATGGTTACACCGTAAAGCATGTCCGCCTGCTCCATGGTGGGCTTACGGTGCGTGATCACTATAAATTGAGTATCGTCAGAAAAACGCTTAAGATACTTGGCAAACAGATCTACGTTGGAATCGTCGAGCGCAGCCTCTATCTCGTCGAGTATGCAGAAAGGCATGGGACGAAGTTTAAGTATAGCAAAGAGTATCGCTATAGCCGTAAGCGCTTTCTCTCCGCCGCTGAGCAGCGACATGCGCTGCAACTTCTTGCCGGGAGGCTCCGCGAATATCTCGACGCCCGCCTCAAGCGGATCGTCGGAAAGCGATGTATCGAGCTCCAACTTACCGTTGCCGCCGCCGAATAACTCCTTGAATATCGCCTTGAAGTTGGCGTTGATTTTGTTGAACTCGGTAGCGAATCGCTCCGTCATCTCCTTGCTCAGGTCGTTGATAATATCGACGATATCCTGCTGCGCTTTGCGCATGTCGTCGCGCTGCACCGACAGCTCGCCGTGACGCTCCTGCGTCTGCTTGAACATCTCGATAGCCTCTATATTGACGGGACCGAGCTTGTTCATCGCCCTCTTGATTCTCACTATCTCGGGCTCGCCCTTCTCGTGGTCATACGCCTCCACACGGAAACGCAACGCGCCCTCGTAATCGAGCTCGTACTCCTCGAGGATGTGAACCCTCATCTCTTCGGCGTCTTCGTCTATCTTTTGCAGACGCGCCTCGTTACGCACCTTCTCCGAATTGCCGTCTATCATGCACTGCGTGAGCTTTTCCTTAAATGCATTGATATCCGCCATCTCGACGGAAAGCACCTTCTTGCGTTCGTCGAGGTCGGAAATCTCCTGCTTAATCTCCGTCTGACGCGCTCTATCCTTATCGCTGACGACCGCGTTATCTATATCGCTTTCCGTCTGCTTAATCTTGCCCTCGGTAGCCGCTATAGCCGTCTTGATAGCCGCGCTCTCGGAGGTAATGGACTGGCACTCGTTGTTAAGTCTCGAGATATTCTCGCCGTATACCGCGATATTGTTATCCAAGGTGGTAATCTGGACCCTCAAATCGCTCAGCATAGCGCCCAACTCGCGGCTGCGCTCTTTCATGGCGGTGTAGCCCGCGCGGCGCTCGCGCTCGCTCTCGTCGTCCTGTACCGGCACGCTCACGCCCGTATCGACGCTGCTTAGTCCGCTGTTGATAATGTCTATCCTGCGCCTTACGCTGTCGCGCGCTGCGGTGCGCAATATCAACGCAGCGTTGAGCTCCTCGCACTTGCCGACCGCCTTGTCAAGTCTCTGCTCTTCGGCGGCAAAGGAAATCTGCGCCTCGCGCAAATCCTCGTCAAACGCCCTTAGCTGCTCCTGATACTCCTCGAACTCCTCTTGAGCCTTGCGGTAATTGCGCACGGCGATGTCGTACTCGCCCTTCATGCGCTCGATAGCCTCGCGGTATTCCTCTACTGTGCGCTCTTGCGAGAATACGTTGGCCATAGGCGAAGTATTCTTGGAACCGCCGCTTATAGAACCCGTGGTATTGATCAAGTCGCCGTCGAGAGTAACTATCCTTACGTTGTAGCCGTACTTGCGAGAGACTGTTACGGCATTGTCGATATTGTCGAACACCACCGTGCTGCCCAGCAGACCGCTGACTATGCTGTCGTACTTGGAATCGTAATCGATGAGCTCGGAAGCAATGCCTACGCAACCGCGCTCATTGAGCACGGAGCGGTAACGGGGATCCAAATCCCTGCTCTTATAGCTGGTCATAGGCAGGAACGTGATAGATCCTATCCTATTGGCTTTCATGTAATTGATTATGTACTTGGTGTCGTCCTCGTTACGCGTAACCACGTTCTGCAACGAGCCGCCGAGAGCTGTGACGATGGCTGTCTCGTAGTCCTTGGGGACCTTGACCAGCTCCGCCACGACGCCCTCTATGCGATCGGACAGCGCCGTATTGGTGCGGGACGCCTGCATCAGGTACTTGACCGCGCTCTTGAAGCTGTCGTAGTCCTTGCTGTACTCGACAAGCATCTTAAGCCTCGACTCCACCGCGCTTATGCGTGTCTGCAACTGACCTACCGCTTCGCGGTACTTCTCCGCGTTGCCGCTCGCCTCGTTCATCGCCTGCATGACCTCGTTGCGGGACGCAAGCAGTCTGTTGCACTGAATGCGCAGTCTGTCGACGTTGGTCTCCAACTCCGACTTGGACGCCTCGCCGTCCACGATATCTTCCTTAAGGCGCTCTATCTCCTCGTCGAGCTCGGCAACGCGCTCGAGCATGGTATCGCGCTCGGCGGTGAGTTTACCGTAATTCTCCTTGATATCGGCTATGTTCTCCATAGCCTTGAGCAGCTCGTCGTTGCGGCTCTCCATCTCCTGCTCGCCGCTGGTGATACGGGAGAGCAACTCCTCATATTCGCTGCTGGCGACGGAGTACTCTATCTCCCTATCGCCCTTCTCCTCTGTCGCCATGTTGAGCTGGGAGACATAGTAAGAGAGCTCCTCGCTCTTCTTGTCCAGCTCTTCCTCGAGAGCGACGAGACGGCTCTCCGCCTGCGCTCTGCTCGAAGTGAGATGGCTCATCCTCTCCGACAATGTATTGCCCGCGCCCTTGATGCTCTCTGCGGCTACCGCCAGAGCGGTAAGCTCGTCGCGCAGGCGTGACATGTATACGTCCGTGTTGCTCAGCTCTGCCATCTTGCGGGAATACTGCTTGTCCGCGTCGGCATACTGCGCGCGCTGCAACGAGAGTTGCTCTTCGATACCGTCCAGCACCTCGCGCACTTTGCGCTTGAGCTCCTCGCTGTTCTCGTATTGATAGATATACTCGTTGATTTCCAAATCTTTGAGCTCGTCGCGCAGTTGCAGGAACTTACGCGCGTCGGCGCTCTGTCTCTCGAGCGGCTCGAGCTGTCTGTCGAGCTCGGCAATGATATCTTCCAATCTTTGCAGATTGCTCTCGACGCGCTCCAGCTTGCTCTGAGCCTCTTTCTTGCGCTTCTTATGCGTGGATATGCCTGCCGCGTCCTCGAAAATATTTCGCCTGTTCTCGGGCTTGGCGTCGATGAGCTCGGTGACCCTGCCCTGTCCGATTATGCTGTAACCGTCCTTGCCCAGTCCCGTATTGCGTATCATATCCTGTATATCCATCAGTCTGCACTGAATGTCATTGATATAATACTCGCTCTCGCCCGAGCGGAAGAGCTTACGCGTAATCTTAACTTCTTCGTAATCGAGATTGGCAAACAGCTTGCGCGAATTGTCGAAATATAGCGAAACCTCGCTGTACGACATGGGCTTACGCCTTGCCGTACCGTTGAAGATAACGTCTTGCATGCTCTTACCGCGCAGCGCCTTAGCGCTCTGCTCGCCCAGCACCCACCTGACCGCGTCGGCGACATTGCTCTTGCCGCAACCGTTAGGTCCGACGATACCCGTTATTCCTTCCTGAAATTCCACTTTCTTACGGTCTGCAAACGACTTGAAACCGAATACTTCAATCTTTTTGAAATTCAAAAGAAATTCTCCCAGCGTTTAATCTTAAATATTATAACATATGCGCGCGCGAAAAGACAACCGATTGATCTACGAGTGTAACTCGCTTAACTGCGCAACGCCGCCTTAGCGCTCTCCTGCTCGGCAGCTCGCTTGCTGCCGCCCTCGCCGCTCGCTATAAAAAAGCCTTCTACATACAGCTCCGACTTAAATCTCGGAGTATGCTTATCTCCTATGGAATATGTGCGAAAATCTATCTTCTTGCCCGCGTACTTCTCATTGACGGCAGACTTATAATCGCTGCCGAATTGCGTGCTCGCATGCTCTATTCTGTCGCCTATGAAACGCATAATAAATGCGCGCGCTTCGCTCGCGCCGCCGTCGAGATACACCGCCGCCGCAACCGCCTCGAATACGTCGCACGCCATCTTGACGCTTATGTCGCAGGTCGCGAGCAAATACTTGTCCAGCCCCATATTAGTAGCTGCCTCACCCAAGGACGTGCGCTCGACGATATTGATGCGCATCTTGCTGAGCTCGCCCTCGTTAGCATAAGGATACATGTTGAAAAGTTCGTCCGCGACAACAAATCCTATAAGAGCGTCGCCCAAGTACTCGAGACGCTGATAGTCTTCTATGCCCTTGCCGTTAGAATACGAAGGATGCGTAAGCGCCGCCTCGAGTAAGGACGCGTCCTTAAAGACATAACCTATGATGCTTTGTACTTCGTTTAATCTCACAATGCAAGTCCTTGCGCTATCTTAGCGGGCACGTCGCGCTCCGCCATATCCGCCGCCTTGATAATCGCATTGCTGAAAGCCGTAGCCTTACTCGCGCCGTGCGCCTTGACGAGCACTTTGTTCAAGCCGAGGAATACCGCGCCGCCTACCGCGTCGCCCGACATCTTGTGCTTAATATCGCGTAGTACGGGCTTGAGCAAGAGATAGCCCAACTTAGCGCGCAATCCGCCCGCCATTATACCGTTCTTAATGAGCGAGAAAAGCACGCTGCCCATGCCCTCGCTCGCCTTCATCGCCGCATTGCCGACAAAGCCGTCGGTGACAAGCACGTCGCACACTCCCGTGAGGAAATCCTTAGCCTCGACATTACCTATGAAGTTGATACCGTCCGTCTCGGACAGCAGCGCATGCGCCGCCTTAGTCTGAGCGTTGCCCTTTTCCGACTCGGCGCCGTTGTTGAGCAAGCCCGTCTTAGGCGACTTAATACCGTGCAACTCGCGCATATACGCCGTGCCCATGACAGCAAACTCCCTGAGCTGCTCCACCTTGCAATCGACATTGGCTCCGCCGTCGACGAGTATGGTGTGCGTGTCTGTCAACGTAGGCATGACGGGACACATCGCCGCTCGCGTAACTCCCGCGCCAAGTCCGAGTATGAGCGTGCCGCCTATCAGCAAAGCGCCCGTATTGGCAGAAGACACCATGCCGTCCGCTCCGCCGTCCTTGAGCAATCTCAAGCCCTTGACGGTAGAGGAATCTTTCTTACGACGGATTGCCAGCGAAGGAGAATCGTCGTTGGTGATTATCTCGCTAGCGTCTAATATCTCCACCCTCGACAAGTCGTACTTGCGCTCTGCAAGCACAGCCTCTATCTCATCCTTTCTGCCCGCAAGAATTACGCTCAGCGACTTGCTGCTATCCAGCGCGACAAGCGCGCCGACAACCGCCTCTCGAGGACAAAAATCTCCGCCATGACAATCCACTATAATCTTCATAATTAACCTCGCATACGCCAAAACGACCGTGCTGTAACACGGTCGTCTGCGTTGTTATAAACAAATTGACATTATTGAGCTTGCTTAGCTGATACGTCTATTACCGGCTTGCCGTCGTAATAACCGCAATTACCGCATACTCTGTGATTCATTTTAAGCTCATGGCAATGAGGGCACTCGGTCAAAACGGGCTTGGACAACTTCCAATTAGCCGACCTCGAACGCTTCTTTGCCTTGGATTTCTTACACTTAGGTACTGCCATCTACGGACACCTCCTCTTACTTGTAATCAGGTTGCTAAGCTATTATATAAGATTTAGCAAGCTATGTCAATTATTTTCAGCAACCTTTTTCCCGATAACGGCGTCGCGCGTGTCTCGAGCAATGACTATCTCCTCGTTGGTGGGGATTACGAGCATCGTAACGGGCGAGCCGTCCTCGGATATGACGCTTATCTCCCCTCTCGGGCATGTGTCCGACTTATTTTTGTCAAAACGCGCGCCGAGGAAGTCGAGCTCCTTGCATATATCCGCGCGAGCCCTGTCCGAGTTCTCTCCGATACCGCCCGTAAAGACGATAGCGTCCAGCCCGTTCATGCCCGCGGCATACGAGCCGATTATCTTGCGTATCTGATAGCCGAACATCTCCATTACAAGGCGCGCCTTGTCGTCGCCCTCGTCTACGAGCTTGTATATATCTCTGCAGTCGGAATATCCGCATATACCCGCAAAGCCGCACTTCTTATTGAGATAAGCGAGCGTCTCGTCCAGCGACATACCGCGCTTGCCGGCAAGATATTGCACGACAAAAGGGTCTACGCTTCCGCTCCTTGTACCCATCAGCATTCCCTCGAGAGGAGTCATACCCATAGACGTGTCCACGCACTTGCCGTCCTTGACCGCAGATACGGACGAGCCGTTGCCGAGGTGGCAGGTGACTATATTGCCGCAAGGCATGTTGCGAGCCTTGAGCCACTCTATAGCCTCCGCGCTGACGAACCTGTGCGACGCGCCGTGGAAGCCGTACTTACGCACATGCAAGTCCTCGTAATCCTCGTATCTCACTCCGTACATATACGCCTTGGGCGGCATGGTGGAGTGGAATGCCGTATCGAATACCGCCACATTGGGGACGCCGGGCATAGCTATCATGCAAGAGCGCACACAACTTACATTGGCGGGCATATGCAAGGGAGCGAGGTCCTTATCGGCGATTAGCGAGTCGAGTTTATCGGAAGTGAGCACGACAGGCTCGGTCGAGCCCGTGCCCGAGTGCACGAAGCGATGTCCCACCGCGGCTATCTCGTCGCAAGAAGAAATTACGCCGCACTCGCTGTCCGTAAGCAGGGATATGAGCACATTGAACGCCGCCGTATGGTCGGCAAGCTCAACCTTAATCTCCTTACTGCCCTTGATACCTTTATGCGAAACGTTGGGCTTGTCGAAGCCGCCCGCTCCTATCCTCTCTATCCCGCCCTTGCAAAGTACGGAAGAGTCGTCTGTCTCTATAAGCTGATACTTGAGCGATGAACTGCCCGCATTGACAACTAAAATCTTCATACCGTTATCCCCCTTGATTAATCCTTATCCTCGTTGCCCGAAGCCTGAACCGCAGTGATTGCAACTACCGACACAATGTCTTCTACGCAGCATCCGCGAGAGAGGTCGTTGATAGGACGCGCAAAGCCTTGGCATATAGGTCCGATGGCTTCCGCCCTCGAGAAGCGCTGCACGAGCTTATATCCGATATTGCCAGCCTCGAGCGAAGGGAATATCAGCACGTTGGCATTGCCAGCCAGATTGGAATCGGGCGCCTTGAGTTGCGCAACCGAAGGAACTATCGCGGCGTCGAGCTGCAACTCTCCGTCTATTATCAGATCGGGACGCGCGTACTTGACCAGATTGGTGGCGGCTACGACCTTATCCACATTCTCATGCTTTGCGCTGCCCTTTGTAGAGAAGGATAACATGGCTATACGAGGATCTATGCCCGCGAGCGTCTTAGCGGTGTCCGCGGAAGATATCGCAATGTCCGCAAGCTGCTCCGCCGTAGGCGCGATATTGACCGCGCTGTCTCCGAATACCATCACTTCCTTATCCGTATAAGGCGTGCCTTCGAAGCACATCAGGAAGCAACTGCTGACCGTACGAATACCCTTAGCAGTCTTGATGATCTGCAAGCCCGCTCTCAATACGTTGCCGGTAGAGTTGATAGCGCCGGCCACCATACCGTCCGCCCTGCCCTTGCGTACGAGCATTGCGCCGAAATTGAGATACTGCTTGATCTTAACTCTTGCCTCGTCCAAAGTCATGCCTTTGGTCTTACGAAGCTCGTAGAACTCCTGCGCATACTCCTCGCTGTCCTCTTCGAGAGGATTGATGACGGTAATGCCGCGGCTGTCGAATGTGGGATATACCGCCTTAATCTTGGACTCGTCGCCGAGCAAGATTATATCCGCTATGCCCTTTGCCGCTATTATCTGCGCGGCTGCGACCGTGCGGGGCTCTTCGCCCTCGGCAAGCACTATTCTCTTCCTATTTGCCTGCGCCTTAGCTATGATGGCGTCAATTACTTTGCTCACTTTAAGTTGCCTCCGAAATACTTTATTTTACTTAAAAGCGATGTTATAATTATATCGTATATATCATGTTTTGTAAAAGGATTTATTAAGTTTTATGAAAATTACGGCGGTCATCTGCGAGTTCAACCCATTTCACAACGGGCACAAAAAACTACTCGATAATGTCAAAAAATCATCGGGCTCGAGGCTGATAACCGTAATGAGCGGAGATGTCGTGCAAAGGGGGTTGCTGCCTGCGCTCGACAAGTACGCAAGGGCGAAGCACGCCGTGATTGCGGGCGCCGACATAGCCGTGGAATTGCCTCCGCAATACGCCTGCGCGCCTGCCGAAATATTCGCCGTAGGCGGCGTGGCTTATGCGGCAAAAGCGGGCGCGGATTGCATCGCTTTCGGCAGCGAATGCGGCGATATCGACCGGCTATACGCCGCCGCGGAAATCGTCGGCGATGACAATGCCGCCCTCAATCAAGCAATAAAAGCCGCTTTGAAAAAGGGCATGTCTCACCCGAGCGCAAGGCGCGAGGCTCTTGCGGAATGCGGATATACCAAAGCCGCCGAAACGCTGTCTTGCCCCAATAATTTACTTGCGGTCGAATATATCAAGGCAGCCAAAAGGCTGTGCCCCGATATGCAATTTACGACCGTTAAGCGCGAAGGCGGAGCGCACGGCGAAATCAGCATGAGCGGAGATATATGCTCATCTACTGCGATAAGATGCGCGATTAATGAAAATAGACCTATCGACGGATATGCGCCGCCCTATGTGTGCGACGACCTCAAAAAATACAGGAACAGCGACGAGCGTCTGCATGCGATAATCAAGTACAATATAGCTACCAAGTCTATAAGGAATATCTGCGGAATGAAAGAAGGTCTGGACCTCAAGATAATAGCGGAGGCAAGCAGACAACCGGACATTAACGCTCTGGTATCCGCAGTCAAGTCCAAGAGATATACCGAGGCGCGCATAAGGCGACTGCTGACCAATATAGCCATATATAATATCTATGACCTCTGCGAGCTAAAAGAACCCGATATCGACCACATCAACGTACTGGCTATGCGCGAGGACGCAAGAGATATGCTCGGTGACTTCTCCGCTCCCGCTACGGTGCGCCCTTACGATAAGATTAGATTGAATATAGAAGATAAGTTAAGCATGCGCGCGAGCGCTGTGTTCAAAGCCGCGGCATACGACTACGCCGACAAGGCATATATCCATAAATAATTAATATTTTACTTATTATCGGCAGTGTCGGAAGGCTCGGGCTCGCCGCTTGCTGCGCCGTCCGCGCTCTGATCTTGCGCAGGCGATTGCTTGCTCTCTTTCAGCTTCTTCCTCGCAGTCGCCTTAAGAGCGCGCTCCGCCTTACCCTTGCCCGCCAAGTCGAGCGAGGCGCATATGATGATGCCCGCAGCGATAATCGCAGGTATTGCAAGCAGATAATATGGATTGAAAGGTATAGCCTTCTCCCCAGGGACATAGTCCTGCGTGGTGTATACGATGGCGTCGATATTGACGGTATTACCCTTGACGGGCTCTATCCTCACGGTATGAGTACCCAGCTTGTCGAATACTTTATACAGCAGCACCCTCTGATACTCCACCGTCTCGGAATTAAACGAAACGGTATCGTACAGCTTATTGTCCAAATAAATTTTAGCCGAGCCGTATTCGGGACCTATAGCGGCAAGCAGCGCCACCGAATCGCCATAGAATGAGTACTCGAGGTGAGACTTATCCGCGGTATTCTGATTGATGCCGCCGTTGACGGCTATGCAGCCGCTCTTACGCATCCAATGCCCCTCGTACCAAATCGACGTACTGCTGTGGGGGACGTATACGCAATCCTCCATCATAATACCCGCGGTAAGCTCCGAAAGCTGCGCCGTGCCTTTACCGTTAAACTCGAGACGCGCCGCCACATAAATTCCGTCGCAACGCGCCATATATGCGTTGGCGTTGTAGGCGTTATCTACTCCCGACAGCTCGACGTACTCGTACTCGCCCTTGATGTTGGTAAGGCGCAGTCTTACGTCGACATCTTCGATGATTCCGTATATGCGCACATAATTAATCTCTCTTATCGTTTCGAACTGAGCGTCGACATACATCGACGCGTCGTCGTAGAATTCGAACTGACACACATGCGCGCCGCCGACCGTCTTGCCGTTGTTGAGCAAGCTCAAGTCTCCGCCGTAATGTCTGTAACCGCTGCCGCCCTCCGTAATACGCCATGCCGAATTATCCGCGTCGATATACAGGTTGTCGGGATATGCAAGTCCCTGCGACGCGTAGATAGGCGACTTGTAGGGACGCATATCCGACTTCTTGGTGCCGGGATAAGACATGTCGTCCGCAGTAATCAAGCGCATAGTCTTGCCGCCGTCCTCAGACACGAGCAGAGAGGAACCGTTAGCGCCCTCGGGCTGGAGCATATATATGGCGAAGTTATATACATAGCCGCCCTTTAAGTCTTCGCTCTTATACAGAGCGTACGAGCCTCCGATGACGGGAATATTGCCGTCGAACATCACCGCGCTGTAATCGCCCACTCCGAATACTACTCTGTAATAACAGAAGCCCGACGTTGTGTTGACCAAATAAAATCTGTATGTGCCGTCCTTGGCAGGCTCGAAGTTGAAGCGCGTAACTGCAAATGAATACTTGGTATTGTCATCCTCTTCCGCATAAGCCTCTATGCCGCATACCGCCCTATCCAACGCCGTAGCGTAAGAAGGGGTAGCGGAAGAATATCCCTTGATAGCGTCTTCCATATTGCGATAAGGCACATCGGAATAGAGCGTGTACTGCGCCGCGTCCACGTTGACGCTCATCGCGCCGTAACTGACGCAGGTAATCGCCTTGCCGTCCGCTACGGCATCGATAGTAAGAGAATATCCGTCGCTGACATACTCCGACGACGACTTGTATATATGCACGCCGCCCTGAGCCGTCCAATTGCCCGAATTGTCCGAAACGGTCGCCGACACGACAGATCCGCCGTACACCTCGGTAGTAGCCCTGAAATCAAACTCGGACGCATAGCCGAAATAGACGCGCTTGCCTATGCCGTAGTTGTCCCCCTCGCACACTCTGGTGTAGTAATTGAATATGGGGATATATGTATCGTAAGCGTCCGCATAAGAGACTACCTTATCGCCCGGCGTCACTCCGCACACTTGCGATATAAATGTCGAGGCGTCTATACCGAATACATCAGCCGCCGCAGACACTATCCTGTCATAGCCCGAAAACTCGCTTCCCTGCGTAAAGGTATCTATAAACTGCGACATCTTATCCGTGCCGAAGCTGTGCATAAAGCACAACAGCGCGTATAGCGTCTTATCGTCGTCGGCAAGTCCGCTATCTATAGACTTAAGCACCGAGTAGCCGTTGGAGAAGAATATTCCGCTCTTATCAGAAGCGCTGTCGAAAATATTAAAGTAATCCTTATGGAACATATAAGAATTGTACGCGGCGAGCTCGGCAAGCTCTCGAGAAAACTGCGCGGCGTTAACGGATATGCCGCTCTTATCGCTCTCGCAGCGAGCAACACTGAGCATCACGTCCAAGCCTGCGTCGGTATTGCCCAGCTTATTGATGTCGAACAGACTTGTCAAAGAGTCCTCAGCCATGTGCACATCGCAATCGTCATTGCTCTTATCTGTGAAGTATACTCGCACGGGGGAATTATTGCCGTCCATGCGGTTCTGCGATATAGACAGCTTGATATAGCCGCATACGGAGCGCCACCAAGATATCGCTTCTTTAAGCGACTTGACCTCCTTAAGCGAAGAGCACGGGATATAAAATCTGATATTACCGCCGTCTATCAACGCGGGGATATCTCCGTAGGACGCGCAGTCGGACAGGTCGTCCTCGCTGTCCAGTCCGTACCTGTAGTAAGGGCTCTGCATCGCGCCGTCGAAAGTGACAAGGAAGGGCTTGAGCTGCGTATCTACGCTGCGTGCTCCGATATTGAACAGCAATATTCCGCCCTCGTCGCCCGCGGAGATACTCAAAGAAGGTTGCGTAAGTCCCACATCTTTGATAAGCTCTCCGTCCGAAGCTATAAGCGTTACGCTGTGATTGGAAGTACGCTCCTGCTCGGGGATAGTAACCGTAACGCTCTCCCCTTTGGGAAGATACAGTCCGGTGATGTGCGAACCGTTGATACGGTTGTCAATCATTATACGCTTGTATACTCGGGGATTAGACTTGAACTCCGCAGCGCTCTCGGGCGCGGAATATACGTGAGCAAGTGACATGCCGTCGCCGTAAAACTCCTCGACCGCATCGGTGTAATTGACGTCGAGCGACGCGCCCGTACACGCCGACAGTATCAATGCCGCAAGTACGCACGCCGTAAGCGCCAATATTATTAACACCTTCTTTTTACTCATATGCAATGATTATAACATAGACCTTGAAAAATCTCAATTATTATGCAATATTTCATAGAAGCTAACTTCGATTGTGCAAATTTACGTAATTATATTCGCTTATCTGTGCGAAATGAGAGTATAATACAATGTATGAGGACGATACTGCACTGCGACGCCAATAACTTCTACGCATCGGTAGAATGTATGCTCGATAGCTCGCTTAAAGGAAAAGCCGTAGCCGTATGCGGCGACCCCGCAAAGAGACACGGCATAGTACTTGCAAAAAACGAGCTGGCTAAGAGCTACGGCGTAAAGACCGCCGAGACGATACACTCCGCCATGTCGAAATGCCCTAACCTCGTGCTCGTGCCGCCGCACTTTGAAAAATATGTGGAAATATCCGATAAGATATTCGACATATACACGCAGTATACCGACAAAGTGGAGCCTTTCGGTATAGATGAGTGCTGGCTGGACGTGACAGGCTCGCTTAAACTCATGGGCAGCGGCAAAGAGATAGCCGACAAGATACGCGAGCGCGTAAAGCGAGAGATAGGTATAACGGTGTCTGTGGGCGTGTCGTTCACAAAAGTATTCGCTAAATTGGGCTCGGATATGAAGAAGCCCGACGCGACCACCGTAATAAGCAAGGACGACTTTAAGCAAACAATATGGCCGCTGCCCGTGGGCGAGCTGCTGATGATAGGCAAAAAGACGCAGGCAAAGCTGCAATCTATGGGCGTAAATACAATAGGCGACCTTGCCAATACGGATATCGGAGTGCTCAGAGCCAAGTTCGGCATAAACGGCGACAAGTTGCGCTCTTACGCAATGGGCGAAGAGAGCTCTGACGTAAGAGAATACTACAACGGCACCGTGCACAAGAGCGTGGGCAACTCCACCACTATGCCGCGCGACGTATCGGATAAGGACGAGTGCGTATCGGTAATATCAATGCTGTGCGAAACAATAGCGGGACGACTGCGCAAGGGAGGATACTTCGCTCAAGGCGTATCGCTGTCTCTAAGATACAACGACCTAACGCACATGTCTAAGCAGGCGGTAATCCCCTCGCCCACGCACAACAGCGCCAAGCTCAGAGAGTACGCCGCAGCTCTGCTCGACAAGTGCTACAATCCCGAAAGAGACCTGCCGCTAAGAGGAATAGGCGTGGCGGCTTTCTCCCTCACAAACGAGAGCGCGGGCGTGCAACTGAACATGTTCGACAATCCGCAAGCCGACGAGCGAATAGAGCGACTGGATAAAACCATTGACAAGATACGCTCAAAATACGGCTTTAACTCCATTAAGTATGCATCTTCCATTAAGGATGCCGTGCTCTGTTACGACCTCGAGGACGGAGACGACGACGGATATATACCATTCAAAAAGTAGACTGTTATATTTATGGCGCGGAAAGCAATGTATTATATAATGCTATGCGCATAGCAACAGTTATCTCGCAGCTTTATGCTCTGCCATGTAATTAAATGCGATTATTCTATACCTATATAATATAACAATCGACCGGGCGATAATTCGGCGCAAGATTGACGATAATAGCTATTAAATTATTTGCATAAAAACAGCCCGCTCCGACATGCAATCATATTGCGGAATAACGCGCAATGCTATAAAAAAAGACGCGAGTTGCCCCGCGTCGCAATTGCGTAATCGATGATTAAATGTGCCCTGCCAAATCCTTAATATACTTGCTCAACTTAGGCGAAAGCTCCCTGTTGCGAAGCGCATACTCTATCGTCGCCTGTATAAATCCGAACTTATCGCCTACGTCATAGCGCAAGCCTTCCATATCGTAAGCATATGCTCCCGTCGTCTTAGCCAAGACCTGTATGGCGTCGGTAAGATATGTCTCGCCGTTGCCGCGCGGCTCGAGAGTGCGAATTATATCGAACACGTCGGGGGTGAATACGAATCTGCCCATACTGGCAAGCTGGGACGGAAGTTGCTCCAAAGAAGGCTTCTCGATAATGTCGTTGATAAGAGTATATCTGCCCTTGACCGCTCCCGGGGCGACTACGCCGTACTTTACAGCCTCTTCCTTAGGCACGGTCTGACAGCCTATAACGGTCTTGCCCGTATTATAATAGGCGTCAATCAACTGCTTGAGCCCCGTCCTGCCGTCGGACGTCTCCTTGGTGTACATCACGTCGTCGCCGAATACTACGGCAAAAGGCTCGTTGCCGATAAACGCCTCCGCCTCCATAACCGCGAATGCAGAGCCGTTCATCTCCTTCTGTCTGACATAATGTATATGCGCCATATCGGAGATTGCGCGCATGCGAGACAGATATTCCTTCTTGCCCGTCTTGATCAAAAGTTGCTCGAGTTCCACCGAAATATCGAAGTGGTCCTCTATACACTTCTTGTTCTTACCGAGAATGATGATTATCTCCGTTATACCGCTGTTAACTACCTCCTCCACAATATATTGCAAAGTAGGTATGTCTACTATCGGTAACATCTCCTTAGGTATCGCCTTGGTCGCCGGAAGAAATCTCGTACCGAATCCCGCGGCGGGTATAACCGCCTTACGCACCTTGTTCATATCGCTAACCCCCTCTTATATATTTACAATATAATATACGCGCGAGAAAATCAAGCCTTGCCGCGTATATATCCCAAGACCTCGTCCGCTATCGCCTCGCGCGCGATAGAGCCCGTAAATCTTACCTGCTTGCTCGCGAGATTGCTTAGCGGCTGAGGTATATCCTCGCCCGTCAAAGCGCACAGCTTATCCGCCGCGGCATACGCGTCGCTCACCCTCTCGCCCGACACAGCCTCGTATACATCTGCGGGGAACTTGTAGGGATTGGCGGTAGACACTATCACGCAAGGTCTGTCGCTCTTACAATTATTATATACGCCGAACGCTACCGCCGTGTGAGGGTCTACAAGATAACCGTAATCGCCGTACACCTCGGATATGGTATCGAATGTGCCCTGCTCGTCGGTGTAACCCGCGTCGAAGAGGGAGCGCAGTGTCTCTAACTCCTCTTTGCTTATCGAGTACTTGCCGCAGCTCTTGAGCGCCGCCATCCTCTCAGCCGTGAGCGCGTCGTCTCTTCCGCTTATCTCAAAGAGGAGTCTCTCGAGATTGGACGAAACCAAGATATCCATGGATGGACTGACCGTCTTGTAGAACTGTCTGCCCGTATCGTATACGCCGCTCGAGAAGAAATCCGTAAGGACCTTATTGCTGTTGGACGCGCAGATGAGTTTACCGACAGGCATACCCATGCGCATAGCGTAGTAAGCCGCGAGTATATCGCCGAAGTTGCCCGTAGGCACACAGAAGTCTACCTTGTCGCCGAACTTAATCTTGCCCGAGCTCACAAGGTCGCAATACGCGGATATGTAATACGCTATCTGCGGCGCAAGTCTGCCCCAGTTGATGCTGTTGGCGGAGGACAGCTTATATCCGTCCTTGGCGAGCTTGTCCGCCATCTCCGAAGATGTGAATATACTCTTGACAGCCGTCTGCGCATCGTCGAAGTTGCCGTCTATAGCGCATACGTGCACATTTTCGCCCGCCTGCGTAATCATCTGTCTGCGCTGCATATCGGACACGCCCTCGGAAGGATAGAAAACTATGATATCCGTACCGTCGACGTCCTTAAAGCCTTCCATAGCCGCCTTGCCCGTATCGCCCGATGTAGCGGTAAGGATAAGCGTCTTGTCCTTAGCGCCTATCTTGCGCCTGCCTGCGGTAAGCAAGTGAGGAAGCACCGTAAGCGCCATATCCTTGAACGCGCATGTGGGACCGTGCCACAGTTCGAGCACATACAGTCCGTCTCCGAGAGCCGTGAGCGGACAGGGGTCGTCGCCGTAAAATCTGGCATAAGCGTCTTGAGTGTAATCGCTAAGCTCCTCGAGCGTATAGCCGTCGAGGAATTTGGACAGCACATACGCCGCCCTGCCGTTGTAATCCATTGCATACAGCTCTTCCCACTCCTTGGCGTCAAGCGTGGGGAAAGACTGGGGCACGTATAATCCGCCGTCGGGCGCGATGCCCTCTACTATTGCCTGCGCAGCCGTGCGCACGATGTTTTTGTTCCTGGTGCTGATGTAATTCATAATCAATAATCCTCGCCGATAACCGCATCTTGCAGCTTTTTATGTAATTTAGAATCTATATTGCGGAGTATGTCATCCATCTCCTCGTCGCCCATACAGGTATTCCTGCCCTTGGCGTATAATCCGTCTATGACATCTTTCATAGCCGCTACGACAGCGTGCTTCTTGTCAATCTCCCTGTCCTTGGGCACCTTGTAATATCCGTTAATCCAATATGCGATGCCCGCAAGTCCGCTGTGACTGTCCACGGCAACCAACGGCACGCGGTTGAGGAGCTTCTCCGTATTGAAGATATTGTATATCTCCACGTCCTTAAGCAAGCCGTCCGCATGTACGCCCGCTCTCGTAGTATTGAAATTGCGTCCCACGAAAGGAGTGCGAGGCGGTATCGAGTAGCCCATCTCTCTCTCGAAGTAATCGGCGATATCGGTAATCACGGAGATATCCATGCCACCCGTCTTGCCCTTGAGCGAGGTATACTCGATGACCATTGCCTCCAAAGGACAATTGCCCGTGCGCTCGCCTATGCCGAGCAGCGAGCAGTTGACGGAAGCGCAGCCGTAAAGCCATGCCGTAGCGGAATTGGTAACCACCTTATAAAAGTCGTTGTGTCCGTGCCACTCGAGTTGAGCGCTGGGCACCTCCGCATAATACTTAAGTCCCGCAATTATGCCGGGAACGGAGCGAGGAAGAGTCGCGCCGGGATAGCTTATGCCGTAGCCGAGCGTATCGCACGCCCTAATCTTAATAGGTATACCCGCCTCTTTTGACAGCTTCATGAGTTCGCGCGCAAATGGTACGACGAAGCCGTAGAAATCCGCTCTCGTTATGTCCTCGAAGTGGCAGCGAGGCACGATGCCCATATCGAGCGCCGACTTGATTATACCGAGATATTTATCCGCCGCCTCTCTGCGAGTCATGTGCATCTTCTTAAATATATGGTAATCCGAGCAGCTCACGAGTATGCCCGTCTCTCTTATGCCCATAGACTTGACAAGGTCGAAATCGTCCTTATTGGCTCTTATCCAGCTGGTAATCTCGGGAAACTCGTAGCCGAGCTCTCTGCACGCCTCTACAGCCTTGCGGTCCTTATCCGTATAGAGAAAGAACTCGCTCTGTCTGATCATGCCGTTCTTGCCGCCCAGCTTGTGCATAAGTTTATAAAGGTGCTTGATCTGCTCTACCGTAAAGGGAGAAGTAGACTGCTGCCCGTCTCTGAAAGTCGTATCCGTAAGCCATATCTTATCGGGCATGTCCATGGGCGTATTTCTGAAGTTGAACGCCGTCTTGGGCACGCTGTCGTAATCGAAAATCTCTCTGTAGAGGTTAGGCTCTTTTACGTCTTGCAATGTGGGATACCACGTGGTATCAGTAAGTACATTCCTGTGCTTGTCCAATCTAATCATCTATATAGTCTCCTCAGGCGTCTCCGCCGGAAAGTTTTGCTCTCCTGTCTTCTATCTGCAATCCCTTAATCATCTCGAGAATATCGCCGTCGAGAAATGCGTCGAGCGAGTAAAGCGTCATTCCTATACGGTGGTCGGTCACTCTGCCTTGCGGATAATTGTACGTCCTTATCCTCTCCGACCTATCTCCCGTACCCACCTGCGAGCGGCGATTGCGCGCGTATTCGTCGTCCGCCATGGACTTGTAGTAGTCGTACAGTCTCGCCTTGAGCACGCTGTAAGCCGTCTCCCTGTTCTTAATCTGCGAGCGCTCGTTCTGACACTCGACAACTATGCCCGTAGGGATATGAGTCATCCTTATTGCCGACTCCGTCTTGTTTACGTGCTGTCCGCCCGCGCCCGAAGAGCGGTACGTATCTACCTTGATGTCGCTCTCGTTAAGCTCTATGTCTACGTCCTTTGCCTCGGGCAGCACTGCGACCGTGACGGTGGATGTGTGTATCCTGCCCTGCGACTCCGTCTGCGGCACGCGCTGAACTCTGTGCACGCCGCTCTCGTACTTGAGCATGGAGAATACTCCCTTGCCGCTTATCATAAAGACGCTCTCTTTTACTCCGCCGAGGTCGGTCTCGTTGATACTCATCTGCTCTATCTTCCAGCGCATGCGCTCGGCAAATCTGCAATACATACGTTGCAACACCGCGCCGAACAGTCCCGCTTCCTCGCCGCCGGCGCCCGAACGTATCTCTATAATAACATTGCGTCCGTCGTCGGGGTCTTGCGGCAACAACGCCTCCCGTATCTCTTCTTCGAGCGCCGCCTTGTCCTTCCTAAGTCTGTCGATATCTTCCTTAGCCAAAGCGACGAGCTCGGCATCGCTGCCGTCGGCGATAATCTCTTCGCACTCGCTCATATCGCCCGTGAGCTTGACATACCTATCGTACAACGCGGCTGCCGCCTCGCACTCCGAGTGCTCCTTGGCGTACTTCTTCCATTTATCCATATCGGCTATTACTGAAGAGTCTGAGAGCAAGGACGAGAGCTGCGCGTATCTGTCTGCAATGCTCTTGAGTTTATCTATCATTGCTGCTCCTTTGCTTTAAGACGCGCCATTACAATGCGCTCGACGCCCTGCATATCTTTGATTATCTCTACGTCGTAGCTTGCGGCGAGCATTTCTTTAACGGCGCCCGCTTGACCCGCGCCGACCTCGAGAGCGAGATATCCCGCATTATCGAGATACGCCGAGGCGTCCATAGCCAATATCCTGTAGTAGTCGAGCCCGTCCTCTCCGCCGTCGAGGGCCTTGAGCGGCTCGTGATCCTTGACCTCGCGCTCCAGTCCGGCAATATCGCCGGACGGGATATACGGAGGATTGCACACAATCAAGTCATACTTGCCTTCGATACTTGCGAACATATCGCTTTGCACGAGCTCTACCCTGTCGCCGAGATTAAACTTATCTATATTGCCTCTCGCAACCTTAAGCGCGTCGGCGGATATATCGGCGGCTACGACCGTAGCGTCCGTAAGACTTGCCGCCGCAACGGCTATGCAACCGCTGCCCGTGCACATATCCAATATGCGCGCGCCGCCGCCTATGCGCTTAAGCGACTCGCATACCAGCTCTTCCGTCTCGGGACGGGGACACAGCACCGTAGCGTCGATGTCTATATCGTAGCCGTAGAAGTTGCAAGAGCCTATTATCTGCCACAGCGGTTCGCCCGAAGCGCGCCTTACGGCTATATCCTTAAGTCTCTCGAATTGCGAGCGCTTGATGTATGTCTGCGACTTAATCTGCGAGCGTTTAAGCCCTGTCACATGGCATATCATCCAATCCAAATCGCTCTCCTCTTTCACCAATCCCGAGAGGTCCTCCAGGGCTTTCTTCATGAGCATATTGGTGTCGAAAGTGAGTTCGGGCACGGTAGAGTCTGCGTCCATGGCAAGCACGGTATTAAATGCCTTAATAGCAACCTCTACCATAGCGTCGTCGGGCTGACGCGTAGTCAACTTCTGTAGCAACAGCCCGGGCGCCTTAATCACTCTGACCAATACGTTGTCGAACTTAGCCATGAGCTTAAGCAGCTCGTAGCTTATGCCCATTATGGGGAACATGAGCAGCAATCGCCATCCGAAATCGGCAAGGAACTGCAACGGCTTGGGCGCCCAGTTATCCGACAGCGAAAAGATGAGATTGAGGTCGCATACGGTGAGCACCAACACGCCTATAACCATTATCAGCACCATAAACGTGGTGCCGCACCTGTCATGGACCGTAGTCATCTTCTGCACATTCTCAACCGTGAGCGGGAGATCGTGCTCGTAAGCGTTGATAGTCTTATGCTCCGCTCCGTGATACATATAAGTGCGTCTTATATCTTTCATAAGAGACGTAAGCGCGATATACAATACGAATATTATCAGCCTTATTACGCCTTCGGCAAAGTTCATACCCACGGTTACGCCTACAGAGCCCGCCAATGCCTCTGGTATGAGCGACTCTATTCCTCTGCGTATGAGCAAAGGAAGAAATACGAACAGACCTACCGCAAGCACTACGCCAAGGATAACCGATATAAACATCACTACGCTGTAGATGTCTATCTTGAATGTCTTGGCAAGCCACTTCTCGAACTTGGACGGCTCGCCCTCTTCCTCGCCGAACACCTCACCGCTGCGCATCAGCGTCTTGACGCCCGATACCATCGAAGATAAGAAATTGAGCACGCCGCGGATAACGGGAATGCGGAACAATACGTTCTTTTCTTTAACGGGCTTGATATAGCGGCTCTCAACCGTTATGTCCCCGCTCTCTGTGCGGCAAGCCGTCGCCATGCTGCGCTCGCCGCGCATCATAACGCCCTCGATTACTGCCTGTCCGCCTATGGATACACTCTTTTTTCTCATTATTTACCCGTCCGCGCTCACGCGCATATATATAAATAAACAAGCGCTCTATCGACGCGCTTGCTTAAAAACAGAGTGCAAAGTATGACTTCGCACCCGTCTGAAGTTATTGCTACTTGTTCAAATTATAACGGTTCTTGAATTTCTCAACTCTGCCGCCGGTATCAACGAGCTTCTGCTTGCCGGTAAAGAAAGGATGGCACTTGTTGCAAATTTCCACCTTGATTACGTCGGCTTGCTTGGTGGTGCCGCATACGAATTTGGATCCGCACGCACACTCGAACACCGCGTCGTGATATTCGGGCTGTATATTCTCGTTCATATAATCACCTCAAATACTTTATTGCGTAGTCAATTATACATATTAAATATACTTAAGTCAAGCGATAGGCTAAACAATATTTTAATTTGCCGCTTGATATTTGAATTATTTAGTGCTATAATATTCCCAATCGAATTGACGAGGTGTTTATGAATTCGTGGATTTTAGAAGGCGAGCGTAAAATAACGGCTGTCAACGAGCCCGACGAGGTCATACCCGCGGGACACGCAAAAGTAAAAATTATCAGAGCGGGCATCGACAATAAGGACCTGTACAATTACGGCAGGAAGAACCGTACCATATACGATTACGCGTCCAAGATCATCCCCTGCTCTTCCGCTGTCGGACTGATAAGCGAGTGTCCGACACACGAATATAAGAGCGGTCAGCGCGTGCTCCTCTCGTCCCTGCCCAAGATGAAAGGCGAGACATGCTACGATAAGGGCTATCTGCGCGACTATGCGACCGTACCTTTCAATAATATCTACGACGTCCCCGACAGTATAGAAGATAACGCGCTCGTATTCATAGATACCATCGCCACAGCGTGCAACCTCATGGAGAGGCTGGCTCTGCAAAAGACGCAGGTGGCGCTGCTAAGCGGCGTATCCGTTACCAACGTAATACTCGCTCAGTTGGTCAGATATCATCAAGCTCTGCCCATAATAATCGACAAGAGCGAAGAGCGCCTTGCCTTCGCGCAAGAATTCGGCATAGATATGGTAATAGACTCGTCAAGCGAGAATGTGGAATATATGGTTAAGAGTTTCACTTCCGGTAAGATGGCTTCCGCGCTCATAATCGACGCGGATATCTCCGAAAACATAGACGCCTCTACCCGCTGCCTCAGTCGCGGCGGCAAGATAGCGCTCATGAACGCCAACAGCGATACTAAATATCACAAGTTCGACTTAATCAACATACTCGAGAAAGAGCTTACCATATTCGGAGTCAAGAACGGCATCGGTAAGGTAAGCATGGCTATCAATCTACTCGCTACGGGCAAGGTTAAGGTATCGGACCTCATCAAAGAGACCGTGGGCTTCGCCGACGCGCCCGATACTATCGGTAAGCTGTACGACGCTCAGGCTTCCATCCTCAAAAAGACAATAATCAAATGTAATTCTTGATTACAAGTAGGTCGCAAGCGCCGACACGGTGCCCGCGCCCATAAGCAATATCACATCGCCTTTTTCAGCCGTCTCGAGCAATCGGGCGGCTTTTTCGTAATCGCAGGCATATTTAACGTTGTAACCTTTCTTACTTACAGCAACATATAGGTCGTACGCCGCACCGCCCTCGATATAATCCTCCCGAGCCTTGAACGTGGGCAGAATGATTATCTCGTCCGCCATAGCGAACGAAGCGCTGAACTCGTTAATGAGACTCTTTGTGCGCGAAAAGGTATGCGGCTCGAATACCGCAATTATCTTACCGCCTCTGCCGAACACCCGCGCGGTATCTACGGTCGCGGATATCTCGTCGGGGTGATGCGCGTAATCATATATTATCTGCGCGCCGCCGGCGCTCACGCCCTTCTTCTCGAACCGTCCCTTTACTCCGCAAAACTCGCTTAGAGCCGCGCATACGACTTCGGCGTCTATTCCGCAAGCTATAGAACATGCAAATGCCGCCAATGCGTTGAGTATATTATGCTTGCCGTAAACGGGCAAATCTATCTTGCCGAGCCTTTCTCCTCTGCCGCAGATAAAGAATGAATATCTTCCTTCCTTATAAGTAATGCGCTCGGGATAATAATCGCACTCTCTGCCGTAGCCGAATGTTACAACATTATATCCGCGCGCGTCGATGCGAGGCAGCGCTTCGCCGTAAATAATAACGGTGGCGCCCGCCTTGCAGTTGCGGACGAAGCTATTGTATGCCTCTACCATATCGTCCATATCTTTATAGCAGTCGGGATGATCAAAGCCCACATTGAGGATGAGCGCGATATCGCTGGATAAAGTGAGAAAACTGCGATTATATTCGCATGCTTCGGTGACAAAATAGTCGTCCCCTCTGCAAATCAAGTTACATTCCTTGCCCTGCAAATCTCCGCCTATATGCCCCGTATACGGCATCTCCGCCCTATCGAAAACCGAAGATATCATAGCGGTACACGTTGTCTTACCGTGAGTACCGGCGACGGAAATGACCTTGTTAAACCCTCGTGAGACAAGCCCTAAGAATGCTTTTCTTTCCATTACAGGTATCCTAAGCTCCTTAGCTGCTACGAGCTGTAAGTTATCCGAAGATATAGCGGCGGTATACACGACAAGATCGCAATTACCGATACACTCTATATCGTCGCAATCTACAATCTCTATTCCCTCTTCTGCCAACCTTTCTATAGCGCTCCCGCCCCTTATATCGCTGCCGGATACGCGTACGCCGCGCAGTCTGCAATACTTGGCAAGCGCTTTCATGCTGACGCCGCCTATACCTATAAAGTGAATACTTTTATAACTGACCAACTTATCCATAATGACATTATATGCGATGACATTATAAAAAAGTTAACGAGGCGGAAATATCCGCCCCGTAATTGCGACTAAGTTTACAATGATATTAGCCAATGCAGGCTATTTAAGGTATATCTATAGAAATTGATTAAGTGTATAAAAAATCAAAGTTCTCCGCGCTTAAACATATAATACATATCGTTATAAATATGTCTTACGCTGGGATAAATCTTGCGATAAGCATTCTCGTACACTCTGCGATAAATTTTGCTTCGCTCTTCGTCGGGGACGAAGCAATCGCGCTCATGAACCATCGCCTTAGCAGCGGAATCCCTGTCCGTAAATACGCCCAGTCCGATAAAGCACGCCATAGCGGCGCCAAGTCCGCTGGTCTCGTATGTCTGCACGCGATATACTTCTCTGCCGAAGATATCCGCGGCTATCTGACATACGACCTCGCTTGCGCTTCCGCCGCCCGAAAGAGCTATGCGTTTGACTTTCTTATGCGTGCGCTTTTCCATATTCTCAAGTCCCTCGAGCAACGCAAAATCGATGCCTTCGATAATCGCCCTATACATGTGAAATCGGGTATGCATATCCGAAAATCCCATCATCAGACCGCGCGCCTCGGGTGTGGTAAGTCCCGGTCCCCAATAGGGCTGAATTATCAGACCGTTGCTTGCGGGAGGGATATCCTTAATCTTCTCGTCAAGAACCTGCTCGGGCATGACGTTGCGCTCCTGCGCCTCTTTCTTCTCGTTGAGCGCAAATTGCTCCTTAAACCAAGACACCATCCAGTAGCCCCTGAATATCTGTATCTCGGGATTGAACTTATTGGGCGCTACAGCCGTATACGCGGGCATGGCAAAAGTAGGCTCCACATACTTGTCCGTAGTCATCTGAATAGACGCCGCCGTACCGAAAGAAACGGACGCAATGCGCGAGTCTATCGCGCCCACTCCGAAAGTCTCGCATGCCTTATCCGCGCCGGACGCTATAACCGGCGTTCCCTCGCGTATTCCGCACTCGGCAGCCGCCTTAGCAGTGATATATCCCAATCTGCTGCACGGCTCGACCAACTCGCACATCTTATCTACAGGGCAACCGAACACAGGATAATTGAGCGCATGCTTAGTCATCCAAGTCCTCTTGCGGTAGTTGTATGGGAATTTGGCCGCCTGCGACGCCTTGCTGTCTATCAGTCTGCCCGTGAGCTTATAGTTGAAGTATGCAGATGGCATAACTATCTTGGCAGTATGCTCCCACACGTACGGCTGATTGACGCGCACCCAGTTGATATAGCATGTGCGCCTTGCAACGCCCGCAACCTCGCTCATGCCCGCTATCTTAAACAAAATCCTATTGAGAAGAGGGAGCTTCTCGGGACAGTTGACCTCGCGCTTGTCCAGCCAAAGAATAGCGTTGCGCGTAGGGTTGCAATCCTTGTCGAGAAACACCTGAGAATTACGTATAGACGTAACGGATACAGCGGCTATATCATCCCATCGCTCGCCGAGCTCTTCTTTAGCCTTGAGAGAGACGTTACATATCTCGTTCCAGAACGACTCGCAACTCTTCTCCGCGTACTGATTGGAGTCGGATATGTATAGCTCGCCCTTCTCCTTGATATTGACAAGCACGTTGCCCGCGGTGTCGATTACGAGCGCTCGCGTTGCCTGCGTACCTACGTCGAATATCAGAGATAATCCTTTATTCATATTTCACCTTATAAATACTTATTGAGCTTACCGTCGGGATCAATCTTCATGCCCTTAGGTCCGAAAGCGACCACCGATGCTACATACATTGCGGTAGCAGCTACCATGACGCCTACGGATACGTCTGTGAGATAGTGCGCGCCCATTAAAAGTCTGCTTAATATCACTATCAACGCAACCGCCGAAGATACAGCGGCGAAGATAATCACTGTAATCTTCTTTCTTTCGTCTGCAATCAGCAACGGAATAAAGGCAAATATCCCCATTACGCATGCGGAATGTCCCGAAAAGAATGACGAGCCGCCCTGTCTATTGATCTTATACCAGGGAGAAAATACGGCGCTGCTATTTATCATATATTCGCCGCTCGCCACTTCGTAAGGTCGAGGTCTGCCCCAAGCAATCTTGCATATCGCCGTCATCAGCACTATTACCGCGCCTGCCGCTACTATTGCGACAGCCCACTTCTTATACTTAATTAACCTCTCGTCGTCCAGTCTCTCCGTGTAGAAGCACAGCGATGTATAAAGTCCTATTGCCGCGAAGAAAGACGCCGCATAACTCAAGAGTTTATGAGACAAAATCATATCGAATATGTCTGTCATCATTAAGGTGAAAGATATCACGCCGCCTGCAACATATACCGCCTTAAGCAGTCTCCTATGCCACACAAGCTGCTTATGCTCGGCGTGATAATGCAGTATGCTGCAACCGAAAGCGACCGCAATATACAGAGGGAATTTACCTACAGCCTCGCACGCTTTAGTAAAGAAATTATTGCCCAGCATTAATTTAGCCGCGATAGCTTCGTCCTTAACGGATCCTATACAAAACAATATAAGCGCAACGACCATTACCGCCGCATACACGACGGAAAACTTAAGAACCCTGTTCTTCACCTGACAACTCCTTAAATTCGTAAACGTATTTACCTTTAGAGAAAAACGCAAATCTCAAAATAACAAAAATCAAATATGTAATATATCCGCCCGCAAGCGTGTCGGATAGAAAATGCGCGCAGTTGACTATCCTCGAGAAAGCCACGACGCACACAAACAACGTGCACAATCCATTGACAAGCGCCCTAACTCGGAGTTTATTCCACTTAGGGAAGATATCGCAGAGTACCGCTATTACGAATATATTGGCTGCCGAAGAAGTATGCCCCGAAGGAAACGACTTATATGTCTCCTTGCCGTTGCCGATATTCACCTTATACCAAGGCGTAAATCCGTCGTAATTATCCGCCGCCTGCATGTCGCGATAGCGCATCCTGCCCCATAACAACTTAAGAATCTGATTGACAACAAGCGATACGAGCATCACGGCGATTGCAAATACAGCCCATTTAAGAAGTCTGTCCATCACCTTCTTATCGACCATAGAGCCTACCCACAGTCCGAACGCTCCGCCGACAAATCCGACGAATACCGCAAATACCGTATTGCCCGGTATATCTATCTTAGACGGCTTGGAACCCGAAAACATCCACACGAAATAGCCTATCCACCCCAGCAAGGCGCCTATGACGCGCAATGTGATACGTATCTTTTTATTATCGAAATTGCGAGCATTACAGAAGATAATGGGCGAAGCGATAGGCAATATCAGATAGCTGGGACTCTCGCCGACTACCTCGAAGAAGATGCCGAACAGATTGCTCCTGTCGCCCACCGCCTTGCTCAGCGCCAAGTCGTAGAATGCGGCTACAGCCATAAGCGCGGCAACGCACGCAAAGGCTACGATATTGAATATCAAATATAGCTTTTTCCTATCCGATGCGGTATCTTGCATAACTCTCACCGTAATATTTTATTTGGCATCGCCGTCCGATATGTCGCCGCCGTCCTCTTCGGAAAGACTATCCTCGCCGCCCATGTCCGAGCTATTGCCGTCTCCTGCGTCTACAGCAGCTTCGCAATCGCCTGCGATATCTGCGACATCAACGCCGTCGGCGCCCGCCTCGGATCGATCGTCGCAAGAGGATTCCGAAGTATTATCGACCGAAGCAGCCCCGTCATCGCTTGCTTGAGCGCGCCTTAACTTCTTCCTCTTGACACCGAAATAGACGCCTACAGCTATAGCGGCAATCAAAACTACCAATATCGGAACGACTATGGCTACAATCTTAGCTATTAAGCCCATGCTCTCTTTGCCGCCCGCATTATCGTATGCCTTGTTGTTACGCTCGATAGCGATATTGGATGTGAAAGCGTCCCTATAGTCGCTCATCGCATAGCCCGTCTTGCCCTCGTCCCAAGCGAAGTATACATTCGCCCAATAGTCGTTGGTAAGAGGCAGCGCCATTACGAACTTATATTGCTCGCTTACGGCGATTTTCTTTATCAAACCGCTCTCCCACATCTCAACATTGAGTTCCAGCTTGGTAAATTCGCTTATTCTTGCGCCATTGGACGTCTTCTTCAGATTAGCTTCTATCACTCGGATATAGTCTACGGTAGACTCCTCCGGATCGAACTTAATCTTAAACGAGTATACGCCCTTAGCCGCGTCGTACGAGACGTCGCCCTCTTCGTCTATACTGCTCCTTATCAACTTCATCGCCCCGGTGTCGAAGATATCGTACATGAGTATCTTTGTCGGATCGTTGCATACCGTATTGTTATAGCTGTCGAGGTCGTCGCCGTACTCGGTATACTTAAAATCATCCGCATCCTCTATGCGTATCATCTGACTGTCTTTGCTGAAAGCAATATTAGACGAATCCGTAATGCGATGCCTCAAATCGCCGTCTACAATCAATCCCTCTTCCCAAGTCTTTTGAGCAAGTCCGCCGGAACGCGACAGGTGATAGCAATCCGCCGACAGAGGGTCTGCGTCATTATATACGCCCTTCCTTATCTTGTAACCGTCAATATACTGACCGTTCATATCCATTCCGCCGCCTATAGTAGCGTTATAGCCGTAATTGGCAGAGACGACATAATCTGCGTTGTAATAATTGTAGAAGCCTATATCGAGCAGATCGGCTGCGGTCATAGAAGAGCTGTAATCCAATCGCTTAGCCGGACTTGCTTCGGGCGCGCCGACATTCTCGAACGGATCTGTCTGACCGTACTCGGGATTGACGCTGTCGCATGCTCCGAAACAAAGCGCGCAGGCAACTGCCGTCGCAAGTAATATCGCAACTATCAACAAGCTCCTCTTCTTCATAATATCCACCCCTGATACAACCGAATTAAAAAAATACTACGACAGATATATTCGTCGTACAAATTAATATATTAAAAAGATTTTATTTACTCAAGGCTGTACGGCTACCGACAATATTGTTGATAGCCGCGACGCCCCGTTAACTCGATTGCCTTAAAATAATTATAATATAAATCTAAGATATTGTAAAGATATATTTTTACCGTAAGAGATAAGGAAGGTATGATATGTATATTTTGCGCACTCGAATAAATGCGCAGTAATATCGAAATATAAATAATTATGTATACTATATGCACTATTTGTGCGTTTTTTTGCCTTTTATGGCTGTTTTAAGTATTATTTTAAGGACATAGGCGATCAATACTGCGAAAGTCACTATTACGAAGATATTGAGAATTATATCGACATATGACGTGCAGAACGCGCATATAAGCGTCAAAAGCACCGCCGCCGTCAAGTTGCCCGCAAGTACGCATGCTACGGATTTATAATACTCTACACCCGAGAAAGCCGCCACAGCGCTCCCCGACCATACGCCTGTCATGGGAAGAGGCAGCGCTACGAAGAAATATATTGCAAGCAGCTTTTTGCCTTCGCTCAATTTATCTCCGAGCGCCTTATCAGTGCGCTTTAAGAAATTAGCTTCTATGCAGTGCGAAATTCTGTTAAAGAGCTTACTGCGTTTCATCGCCTCCAGCGCAGGTCTCAATACCGCGATTATCACAGGCACGGTAAGTCCCGAGCCCGCCCAAGCCACGAGCATGGCTTGCCAAGGCGCTACGCCGAGCAGCAACGCCGCTGGTATCGCGCCTCTAAGCTCTATCAGCGGAAGCGCCGAGAGTATGAATACGGCAATCAGCGGCTCGTCAACCGCCTGCTTGATCGCCTGTACTATCGATTGAGACATTAATCGCTAATTGTCGTCCTTACTCTTGAGCATCTCGTATCTGTGCTTAGTGGATATGCCGCCTCTTATATGTCTTACCGACAGATTGTACTCCAATATCTGTCTTACCTGCTCGTACAGCGATAAGTCGATACGTCTCAGTTTGTCGCACACATCGCTGTGAACGGTGCTTTTACTTATTCCTACGGCTTCTGCCGTCTGCCTTACCGTAGCGTTATTCTCGATTATGTAACGAGCGGAAAGCAACACTCTCTCGTTGATACTTGTCTTATCCATGAGCAACCCCTGTTAGCTTAGTCAACATATAATTATTCGGTTAAAAGAATGATAATGACAAAATTTTCATAAGATGTAAATAATGTCGATAAAAATCAATACTTGCGACAGCAAAAAACAGGAGTTAAAACAATCATATGCTCATATGCGAAACAGTAGATTTCAATAGATGTGAACGCTCGCGCATATGGACATATGGCTATACGGGCAAGCGACGGTAACGCAGCTATTAAGTAGGCGACATCGATTAATATCGATTGCCGAGACGAATATGCGCGTGCAGACGCATCAATCGTAATACTCTCGGTCGCACATATCCAACACCACGCAATTATATGCGCCCGCGCAATTACATATTCTCGACGGTTTATCTTTTTTGAGTTTATTTTTTATGGCGACGACAGACTGAAACGCGCCAAGGATAATGAGAAACGCGCCGAAGCCTATCGATAAGGCTCTTGACGACATCGCTGGCGCAATCAATGCGCCTATTACGCAGGCGGCAAGCGCGGGTATGACCACCTTAATCATAGCTCCGAAGTCTATCAGCCTATTCTTGCAATGAATAGCGACGGTCACCAGCGCCATTGGCACGAAAGATATGAGATTGACTGCCTGAGCCGCTTTCTGACCTATGCCGAGCGCCAATGTAAGTATGGGAATAGTGAGCGTGCCTCCGCCCATTCCCATACCCGCGATTATTCCTCCGGCAAGCCCTGCCAATATGCGATATAACTCAGCCAATGAGCATTTTTACCCCCGCGGCAATCATTATTAAGTAAAAAACCATCGAAAGAAGGAAATTATTGACCTTTTTGAGCAAAAGTGCGCCTATGATGCCGCCGACTATCACGCCGCCGCCTACGCTATATGTTATATTCCACTCCACGCAGCCCTTAACGATATAGATTATCGCGCTCACAAGCGACATAGGCAATATCGTCGCAACCGCAGTTGCGTGCGCCTTTTTCACGCTGAGCGAAAGCAATACGGTAAATATCGGCACGACGAGCATGCCTCCGCCTCCGCCGAACAACCCGTTGACGCAGCCTGCCGCTACGGATGCAAGTACGGTGAATAGCGCCGTATATTTCTTTTTCTTATTCAAAGCGTCCGCTTTCATACAGCTATTATGTGAAAAAAATATATTTTATGTATTTTTGACGTGCGCTCGGGCAAAATTAATTGACCGACCATTATATAATTATATATAATTAATAGGATTTACATTACCGAACGAAAATTCGGCAAATAAAAGTAGGTGGTTAAATGAGAAGCAAAAAGTATCTTATTATAACAATCGTTGTAATGCTGATAGTTTCCATGCTCGCCCTCATCGTCGCATGCGACGACAAGGACGGCGAAGGAGACGAAACGCCCAATTACTCCGATACGCTGTTTACCAACGGCAACTTTGACAAGGCAAGCGGAGAGGATTATCCCCTCGCGCCTTCGGACTGGACCGGTGCGCCCGGCTCAAGCAGTACGTCCGCTACGTTGAAGACGCCCAACAGCTCAGACGATCTCGCCGCCGGTGTCATCGACATCGACAAAGAGCGCAACTACCGTAAACAGATAGGTTCCGTTCAGCCCGGCAAGATCGGTAAAGACAATAATGTCTTGACGATTTATAATAAGACAGCTACGGCATATAAGTATTCTTCCGCATCTATCACGGTAGAGCCGAACAGCATCTATAAGCTGAGCGTATGGTGCAAGACGGAGTTATATCCCGAGTCTCACTCTGCTTACAATACTTGGAAGAACAGCAGCAGTAAAGTCAAGGTCAGCAAGGAATTCACCGGCGCGTACATTTATGTGACCGGTACGGCCGCTTATGCCGCATTCCAAGGTATAGACACCTCGGGCGAGTGGCAGGAGTTCGTGCTGTATATCAACACCAAGGACGCCGCTTCGGGCACAATCACCCTCTCCCTCGGACTGGGCGACGGCAACTGGGAGACGGGTCATATGGCGGCAGGTTACGCTTACTTTGACGATGTCACGCTGCTCAAGCTCAACGACGCTTACCGCGACGCGGACAACACTTACGTCAAGGGCGACGCATCTATGAGCAAAGAGGACGCGCTCAAGAAAGCCACCGCAGAATTCGACAGCGCCGCTCAAGGCACATCCGAGTCCAAGATCGTGGACGGCGCGGAGCAGACTTCCGCTCATAAGGTCCACACCGCCAAGTACATCTCCGCATTGGGCAATGTACAGTTCGATTACGAGACTTCCACATCTACGCCTTACACCTCTTCCAAGTGGTCGGGTAAGGCGGGCAACAAGCCCGATAACTCCTCTCACAACACATCTTCCACCTATGTGCAAAGAGGAATATTGGACGTAGCCTACATGAATAAAGACATTATCAACGACGTAGCGTCCTACCCCACTCTCGTTATGGATACGCCTAACGCGGCGGACGCTCGCGTTACTTACAGCTACAGCAGCGGATACAGCAGAACCAACGCCAATGTGTTAATGATTAACAACCGCAAGGATAATGTGTATTATTATAAGTCGGGTAGCTCTTTGACGGTCAAGGCGGAGTCATATTATAAGTTAAGCATCTATGTCAAGACGTACGGAGATAAGGCTTCGGCAAGCGTCAAGCTCACCTACGGCTCCGACTCCGATACCGCATCGCTTGTCAGCGTAGACGGCATTAATACAGACGGCGAGTGGCAGCTTGTGGAGATGTATATCAAAGGCGACACTTTCCGCGACAAGACCTTTAATGTGGAACTGTGGCTGGGCGAGAACAACAGCGACGGCTGCACCGGAATAGCAATGTTCGACTCGCTCGCATACGAGAGCAGCGACGCAGCCGCTTACGATACGGCGACCAATAAAGGCACTTTTGCTACCGAAAGAACTATCGAGTATAAGGAAATAGGAGACGGCGCATCCGGCAACATCAACTACACCGTAGACGATAAGGGAACGCGCGAGCCTTCTTATGCTAAGCTGCTCAAGAAGGGCGACAGCTTTAACGACGAGACGGTAGATGTAGCCATCGCCGACAGCAATACAAGCAATGTATGGGTACTGGACAACAAGACGCCTTCCCGTACATCTATAATGCCCGAGATAGCTATTAATTCCACTGCCGACACCTCTAACCTCATCAAGTTAGAAAGCAACTCTTATATCATACTCTCATTCTGGGTTAAGACTTCGGAAATCGCTTCGGGCGGTCTTGCCGCTACGCTGTATCAGTACGACATCGAGGAGATGGACAAGGCTATAGCGTCGGGCAAGCTCACTCAAGAGAATAAGGGCAACCTTACCGACTACAAGACCTCTAAGGGAACGCTTTCTTCTATCACATCCAAGGCGCTCGAGCAGTACGCCAACGATGCGCACAACGGATATGTAATGGTATCCTTTGCGATTGAGGGCGCGGCATACAAAGACGCATATGTCGGTCTTGAATTCGCTCTCGGAAGCGGCAGCGACGCCGACAGCTCTTCTTACGTGAAAGGTCATGCTATGATCACCAATCTCATGATAGAAGAGATAGACGTTGCAGACTACTCTTCCACTTCGAACGCGGAGAATATCAATACCGTCAATCTTAAGGACGCGACTTCGGCGGGCTTTGCATCCAACGGATACTTCGAGTCCCCCGACCTCAGCGCCACCAACAACCTGTATAAGGATAAGGTAAAGAGCAACGACCTCGGCGAATTCGAGTACACCGACGACAATAAATGGCAACTCTTGCCTCTGGCTAAGGGCTGGACCGCTACCAACACCATAAGAATGACCGATAAACTCGGCGGCAACAACTCTTACGGCTACGGCGGACTGCTCAATCTCAACACCAAAGCTCACCGCGACTGGTTCGCAAGCGAAATCGGTTCCGTATCGCCTTTCATAGCATCCGCTCTGTCCGATGCGTCTTATGCTTCTATATTCGACAGCGCGATAGCTCAAGATAAGAATTGCGGACTGTCTATCGATAAGCATCCTTCGGTGCTCGCGGTCTACGGCAAGGAAGTCAACAAGTTCGGTTTCTCCTCCTCTTCCGTCTCTCTCGAGTCCAACTCTTATTACAGAATAAGAGTGTGGGCATTCGCAGACGCGGCAACGCGTATCAGCGCAAGTCTGACGACGGGCTCGGACAATACGCCTTACGGATTCATCGACGTGTCCAATAAGACGTCGGGATGGCAGCCTTACGATATCTATATCGAGACGGGCGTATCCTCTATCAATGCTACTCTTACCCTCTCGGTAGGCAGTATCGAGGCTAACGAGGAAATTTCCAACAATAGCAACGCCGCCCTCTTTACCGGCGCGGTATATACCAAGCTGGGCGGAGAGGACGACTACAACAGCTTGATCGAGAACAAGAGCGATAACGCGGTAGCTGTATCTTGGATGGTTGACACCATGGACATCGCAGGCGAGTCTACCGACGACCTCTCTTCTCATTCCGGCTGGAGCGGAGCGTTGATCGACAGCGAGGCAAGCAGCGACGACGTGACGGCAGGCGTATTCGACAGAAATATTCATTCGTGGGATACTCTGCTCGACCTAGATGTCGACGGAGCGGACAGCGCTTTACTCAATGCGGTATTCGACGAGTCCGTAAGCGACAAGAACATCAACAATTCCATGGCGACCGCCATCGGCAACAAGGTGCTTACAATCTACAATCATACCGATGTGCTCGACGACGACGGCAAACTCAACGGCGGCGCATATAAGTTCACATCCAACTCTGTCACCTTGAGCAAGGGGTCGTACTATAAGATTACGGTATGGGCTCTCACCTATAAGATAGGCAAAGACAACTCTCTGATAGTAAGCCTGAAGATTGGCAACAATTCTTATACTTTCGGACAGCTGTCGGCTGATAATCCTACCGAGCTGGAGAGTGCAAGAAAGATTAACACTTCCACATACGCGGACGACGGAACGGAGACTGTAGGCAAGTGGCGCGAAATATCCTTCTATGTATACGTAGAGGAAGATGTGACCGAGACAGTCAGCGCTTCCCTCACCCTGCAGCTCGGCGACGATGACGAATGGGTAAGCGGATACGCCTTCTTCGACAACTTCTCTTGCGTAAAAGTAAGCGCGCCCGAAAGCGGCAGCGAAATAGACGTAATCGCAGGCAGACTTGGCTTCACCCCTACAGAGAAGGACGACAAGGACAACGACATCTTCTCCGATAAAAACGGTTACATCGACGGCAAGCCCGTAGCGGCGCTCAGCAGCAACTATGTTATCCGCTACACTCAGGCGGACGCAGAGAAGGCTCCCGACCCCGAAGATGAAGAAACACCGGAAAAGAAAGACAATCAATTCCTATGGGCATATATCACCGGCGGTATAATCGGCGGATTGATAGTACTGGTCGTAGCGGTAGTTATAATCAAGAAGATAATGACCAAGCGTAAGCGCAGCAAGCAGGTCAGCAAGAAGTCGAGTTACGATCGCAGCAACACGGCAAGCTCGGGCAGAAATAAGTTCTCGGGCAAATAACGGACGGCGAAAGCCGAAAAAAAAATCAAGGACGCTTAATTAAAGCGTCCTTTTTATATACTACACAGTCAGAATGCAATCCGTCCGAATTTATATCGGATATATATTTATTTAGCTTAATGCCTCTGCCGCTATCTTATAATCAATGATACATAATTTGCTATTACATATATGTAACGCAACACACTCATAATAAGCCGATACTTGCCGCCGCGGCGCAATACAATGGCGATATACTACATAGCGCATTGCATTATATCGATAATTACTTAAAAGGCATAATGCTCTTATCGTATAACTGTCATGCAACTGCCGCTAAGTCACGTATAAGTTAATTAAGCCTCAGATATATATCTTCTGCCCTATAAATACTTCTCCGCCGAGATTATTATTGTCTCTTATAAATTGCTCTCTCACTCCGCACGAAACAGCAATAGACGCTATTGTATCGAAAGGCTTGACAATATACTCCCTGCCGTCGGGCTTGGATATGACCAAGCGCACGCCTTCGTCAATCTGCTCCGCCGAGCAATTATTGTCATGCAAAATTGCCGATGCGCTCACTCCGAACTTGGCGGAGATATCTTCTATCTTCTCTCCGAGCTTAACTTTATAAATCACAGTCGCCATTTTTTACCTCCGATTAATTATATTTGGGGACAGGCTATAATATCCTATTATTATGAAAAAGATGTTCAAGGCATTCTTCACCGTGACGGCTATATCGGTGGCGACAAGGTTTATTTCCTTTATATTCAAGATATATATATCGCGGAAATTGGGCGCGGAAATCATGGGCGTCTATCAGATATGTCTGTCGGTATTCATGCTCTTCGTCTCCCTTGCCGCAAGCGGTCTGCCCGTCACACTCTCGCGCTTTACAGCAGAGACGCAGGCGACAGGCAACTTAAACAGGCAAAAAGCGTCTGTATCGACGGCTCTTCTGCTAAGCCTCATGATTTCCATTACCGTATGCACAGTGTTTTACTGCTTTCCCGCTCTGCTCGATTACATATTTACCGACAGGAGATGCGCCAATCTCTTCATAATACTCTTACCCACAATGATAACTACCAGCGTATATACTATATCTCGCGGATGGTTTTGGGGCAGAAAAGACTTCTTCATCTTCTCGGTGACGGAAGCGGGCGACGAAATCATTAAGATAATCATGTGCGGCGTCTTTATCAGCTGCTTCGGCGGCGTTATCGCGCTGGAGTACAGCCTCGCTTATGCTATGCTCGTAAGCGATATAATCACAGCCGTTACGCTTGCGATACTCTTCTTTGTAAAAGGCGGCAGGCTCGCCGCGCCTACGCTTAGCAAGCCTATAATCAAAAGCGCCACGCCGCTAACCGTGACGCGCATGTGCGGCTCGGTAATGTCTACGTTCATATCGTTGGTACTGCCGTCAATTCTCATCGCATCTTGCAACCTCACAAGCGCGGAGGCGACGGCGGAATTCGGCAGAGCTACGGGAATGGTAATGCCTCTGATACTCGCGCCGTCGTCGGTAATCGGCTCGCTGTCCGTAGTTATCATACCCGAGATTGCGGCGCGCAACGCGTCCAAAGACACGTCTATCAATCGCACGTTGACCAAAGCGCTCAACTTCACTTGCATTGTGGCTGCCGCAGCGTTCATCGTCTTTGCAGGCTGCGGCGAGACTATCGGCACGCTGCTATACGACGATACGGCAGTGGGTTCATACCTTGCGGCTGCCGCCGCCATCGTATTCCCTATATCGGTCAACGGCATCGTCGTATCGATGCTCAACTCATTCGGCAAAGAAAATCAGACCTTTATAAGCCATCTGATAGGCTACGCATTCTTGGCGACCGCGATACTCGTATTGCCCAGATTTACGGGTATATACGGATACTTCATTGCCTTATTCATATTCCACACTGTAACTATGATAGTCAATCTCGTCTTTCTGAGCAAGAAGGTGCCTCTCAGCTGCAGGTCATCGCTCAAGTGCCTAATGCCCATAGGCTTGTCTCTGCTATTGGCGGTAGGCGTGAGAGCCATGTCCAAAGCCATGATGCCGATAGGAGAAATCGCCGCATGCGCAATATCAATGACATGCGGAGCGCTCGCAATGTATATCGCCCTTGCCTTGCTCAAGATGGCGCCCACTCCGAGAGCGGCGCTTAAAATGTTGAGAAAATAAGAATATTATAACTCGCAAGAAAAATACTATCGATATGCTGATAGTATTTGTAAGAGCGACAGTAATTTATCTCTTCCTATTGGTTGCAATGCGACTGATGGGCAAGAAGCAGCTGGGAGAACTCCAGCCGTTCGAATTCGCCATATCTCTTATAATGGCAGAACTCGCATGTATCCCCATGTCGGACACTACCGTGCCCGTAGTATACGGTCTGATACCTATATTTACCCTTTTCATAGTGCAATTCTTCTTAACTAAGATAATCAAGCACTCCGTCAAGGCAAGACGACTTATCAACGGCAAGCCCGTAATAGTCATCAACCCCAACGGCATTGACTTCGAGGCAATCAATATGCTTGACTTGACAGTCAACGACTTGCTGGAGGCTATCAGGTGCAAGAATTATCTCAGCCCCAACGAGATAGAATACGCTATCTTCGAGACTAACGGCGAGGTGAGCATCGTACCGAAAGCAGCCAATACTCCCGTAACCGCAAGCATTATCAACGCTCAACTCCCCGCTCCCCAGCTGCCCTACACTGTGGTATGCGAAGGCAGAAAGATGGGCGACAACATCAACAAAGGCAATATTGACGAGAGCAAAATAGACACTCTGCTCAGCGATAACAATCTCAAGCTGAAAGACGTATTGCTTATGACCGTGACGGGCGGAGACGATTACTATCTCCAGCCCATGCACGGCACTTATAAGACGGGCAAGCTAAGCGAGGTAAACGCATGAAGAAGATTATACTTGTATTTATCCTGCTGGGCATAATAGTGGGACTGGGCGTAACCGAGCAAGTGTGCGTGAGCAAGACATTCGACAACGCGCTCAACCAAAGCAGAAGCATCACACAAGCAATACAGGCGGAGGACTACGAGGCGGCTGCGCAGATGACGCAGGATATGTCAGACTGGTGGTCGAAGAAGCGCGACTTACTTGAATTCGTATGTCCCAATAACGATATTAAAGTCGTAATGGTAGCCATCGGCGACTTAAAGGGCGCATTGGATGCGGAGATGTGGGAGGACAGCTTGCAAAAGGCGGTGCTGCTCACCTACACGGTCGAGAACAGCAAAAACCTGCTCACATTCAAGTGGAAAAACGTATTGTAATAGATACGATGTACTAAAGCTCGAATTAAGGTAATTACCTTATCGACAATCTATCCTATAGACAGATAAACAGCACGCTATCATCGAACTCGAATAATGGCGTGCTAAATTTTATATTATAACCGATAATAACTTTTAGTATAATTAAATCAAATATTAACTTTTCCACGGACGGCTTTTCCCAAGCCAACCGTTATTGTACCAGTATTCGTTATCAAGTCCTACTTTCTTCTTTTGTATAATACGGCTAACCGAAAACTTAACTTTGATTATTAGCTTGGTATGTGCAGGCTTATCATAATTGATTTTTGCAAATCGTTTTGCGAGTTTCGTAATTTTATATGCAAGTTTTTTGCGTCTGCTTTCGGGCAGTCTGTCCCATGCGATATCGTTAATCAATATGCCGCTGAATACCCCTATCTTAGATATTCCCCACCAGGACAAGCTGTCTTTAATGTCCTTAGCCGTCGACTTTGCGCCCGCGCCGACACCTTGCGTGATAATTACCGCGCGCTTCTTAAACATTTCGGGTGCAGGTCTGTGAGACATCCAACGATAACCCAAGTGGTCCAATAACGCCTTCATTGCGCCCGTGGCATGCAATACGTATACGGGCGAAGTCATGACAATTAGATCGGCTTCCTTAAGAGACTTTTCAATCGTATTTACGTAAAGATAATCTTTACATGTCTCTTCGCCTCTCATAAAGCAACTTGTACACCCCGCGCAAAAAGACGGACAGTCCTTAGGCAGATAATATTCGGTTATCTCCGCCGACTGAAATTGCTCCAAAAAAATGTTTTTTAATTTGCAGGTGACGCCGCGCTTTTCAGTGCCGTTAATTACTGTTATCTTCAAATTACTTCTCCGCACAATTAATCTTTATCTTATTTAATTATAGTTAAAATTATATTATAAAAGCAAGGAGAAAATTAAATATATCTCTTTGCTTTATCCATATCAAATATTTATAAATCGACAGACTTTTGCTTTATGTAAATAATATTATCTTATATATTGATTGAATAATTACGCATTTAAGATTGCCGCTACATAGGCTTGAGATTGTTATTGAGTCTGTCCACAATCCAAGCGATTCGCTTTTTTCTGCCCTCGTCCGTCTTAGCATCGAAATAAGCGCGCGTATATGTCTTCTTGACCGACAGAGACATCGCAAGCCAATTGCTATAAGCAGGCTCGTATTGCTTGAGCACGGTGTCAAGACAATCTATCTGCTCTTGATTGTCCAATACAGGTTTTACAGCGTCCCACTGTCCGCTCGCGCGGGCTTCCTCTATCTTAGCTCTTCCGAAGTCTGTCATCAGACCTCTATCCTCGAGATCTTTGGCAAGCGCTTTATTTTTCTCCGACCAATTGCTACCCTTGCGACGCGGTGAAAAATATTTCTTATAAGTCTTATCATCGATGCTTTGCATCTGTCCGTCTATCCAGCCGAAGCAAAGCGCCTCTTCGAGCGCCTCGTTCGCCTTAATAGTCTCGGGTCCCCCGCTCTTGCCTAATATCAGCCACACTCCCGCGCTCAAGCGGCAATTAACTTGCAGCCAATCTCTGAATTGCTGTCTGTCAGCAAATTGCAATATATCGCTCATCGCACGCTCTCCTCAACATATCATATTATTGTCTTAATATATATGGCGTCTATAGCGCAAAGCTCATTCATGAAGTAACAAAAGATTACGCTATAATTCTACTCGGCTGATATAGCTAATCAACTTGCTTTGCGAAAGTATTGTATAGACTTATATAGCGCCGATATACTACCGACTTAAAGATTAATCTTGCTGCTGCAAGTCGGCTTTTATCAATATACTTCTATCCGACAAGAAGTCAGTCAAGATAGCTCTTACCGGACAGTTTATCTCTGAGATATTCTCCTGTATAGCTGCCCTTAACTTCCGCCACTTGCTCGGGCGTGCCTTGCGCCACTATCTTGCCGCCTCTGTCTCCGCCCTCGGGTCCGAGGTCTATTATGTGATCGGCAACTTTGATTACGTCCAGATTGTGCTCGATTACTATCACCGTATTGCCGTTGTCGGCAAACTTATGGAGTATATCTATAAGCCTGCGCACGTCGTCGCTGTGCAGACCCGTAGTGGGCTCGTCGAGGATATACACCGTCTTGCCCGTGCTGCGCTTGGACAGCTCTGTCGCGAGTTTAACTCTCTGCGCCTCGCCGCCCGACAGCGTAGTGGCGGGTTGACCCAGTTTAACATATCCCAGTCCTACGTCTTTAAGCGTGCTTATCTTATTGTAAATCTGCGGAATATTGCGGAAGAATTCGCACGCCTCGTCCACTGTCATCTCGAGCACGTCGTATATGCTCTTGCCCTTATACATTACTTGGAGCGTCTCTCTGTTGTAACGTCTGCCTCCGCACACTTCGCAAGGCACGTATACGTCCGCAAGGAAGTGCATCTCTATCTTGATAATGCCGTCTCCGCTACAGTTCTCGCATCTGCCGCCCGATACATTAAAGGAAAATCTACCCGCGCCGTAGCCCCTTGCCTGCGCCTCGGGGAGCTTGGCGAAGAGCTCGCGTATCGGAGTAAATACGCCTGTATATGTTGCGGGATTGGAGCGAGGCGTCCTGCCTATGGGGCTCTGGTCTATCGATATCACCTTGTCGAGATTCTCTATCCCCTCTATGCCGTCGCACTCGAGATTAAGCGTCTTGGCGCCGTTGAGCGCAGCAGCTAAAGCGGGCTTGATTATCTCGCCCACAAGCGAGCTCTTGCCGCTGCCCGACACGCCCGTCACCGCGACCAGTTTGCCGAGCGGTATAGTCACGTCGATCCCCGTAAGATTATTCTTCCTCGCGCCTTTGACGGTAACAAATTTACCGTTGCCTTCCCTTCTCGCGGCAGGCACGGGTATAATCTTTCTGCCGCCGAGATAGTCTCCGGTGATAGAGCAAGTACATGCAGCAACCTCTGCGGGAGTACCCGCAACGACGACTTCACCGCCGTGCACGCCCGCGCCGGGACCTATATCGACTATATAGTCTGCCTTGCTCATCGTCTCCTCGTCATGCTCGACGACGATAAGCGTATTGCCCAAGTCGCGCAGCCTTGTGAGCGTCTCGAGGAGCTTGCCGTTGTCTCGCTGATGCAATCCTATACTCGGCTCGTCGAGGATATACAGCACGCCCGTAAGTCCGCTGCCAATCTGTGTGGCAAGCCTTATGCGCTGGCTCTCACCGCCCGACAGCGTAGCCGACGAGCGCGACAGCGTAAGGTAGTCCAGTCCTACGTTGATGAGGAAGTTGAGCCTTGCCTTAATCTCCTTGATAATCTGCGCCGCTATCATGAGCTGAGTATCGCTGAGCTCTAACGAATCGAAAAAGCTCGGCAACAGCCCTATCGACATATCGCACAGCTCTGCAATATTGCGACCGCCAACCGTAACGCCCAGCGCCTCTTTCTTAAGTCTCTTGCCGTGACACACGTTGCAGGGCTCGGGCGACATAAAACGCTCGAGTTCCATCTTGGTAAGGTCGGAAGTCGTCTCGGAATACCTGCGCAGGATTATATTGTATACGCCCTCGTATTGCTTGCTGAAAAAGCCGTTATTGAATACGCCTCTCATATCAGCGTCCAGCGGCTTGTTGTCGCCGTATAGCACGATATCTTGTATCTTCTTAGGCAAGTCCTTGAATGGTGTGTCGATAGAAAACTTGTATTTGGCAGCCAGCGCCTTGGTCATGGCAGCATTTACCTTGCAGGTATCGAAGCTCCAACCCTTGATATCCACAGCACCGCCCTCGAGCGACTTGTCCCACTTGACGAACTTATTGAGGTCGGGCACCTGTCTGAATCCCAGTCCCGAACAGTGCGGACATGCGCCGAAAGGCGAGTTAAACGAGAAAAATCTGGGGGTCAACTCCTCCATGCTGATGTCGCAATCGGGACAAGCGTATTTAGTAGAATAAAGCACAGTCTCGCCGTCACACTCGCTCTCTACCAGTCCTCCGCCCAGCTTGAGCGCCGCCTCCAAGCTGTCTGTTAACCTACGAGACACACCGTCTTTAATTACCAGTCTGTCAACTATTACGGATACGGTATGCTTAAAGTTCTTATCCAAAGTGACTTCCGCTCCGCCGTCGTCATACTCTATGCCGTCGATCACCATACGCATATATCCGCTGCGCCTCATACTCTCGAGCTGCTTGGTATACTCGCCCTTTCTGCCTCTCACTACGGGCGCGATTATCTTAATCTTACTGCCCGACGGATAAGCCATAATCTTGTCGGCAATCTGGTCCACGCTCTGTCTGACTATCTCCTTGCCGCAATTGGGACAGTGCGGAACGCCTATCCTTGCGTACAGCAGACGCATATAGTCGTATATCTCCGTGACAGTGCCCACCGTGGAGCGAGGATTGTGCGAAGTGGTCTTTTGATCGATGGATATCGCGGGAGACAGCCCCTCTATCAAGTCGACGTCGGGCTTGTCCATCTGCCCCAAGAATTGCCTTGCGTAAGAAGAGAGCGACTCCACATATCTGCGCTGCCCCTCGGCAAATATCGTATCAAAGGCAAGCGACGACTTGCCCGAGCCGCTAAGACCCGTAAGTACCACCAGCTTATTCCTGGGTATGTCTATGTCGATATTCTTGAGATTATGGACGCGCGCGCCCCTTATCTTAATCAATTCCTGCATTGTATGATTACCTGCCTTGCTTCCTTTTCCCGTTATAACCGCCATCGTCAAGCATCCTCTTGAGCGAAGCTATCTGCTCTCTGTACTTGATTGCAAGCTCGAAGTCCTGTCCCGACGCGGCAAGTTTCATCGACGAAGTCAGCCTCTCTATCTGCTTGAGTATCTCCGACCTATCTACGGACTGCGTCTCGACAATCTCTACCTTCTTGCTTATCTCGATAGTATTGTTGATTTCCTTGACAATCGTCTTGGGGACAATACCGTGCGCCTCGTTATACGCCTGCTGTACGCCCCTGCGTCGCTCTGTCTCGTCTATTGCTCTGCGCATGCTGCCCGTAACGGTATCTGCATACATTATCACTTGCGCCTCGGCATTACGCGCCGCCCTGCCTATAGTCTGTATAAGCGATGTCTCGCTGCGTAAGAAGCCTTCTTTGTCCGCGTCGAGTATCGCCACGAGTTTTACCTCCGGTATATCCAAGCCCTCTCTAAGCAGATTGATTCCAACGAGCACATCGAATTCCCCTTTACGCAAGTCGGTAATTATGGATATCCTCTCCAGCGTATCGACATCTGAGTGCATATATCTCACCTTGATATGGTGCTCTTTCAAGAATGCTGTTAAGTCCTCTGCCATCTTCTTGGTAAGCGTAGTCACCAGCGCCCTGCCGCCGTCCTCTATCACGTCGTTGACGGAGCATATAAGGTCGTCAATCTGTCCCTCGATGGGACGCACCTGCACCTTGGGGTCGAGCAATCCCGTAGGTCTTATGAGCTGCTCGACGACTTGTCCCGCCTGCTCCAGCTCGTACGGCGCGGGAGTTGCCGATACGCATATCATCTGACCTATACGCTCGTCGAACTCGTCGAACTTGAGCGGTCTGTTATCGTAGGCTGCCGGCAGTCTGAAACCGAAGTCGACGAGATTCTTCTTACGGGATAAATCTCCGTTGTACATCGCTCTCAGCTGCGGCAGAGTCATGTGGCTCTCGTCTACGAACAGTAAGAAATCTTCGGGGAAGAAGTCGAGCAAAGTATAAGGAGGTTCCCCCTCCTTTCTGCCGTCGAAATAGCGCGAATAGTTCTCTATCCCGCTGCAATAGCCCATCTCCTTGATCATCTCCATGTCGTAGCTCACCCTCTCGCCTATGCGTTGAGCCTCGATTAACTTGCCTTGAGCCTTAAACTGCGCGACGCGCTCGTTCATATCCAGCCCTATTTGTCTTAACGCCTCGTCTCTCTTATCCTTAGCCACTACGTACTGCGTAGCGGGGAATATATTGACGTGCTTGAGAGCGCACATTACCTGCGAGGTAAGAGGGTCAAACTGTACTATCTTCTCCACCTCGTCGCCGAAAAACTCTATGCGAATGGCAATCTTGTCATTTTCTACGGGAATCAATTCCAGCACGTCGCCGCGCACTCTGAAGGTTGCGCGCGAGAATTCGACGTCCGACCTCTTATACTGTATCTCTACCAGCCTGTCGATGAGCTCGTCCCTATCGATAGTCATGCCCTCTCTTACGGAGATAGCCATGCTGAAGTATTCCATAGGCGCGCCGAGTCCGTAAATGCACGACACCGACGCCACGACGATAACGTCTCTGCGTTCGCACAGCGCGCTGGTAGCGGAATTGCGCAGCCTGTCTATCTCGTCGTTGACGGACATATCCTTCTCGATATAGGTATCGCTGCGCGGAATATAAGCCTCCGGCTGATAATAGTCGTAGTAACTTACGAAATACTCTACTCTGTTGTTGGGAAAAAACTCTCTGAACTCGTTGCACAGCTGCGCGGCGAGCGTCTTATTATGCGCTATTACCAAGGCGGGTCTGTCGAGCTGCTTGATGACATTAGCCATTGTAAAGGTCTTGCCGCTGCCCGTCACGCCGAGCAGTACCTGCGTACGGAGACCGTCTTTGACGCCCTCAACCAGCTTGGCTATTGCCTGCGGTTGATCCCCGCAGGGTGAAAACTTGGAATGCAACTCGAACATATCGTATGTATTTTAGCACATATGTTCACAATCTGCAAGCGATTAGGAGAAAATGTGCTTTAATATAGCTCCGATGGCAAAGCTTAGACACGCACCTGCGACGGTGAGGGCTATTTTGAAAACCACCGCCCTCTTCTCGCTCTTAACCTGGCGGATAAACGCGTAACCGTTCTGATGGAGAGTAAAACAATAATATTTATCGCCTTTCTTGTCCGTCTCTATAACTTCGAAGTAGTCGTCTATCTCGAGCGAGCGCAGATATGCGGGCAAATCGTCTCTGTCAAACTTGACGCCGTAGGGAATACTCTTGAGCAAATCTATAGGACGGATGAGACAAGTGCCGTTCTTATCTGCTGCCTGGTTGTACACTGCGGTCATTACCGCCTTCTGAACTCTGTTGATCATATCAAGCGACAGCCCCCATTATGACATATATAATAGCTCCGCCTATTACGCCGCCGAATAGACCTGCTATAGCGGATATAACGACGCTCTTAATCTTATCCCAGCCCGTCTTGACGCGCACCTTAGGCAATGCGTCTATCTGCAATGCGCCGCTATCCGAATCGCCCTTATCGATACCGCTCTCGACATCCGCCTTCAGCCTTGCGGCAAGCGTCCTGCCGGCGCGGGTAATACACAGGCAAATCTGATCTTCGTCTCTGTACTTGACGATTATGAATCCTCCGCTGATCAGCGCGTCCACGGCTTCGCTTGCCGATGCAGCATCGAGCCCATCGGCGATATCGCTCATGTCGAGCACGGCGTAGTTAAAGCCCGTAAGAGCCTTATCGAGATTGATCAGTAAGTCTCTGCCCGTCTGATTCATTATTTTTCTACGCGGATGACGTTCTCTACGCTGATTACGTTATCCAGTCTGGATATCTCCTCTACCGACTCCTTCATAGCCGCCTCGTGCGTCATGTGGGTAATGAATATAACCGTGATAACATCGTTGCCCTCGTCCTGACGCATCCTTGCGATAGATACCTTATGCTTCTTGAATACGTTGGCGACATCTGCAAGCACTCCCGACACATCGTGCACGTTCATGCGCAGATAATACTCGCTCTCGAAGTCGGCGACAATGTCTTTCTTATTCACGATGTCGTTCATCTCGGAGTAACGCGCGTGCTCCGCATTCCTTGCGCAGTAGATTACGTCGGATACGATTGCGCTGCCCGTAGGCAACTCGCCGGCTCCGCGTCCGTACAGCATTACGTCGCCGACCGCGTCGCCCACGACGAACACTCCGTTAAATGAGTCGTTGACGTTGGCAAGGGGGTGAGACTTGGGCAGGAATACTGGGTGTACTCTCGCCTCGATTTTACCGCCCGACCTGTTCTTGGCGATGGCGAGCAACTTGATGACATAGCCCAGCTCGTCCGCAATGCGCATATCTTCCGCGGTAATGTGCGTGATGCCCTCTCTGTATATCATATCCGCGGGGACGCGCTTATTGAACGCAAGGCTTGCGAGAATGCTGAGCTTATAGCTCGAGTCGAAGCCCTCTACGTCCGCCTCGGGATTGGCCTCGGCATAGCCGAGCGCTTGAGCGTCCTTGAGCACGTCCTTATAGTCTGCGCCCTCTTTAGCCATCCTGGTAAGAATATAGTTGGTGGTACCGTTGATAATGGTCTTAATCTCGAGAATCTTATTGGCTTGCATGGCTGCCGTCATAACTCTGATGATGGGCATGCCGCCGCCTGTAGTAGCCTCGTAATACAGTCCCGCGCCCGTCTCGGCAGCGGCTGCTTCAAGCTCGGTCCAGCTCTTGGAGAACATCTCTTTATTGGAAGTAACTATGCTCTTGCCCGCCTTGAGGCACTTGAGCAAGAATGTCTTGGCAGGCTCGAGTCCGCCCATGCACTCCACTACTATATCCACGTCTTTATTGGCGGCGATAGCGTCGATAGACGGAGCAAGCAGCGCCCTGTCCGCGCCTACGGCGTCCAACCTCTCGGGGACTTTATCGAGCATGGCTACGACTTCGGCGTCCACGCCGTACTCTTCTGCAATCGCCTGCTTCCTGTCGCGTAAAATCTTATAAGTACCGCCTCCGACGACGCCCATTCCGAGTATTGCGACTCCTACTTTCTTCATTGTCATTCTCCTTTACCGATGTTAGAATCATATATTATTTTCAGTCCCTTAAGCGTAAGAGACCTGTCTGTCACGTCAATTATCTTCTCTTGAAGTACGGCCTTGACCACTTCGCTCAGTCCGCCTGTCGCCACTACCTTGACGTCGGCTGCGCCGCACTCCTTCTTCATCTGCTCGATGATGTACTTGACCAGCCCCGCAAAGCCGTATATTAATCCCGCCTGCATGTTGGTGCCCGTGGTACGGTTAATAATGCGCTCGGGCTTAATCAGCTCTATGCTGGGGAGCTTAGCTGTCTTTTCCACCAGGCTGTCCAGACTGGTCTTAATGCCGGGCGCAATACATCCGCCCATATATTCGCCGCCCGCCGCCACGTAGTTGAACACCGTAGCCGTACCGAAATCCACCACTATGCAAGGCGCTCCGTACAGTCTGTATGCGGCGACGGAATTGACTATCCTGTCTGCGCCGAGCTCTTGGGGATTGGTATACTTGATATTCAATCCCGTCTTGATGCCCACGCCCACTATCATGGGACTGCGTCCGAGATAATGCTTGCAGGCATGCTCTACGGTATAGTTGAGCTCGGGCTGCACCGACGAGATTATCACGCCGTCGATATCCGACGCGCTCAACTTGCTGTCCGACATCACCATGCGCAGATTGACGCCGAATTCGTCCGCAGTATGAGACGTACGCACGGAAAACCTGAACGCGTTGATGAGCTCATCGCCGTTGAATACGCCTATCTTGATATTGGTATTGCCTATATCTATCGCTATTATCATATTACCGATTATTATCTTCCGGCTCTGTCGAGCCCGTCTTGTCTGCGGCGTCGCTATCGATTGCCGCGCTCCGCTCTATCTTGCAGGTTGCTCGCTTATGTCTCTTCCTGCCGGCTATGCCATATCCCGCCTTATCGATAGCGGCGGCTATCGGCGGCACGATGAGCGTAAACGCTACCGCCTCTATTACGGCGTTGACTATCACCGCTCCCTCAAAGAACAACATGGGCAAATTGCTGTCTATGGGCATATCCCCCACTATATAGCACAGCCATATATTCAAAGATACGAGCAGCGTATTACATAGGGTACCGAGCAGACACGCCGCCGCGGCAAAACCGCCTCGCACGGCGTACGCCCTCGCCCTTGCCTTCTTATAATCCCCGTCGCCTGCCTTGACCTCGTCGTATCTCTTCAGAGACGATGCAGCAAGTCTCGACAAGCCGTGATATACGCCGTATGCAACTAATCCTACGGCAAGCCTTGGCACAATTCCTATCAACGGATTGCGGAATATTGCGGCTACGGGGCTTGCCGACACGAACGCCGACGCCCACAGTCCGACCGCCATTATCGCAGTCAATATCGCCGTTATTCCGAAACTCTGCACAAGCGCGGATATCAATATCGGCACAAGGCACATCGCAATGCTCACTCCCGATATTGACACGGGCACGCAGATGAATATTATAACCAACGCAAGCAACATTGCAAGCACGGCAATTTTACCCGCCGATTTACGAGCAAATTTTTTGCCCATTAAGCACTCTCCGATTGGGCTCTTACGATACCCATCACAAGTAAATTAAAAGATAATCGGGATGACATACGACCGAGCAAAGCGTATCGCTGTCGCCTATACCTTTCGTAATATTATAGCAAAGGAAATAAAATTTATCAAGAAAAACGCTATATATTAACGCGCAAAGTAAGCAGAGACATTACCGCAAGATAGATATGCCACAGCATAATAGGGGTAAAAATCAAGCCGCACGCCCAATCCTTCATAAACAAAACTACGCCGAGCGCTACCGAATAAACAGCTATTAAGAAGGCTACGCTCGCCCCTCCCGCCAGAGAGGACGCGCCCATAAATACTATGGTCCACACAATATAGAGCAGGCATATGACGGCGACCGCCACCGCATACCTGCCCGCGCCGCCCACTATCAGCCTCGACATGACGGCAATCAGCAGCGCATACGACACCGCGCAGCCCGCCGAAACGATAACGCCGGATATTCCGCGCGGCAACCTGACGGTCGTAAATATATCCGTCTCAATATTGATAAAGGAACATATCGCGCCGCATATAAGTACCACCGCCATTGCAAAGGCAAGCGCCCACATATACTTAACCCACTTGATGGACATACTATAGAATATGCCGCGCCGCAACGCGTAATGACGAAAAGAATATTGAAATACAGAAATGCAGACTGATATATCGCGTTAATAAAGCTTAACTTATACGATTAATAAAGTTTAACTTATGCCGCAAGGATTTTTAGTTAATTTATACTTTTGCATAAGACCGATTATAGACTAAACTTAGTCGGTTGCGCGCGTATGACAATCATTTACAACATAAATAAATCAATAAGTAAGACATCGCGCGCCGTAAGTTATATTATCTATTTATGTCGAATACCTTTGGGCTTACGTCCCATCATGACGTATCTGATATAGTTGATGCAATCCCACACTATGCTTATGCTTACGACAGGTACAAAGACATATGCCGCCCAGTAATACAGCAAGTCATTAAAGACAAATTGTACGCACAGCCACATGACGAATATAACGGGAGCGCCGATATATATCCAGCACTTATATACAAGCGGCTTAACGGGAAAATCTATAAGCCATGTAAAGATGTTATAATCTCTCATACATATATTATAACTCGACTCGCGCGTAAAATCAAACAAAGATATACGGGCAAAAAGCCATGTATAAAAATAGCAATCCCGAATAGATCGGGATTGCACGAACGCCGCTTCGTGGCGGCTCATTAATCGACTGCTACTCTGTCGGGACACGCCCTAACAGTGCATTATCGATTAGTTGCAGCCGTTGCCGCAGCCACATCCGCAGCAGCTCAAAGCTACAAGGACGGGGATTATGTTACAGCCGCAGCAGCTGTTGCCGGTGTTGCCGCAGCTATTGTTACCGCAACCGCAGCAGCACATAAGTAAAAGGATGATCCACAGGCAGTCGCAACCGCCGCCGAAATCAAAATTATTCATATCAATTCCTCCGTTTAGATTAACGGCACGAGTCCGTTCTTACTTCACAATACGCAAAATGCCGTAAAAGTGTTACCGACATTTGACATAACTCAACTAAAAATAATATAATTAACTGAATAAAATATACGGAGTGAATTATGGCTGATTTAACTATGGATAAGCTCGTCGCTTTATGCAAAGGCAGAGGATTTATCTTCTCCGGCAGCGAAATATACGGCGGACTTGCCAATACATGGGATTACGGTCCTTTGGGCGTAGAACTAAAGAACAACGTAAAAAAAGCCTGGTGGAAGAAATTCGTACAGGAAAATCCCTATAATACGGGCGTAGATTGCGCTATATTGATGAACCCTCAGGTGTGGGTTGCGAGCGGTCACGTAGGCGGCTTCAGCGATCCGCTCATGGATTGCAAGGCTTGCAAGGCGAGACACCGCGCCGACAATCTCATAGAGGATTATATGAAAAAGCACGGCTGCGAGGAGAATATATCAGGTTGGGACAATAAGAAGATGGAAGACTACGTCATCTCCCATAAGATAGCCTGCCCCGTATGCGGCAAGAGCGAATTTACGGGAGTAAGACAGTTCAACTTAATGTTCAAGACTTTCCAGGGTATCACCGAGGACAGCGCAAGCACGGTATATCTGCGTCCCGAGACGGCTCAAGGAATATTCGTCAACTTCAACAATGTCGCAAGAAGCACCCGCATGAAGGTGCCTTTCGGAATTGCGCAGATAGGCAAGTCGTTCAGAAACGAAATCACTCCCGGCAACTTTACATTCAGAACAAGAGAGTTCGAGCAGATGGAGTTGGAATTCTTCTGCAAGCCCGGTACAGACCTCGAGTGGTTCGAGTACTGGAAGAACTATTGCAGAGATTGGCTGCTCGGTCTCGGAATAAAGCAAGAGAGATTAAAGCTGCGCGACCATGATCCCGAAGAGCTTGCATTCTACTCCAGAGCTACTACAGACTTCGAATTCCTCTTCCCCTTCGGCTGGGGCGAGCTATGGGGCGTTGCGGACAGGACTGATTACGACCTCAACGCACACATCAAGGCAAGCGGAAAGTCTTTGGATTACACCGACCCCGTAACGGGCGAGAAGTATGTGCCTTACGTAATAGAGCCTTCTTTGGGCGCGGACAGAGTTGTGCTGGCATTCCTGTGCAACGCATATGAGGAAGAAGAAATCGACGGCGACACGCGCGTAGTACTCAAGCTGCACCATGCCCTTGCTCCTTACAAGGTAGCCGTGCTGCCCTTGCAGAAAAAGGCGCTCGGTGAAAAGTCCGAGGAGATATACCGCATGCTTAGCAAGCGCTTCTCCGCTACATACGACGAGAGCGCGTCCATAGGCAAGAGATATCGCAGGCAGGACGAGATAGGCACGCCTTATTGTGTCACGATAGACTTCGACACTCTCGATACCGATACCGTTACGGTAAGAGAGCGCGACAGTATGGCGCAGGTAAGGATACCTATCGACTCGCTTGTAAAGTATCTCGAGGATAACCTGCAATATTAATAAATATTTAACCATATATATACAGCGGCGCGATAAGATATCGCGCCGAATTTATTAATATGAACATAAAAATTTATTTAATTTTATAAAATAGGGATTACTGTATATAAAAATGCGCGACTTATACGCCGCGCATTTAACTTTTTATAATTAATGTAATCGATTAGCCCTTGGTGCTGTAGTTGGGCGCTTCCTTAGTAATCGATATATCGTGAGGGTGGCTCTCTATAAGCGCCGCGTTGCTTATCTTGACGAACTGCGCATTATGACGCAAGCTCTCTATATCCTTCATACCGCAATAGCCCATACCTGCCCTCAAGCCGCCCATGAGCTGGAACACGACATCCGCCAGGCTTCCGCGGAAAGGCACTCTGCCCTCTACGCCCTCGGGAACAAGCTTCTTGGCGTCGCTTTGGAAATATCTGTCCTTGCTGCCCGCAGCCATAGCTCCGAGAGAGCCCATACCTCTGTATACCTTAAAGCTACGACCTTGGAATATCTCGATGTCGCCGGGCGTCTCTTCGGTACCTGCAAAGAGACTACCGATCATAACCGCGCTCGCTCCGCAGCCTATCGCCTTGACAATGTCGCCGCTGAACTTAATTCCGCCGTCTGCAATAACTCTCTTGCCCATCTTGTCCGCCTGCTCGCCGCAATCCATAACCGCGGTAACTTGAGGCACGCCGATACCCGCAATAATTCTCGTAGTACAGATAGAGCCGGGTCCGATACCGACCTTGACTACGTCTGCCCCGTTGTCTATCAGCGCCTTGGTTGCTTCCGCAGTAGCCACATTGCCGACTATGAGAGGCAGCGAAGGGAATTTAGATTTGATAGAAGCTACGCAGTTAAGCACATTCTTGCTGTGCCCGTGAGCGGTATCGATAGTGACTACGTCTACCCTCGACTCCACAAGAGCGGATACTCTGTCCACGATATCCGCGGTGACGCCGACCGCAGCGCCCGCAAGCAGTCTGCCCGTCTTATCCTTGGCGGAATTGGGATACTTGATAGCCTTCTCTATATCCTTGATTGTTATAAGACCCTTAAGATTATTGTCCTTATCTACAAGGGGGAGCTTCTCTATACGGTTCTTGCCCAGTATCTTTTGAGCCTCCGCAAGAGTGGTGCCGACAGGAGCTGTCACGAGCTTGTCCTTAGTCATGACGTCGCCTATCCTCTGCTCGAAATCCGTCTCGAAGCGCAAATCTCTGTTGGTAATTATACCCACGAGCTTGCCGTTGACTGTGACAGGCACGCCGCTTATCTTAAACTTGTGCATCAAGTCGAGCGCATCCGTCAGCTTATGGTCGGGAGAAAGATAGAAAGGATTGGTAATGACGCCGTTCTCGCTTCTCTTTACCTTATCGACATTGAGCGCCTGAGCCTCGATGCTCATATTCTTATGAATCATGCCGATTCCGCCCTCTCGAGCCATCGCTATGGCGAGCTGGTGCTCCGTGACCGTATCCATCGATGCGCTCAAAAGCGGTATATTGAGAGAAATCTCGTCCGTCAGCTTAGTCGAAAGATCGACCTGCGAGGGCAATACTTCGGAATAAGCGGGGATAAGCAATACATCGTCAAAAGTCAAGCCTTCTTTCAAATTTTTGGACATAACTACTCCTAACACGAATAAAATAATTATTGTTATTTTAATATATAGCGCGTTATTTGTCAAACATATACAGCAAATTAATGTCAATACAATTATTACTGCGCTCATTAGCGCGCTGCTTGACAGGTGCCGCAAGCGTTTTATTATAAAAATATCACTCTTAGGGTCTGTACCGTAGATATTAAAATATAGTTTCGACATTTTTGAATATTTTCCGCATAATTAAAACGCCGCGCATTGGCGCTTAATTATATAAATAAAATATTAAGCAGGTATTTGACTTGAATTTATCGATAATTTCTGTTATGATATAGGCGTATAACTACAATCAATCGAGGTAGCGTGTGAATAACTACATAGATTACAATGCCATATTGAAAGATATGACTTTAGAAGAGAAAGCCGGTCTATGCAGCGGCAGAGACTACTGGACAACTAAGCCGATATATAGGATGAACGTCCCCTCGGCAAGAGTATCAGACGGTCCTCACGGATTGAGGCTCGAGAATGAGGATTCCGGCAAAGCGCTCAACTCCTCATATCCCGCCACATCATTCCCGCCCGCAGTCAATCTCGCGAGCTCGTGGGATACTTCTCTCGCCTATCTTATGGGCGAAGAGCTTGCCAAGCAATGCCTCGACCAAGGCGTATCCGTAATACTCGGACCTGGCGTAAATATCAAGCGCTCTCCTCTATGCGGACGCAACTTCGAATACATGAGCGAGGACCCGTATCTGTCCTCCCGCATGTGCGTCAACTATATCAACGGCGTTCAGTCGAGGAATGTGGGCACATCTCTCAAGCACTTCTGCGTCAACAACCAAGAGACGCACAGAATGACCATCAACGCCGTCGTAGACGAGCGCGCCTTAAGAGAAATATATCTGCCGTCCTTTGAATGCGCTGTCAAGGAAGCCAAGCCTTGGACGGTAATGTGCTCCTACAATCAGATTAACGGAGAATACGCGTCCGACAATAAGCGCATCCTTACAGATATTTTGCGCGAGGAATGGGGCTTCAAGGGACTGGTCGTCAGCGACTGGAACGCCACCAATAATCGCGTAAAGGGCATACAGGCGGGTCTTGACCTTGAGATGCCCTACTCGGGCGGCGTGACCGACAAGCAAATAATAAAAGCTGTCAAGTCGGGTCAATTAAAGGAAAAAGACCTTGACAAGGTAGTATTGCGTTTGCTCAAGTTCATATTCAAATGCGACTCCAATCAGCGCAGCGGATACAGCGCCGACTACGAGAACGCGCACAACATAGCGCGCAAGATAGCCGAAGCGTCCGCCGTCTTGCTTAAAAACGACGACAATGCTCTGCCCATCGCCGAGAGCGACGACATCGCGCTTATCGGCGAACTGGCAAGAACGAGCAGATATCAGGGCTCGGGCAGCTCGAGAATCAATCCCATCAAGCTGGTCAGCCTGCTGGACGCGCTCACGCAGAACGGACGCAAATTCGAATTCGCGCCCGGATATACTATCAGCAACGAAGTAGTCAATCAGGAAATGATTCAAGAAGCGGTAGCGCTCGCCTCGAGAAAGGAAAAGGTAATCGTAGCGATAGGACTTACCGACGACTTCGAGTGCGAAGGATACGATCGCTCGCACATCGATTTGCCCGAATCTCACAATGCGCTCATAGAGGCGGTAACCGCAGTCAACAGCAATGTCACCGTCATACTCTACGGCGGCTCCCCCGTCGCTATGCCCTGGATAGATAAGGTAAAGGCGGTGCTTAACGCATATCTTCCCGGCGAAGCGGGCGGAGAGGCTGTCCACAACATAATCTACGGCGAAGTATCGCCGAGCGGTAAACTTGCGGAGACCTATCCCGTCAAGCTGGACGACTATATCGGCTCGCAATACTTCAAGATGGGACCTCGCACCGTCGAGCACAGAGAGAGCATATTCGTAGGTTACAGATATTACGACAGCGCCAATAAGGAAGTGCTCTTCCCCTTCGGTCACGGTCTGTCATATACCACGTTCGCCTATTCGGGACTGGAAATTAAGGGACGCAAAGTCACATTTACCGTTACCAACACGGGAGATTACGACGGCGCGGACGTATGCCAATTGTATGTGAGAGCCAAAGGAAGCAGAGTATTCCGCGCGGACAAAGAGCTCAAGAGCTTTGCAAAAGTATTCTTGCGTAAAGGCCAGTCCGTCAAGGTAGAGATGAATCTCGACGACCGCAGCTTTGCATTCTACAATACCGAGATTAAGGACTGGTATGTCGAGAACTGCGATTACGATATACTTATCGGTTCGAGCTCGCGCGATATTAGGCTGAGCGGCAGCATCAAGATTACAGACAGCGTTATAGCGCCAATGCCCGACTACGAGAGCAACTGCCCTTGCTACTACAAGATAAGCGAGTTGACTGAGATACCTTCGGAACAGTTCAGCGGATTGTACGGCAAAGAGTTGCCTTCCAATAGACCTGCTAAGCGCGGAGAGTTTGACCTCAACACCACTTTCGGCGATCTCGCGTGCTGCCATCTGGGCAGACTTATACTTAAGGTCGCTCCCGGAATAATCAAGGGACAGGTAGACAACCCCGACATGACCACAATGCTCATGCTGATGCAGGGCATGAAGGAGTTGCCTCTGCGCGGTCTTGTCGGAATGTCGGGCGGCAACGCCGACCTCAAGCTGATACGCGGACTGGTCGAATGGGGCAACAAACACCGCTTAAAAGGACTATTTTTGATAATCGGCGGCGGCATATCTACCATTGCCAACTTCGGCAGACAAAAGCAGCTAAACGAGACCAAGAAGCAAGAAAGGCTCATTGCCAAGCAAAAAGCTCAGGAGGCTAAAGCAGAGGCAAAAGCAAAAGCCCAAGCGGCTAAGGCGGAAGCAAAAGCCAACCGTCCTACAATGAGCGAGAGATTGAGCAACTTTAGGAATAAGAATTCCAACAATAATAACAATAACGATTAATTAATCGAGGCGGCTTACATAAGCCGCCTCTTCTTTATACACCGCATGCTGATAGCGATGCGAAAGTCTCAATTACTAACTCTTATTGCTCGCTCTTGTTCTCCGCAATGCTCTTGCGGCTGGAGATTATCGAGCCGTCGGCAGTATCCACCAACACCGCCCAATAGTCCTCTTTGGAAGATATAAAAGACACGAACCAGTAGTAATCGCTATCGGGATTTTTTCCGTCGTTGACGAGTTTTACGTATACCTCTCTGCTAAAAGACTTATCCTGCAGAGCTGGCTCGATATCCGCCTTAAAGACCTCGTAAGCCTTGTCGAGCGCTGTCTTGCTATCGATGATACCGTCGCACTTATCGACCACTTCCAGCTCCTTAACCGTATCGCCGTAAGTAATCTTAACCGCGCTTATCTTACCTATCTCGCCAAGCTCGTGCAAATCTGCGCTGAAGCTCACTCCGAAGCCGTCTTTGCCGAGGTTACCGCTAAGCGAGCCTATCTCGCCTACTATCGTATAGGAATACTCTTTTGTGAGCATTTCCGCCTTGACAGGACGCATTGTAATGCGAACATAATCAGACACCTGCCCGACCTTGCCGTCGGCAATAAAGACCTCTTCTCTCTTTATACCCGTGATACTTACGGTTAGGTCGCTGTCATGCGCGCTATAGAGCATATATTGATCATAGCTCACATAATCGTTAATGCTCGGCGTAGTCTCGTCTTTGCACGCGACCAGCGCAAATACGGCCGTCGCCGCTAAAGCAATGGTTAAAAATATAAGAATTAATTTCTTCTTCATAGACACCTCCGACGTCAATTAATTGTATGATATACGGACATGCTTTATGACTACTATTTAATTGAACGGCTATAGCTGCATTTATACTTTGATCAATAGCCTTACTCAAAATCAAACATGATATAGTATATAATTATTTTTAATTTACTTAGTTTCAGCCGACTATGTAAAAAAAATCCCGCTAAGGACATATCCCAAGCGGAATAAGTTATCATTAATGATGTAGTTGCTATTTATCGGCAAGCATTGTCTTGACTTTCATGAGACGCACGGTATTGGAGCGCTCATTCTCGTCCAGTTTCATGGTGATATACTTGATAGTCTCCTCTATCATAGGTATCATTACATACTCGAGCGCGTTAACTCTGCGCCTGTTCTTCTCGATCTCGATGGACAGCATATTGCATGACTTCTCCACTTGAGCAAGTTTGACCATCTTATCTGCAAGCTCTGTAACAGTAACGATAGAGCTATCAAGCTGCGCCGTTACCTGTGCAAAAGAATAAGGGAAGATGTCGCCCGACTCGTCCTTTTCGATAGCGATAGAGGGCACGGGAACGCTCATGATACTGTCGATTTCCGCCTTAACCGTAAGCGAAGCGCCGGGATATGCGACAGCTTCCTCTATGATATAATCCTCCGACGACGCCCGCGCGAGCATGAAAGCATTGAGCGCGCCGGCAAGGTCGGTCTCTATCTCTTCTCTTAACCGCTTATTTTCTTTGGCGAGCTCGACAAAGCGACGAACCATTTCGTCCGCCTTATCTTTAAGCATCTTATGTCCCTTTACCGCGGTAGAAAGCCTGCGCTTGAGATTGCGCAGCTCCATACGCGTAGGATTGACGTTGAGCCTCTCTGCCATACTTTACTCTTTATTCTCCGCCTTAGCTTTAGCAGGTCTGTAATACTTCTCTAAGAAATCGTCTCGCACCCTCTTCATCTCGCTCTCGGGGAGCATTGCAAGCAGTCTCCAACCCAAGTCGAGCGTCTCGTCGATAGTGCGATTGGTCTCGAAGCCTTGATTGATATACAGCTTCTCGAACTCCTCGGCAAACTTTGCGTACTCCCTGTCAATAGGCGTAAGCGCTGCCTCGCCCAATACCGCGGCAAGCTCCTTGGCGTCTTTACCTTGAGCATATGCGGAGAAGAGCTGATTCATATTATCGGAATGGTCCTCTCTCGTCTTGCCCTTGCCGATACCCTTCTGCTTAAGACGCGAGAGCGAAGGCAGCACGTCGATAGGCGGCGCGATGCTCTTCTTGTGCAGCACTCTGGACAGTATAATCTGTCCCTCGGTGATATATCCCGTAAGGTCGGGTATGGGGTGCGTCTTGTCGTCCTCGGGCATGGTCAAGATAGGTATCTGCGTAATAGAGCCCTTCTTACCCACAATCCTGCCCGCTCTTTCGTACATCGTAGCAAGGTCGGTGTACAGATATCCGGGATATCCTCTTCTGCCGGGGACTTCCTTACGCGCGGCGGATATCTCTCTCAGCGCTTCGCAATAGTTGGTAATATCCGTCATTATTACGAGCACGTGCATATCCTTCTCGAACGCAAGATACTCCGCAGCCGTAAGCGCCATACGAGGCGTAGATATACGTTCTACAGCGGGATCGTTGGCGAGATTGATAAACATTACGCTGCGCTCGATAGCGCCCGTACGCCTAAAATCATTCATAAAAAAGTCCGCTTCTTCGTAAGTAATACCCATAGCGGCGAATACTACGGCGAACTTCTCCGAGTCGTCGAGCACCTTTGCCTGCCTTGCAATCTGAGCCGCAAGCTCTGCGTGAGGCAAGCCTGACATACTGAATACGGGCAGCTTCTGTCCTCTTACCAGAGTGTTGAGCCCGTCGATTGCCGATATACCTGTCTGTATGAACTCGTCGGGGAAGTCTCTTGCCGCGGGATTGATGGGCTGACCGTTAATATCTATGCGCTTCTCGGGTATGACAGGCGCGCCGCCGTCCTTGGGTCTACCGAGACCGTCGAACACTCTGCCCAGCATGTCTTCGCTCACGGCGAGCTCGAGGCTCTTACCCAAAAATCTCGCTTTGGACGTGGACATCTGTATGCCCTGCGCGCTCTCGAACAGCTGCACCATCGCCTTGTCGCCGTTGACCTCGAGCACTTTCCCGAGACGGATAGAGCCGTCCCTTGCGGTAATCTCTACGAGCTCGTCATACTTGACGCCGTTAACGCCCTCGACGAGCATCAACGGTCCGACAATCTCAGTAATCGACTTATATTCTTTAAGCATCATACACCTCACAGTACGCTGACGAGCGCGTTGATTTCGTCGCTCATCGCTACGCGAATCTCTTCGAATTTCTTCATCTCGGACTCGGGGATATACTTACATCTGCTGATAGCCGAGCGAGAAGGTATCGCGAGCAAGTCGTCGAGCTCCGCTCCCTTTTCCAATGCGTCGGCAGACAGCGCGTAACAGTCTATTATCAGTTTAAGCATATTAAATTGCTTAAACAAGGACGCATATGTGTCCACCTCGTTGAAGGCGTCTTGATGCAGATAGTCCTCTCTCACCGACTTAGCCGTCTCCATGATAAGTCTGTCCGAAGGCGAGAGCGCGTCCATACCTACAAGTCTCACTATCTCGTCGAGTCCCGACTCTTCTTGCAAGATTGTCATAGCCCTCTGGCGGTACTCTATCCATCTGCTGCCCACATTATTGTTGTACCAATCGGTCATTCTGTCGGCATACAGCGAGTAACTTCCTATCCAATCTATTGCTGGGAAATGACGCTTATACGCAAGCGATGCAGACAGTCCCCAGAATACTTTGACTATACGCAATGTCGCCTGCGATACGGGCTCGGACAAGTCTCCTCCGGGAGGAGATACGGCGGATATAGCCGTAACGGAACCCGTCCTGTTGTCGCTGCCGAGAGTGCTGACCACGCCCGCCCTCTCGTAATAGCCTGCAAGCCTCGAGGACAGATACGCGGGATATCCCTCTTCGCCGGGCATCTCTTCCAGTCTGCCCGACATCTCTCTCAGTGCTTCCGCCCAGCGCGACGAAGAGTCCGCCATGATAGCGACGTCGTATCCCATATCGCGGAAGTACTCCGCTATGGTAATGCCTGTATATATAGACGCCTCGCGCGCTGCGACAGGCATGTCGGAGGTGTTGGCGATCAGCACGGTCCTCTTCATCAAAGGCTCGCCCGTCTTGGGGTCTATCAGCTCGGGGAACTCGTTGAGGACGTCCGTCATCTCATTGCCGCGCTCGCCGCAACCCACATATACGATAATGTCCGCGTCGGACCACTTCGCAAGCTGATGCTGCACGACGGTCTTGCCGCTGCCGAAAGGTCCGGGGATACATGCCGCGCCGCCCTTTGCTACAGGAAAAAACGTATCTATTACGCGCTGTCCCGATATCAGAGGTCTGACCGGCGACATCTTGCTCTTGTAAGGTCTGCCCTTTCTCACGGGCCACTTCTGACACATGGTGACCTTGACATCTCCGCTATCGGTAGTTACCACGCATACTGTGTCGTCTATGGTATACTCGCCTGATACTATCTTCTTGACTTTGCCGAATACGCCTACGGGCACCATAATGCGGTGCTCGACTACGGCGTTCTCTTTTACGGTGCCTATGATGTCTCCCTCTTGCACCTTTGCGCCTACGGCTACGGTAGGATTAAATTCCCACTTCTTGGAGTGATCGAGCGCGGGCATATCTATGCCTCTGCCTATCCTGTCGCCGCTCGCCTCTATGAGCTTACGCAACGGACGCTGAATGCCGTCATAGATACCTTCCAATATGCCGGGTCCGAGTTCTACAGACAGGGGCGCGCCGGTAGTAACGACCTCTTCGCCGGGTCCCAGTCCGCCCGTCTCCTCATATACCTGTATGGACGCCTTATCGCCTCTCATCTCTATGACTTCGCCTATCAGATGGCGCGAGCTCACTCGCACGACGTCGAACATCCTGCAATCCTTAAGCCCTTCGGCGACTATGAGCGGTCCTGCCACTTTAACAATCTTACCCTTATCCTGCATATCAGTCTTCCTTATTAAACAATATATCCGTTCCTACGGCTCTTTCCACATCTGCTTTTATCCCTGCCATTCCGAATCCCGTGCTTCCCGAGGGAGGCGGTATGGGGATTACGGCGGGATATGTCCTGCTCTTATACCTGTCTATCAATTGACAATTGTCCTGCGCCAAGTCCTCGGTGATGAAAATTATGCTGTACTTAGGCGCAATGCTCTTGAGCGCCGAGGCAGCCTCTGCGGCATCGGACGCCGAATATACGTCCATACCCACCGCCTTGAAAGCCAAGACAATATCCTTATCGCCTATTACGGCAATCTTATTGCTACGCATAAAATTCCCTCAACCTCTCTTTAATAAGCGACTTATCCGCATTAATCTTAAGCAGCACGGCTATCATCCTCACGGCTTTAAGTTCCGTCTTCTTGGCGATATAGTAACCTGCTACGGGCGCGACGCCGAACATATCGTACCTATCGCGCTTGAATATATTAAGCTGCGCATTGTCCTTACATGCCTCGAGACGGGCGAACGAGCGATTGCCGCCGGCAAATTCCGCTATTCCGTCCGCTACGCAAGTGAACTTCATCTTGTCGATAAAAGCATCCTCGGGCTCGTCGTACATGTCCGCAAAGATATCCTTATCTATAGAGCCGCCTTCAATGAGTCCCGACTTCATATAAGACAAGCTCTTGCCCGCAAACTTACATCTGAGATAGTCTGATACGTTGGCGTAATCTATCTCTATCTGCCAATACTTGATTATACTGTCGCTCTTGCCCTTCCTTGCGATATCGAGAGCGTCGGCATACATTGCCTTATCCAATCTCTCGTCTATATACTTAGGGCTGCGCTTACCGCTTGCAAAGGCTACGTCTATATCCTTGAGCGCGTCCGCCATCAGCTTGGGCAGCGAAGAATAATCGTCCTTGAATATCTTATCCTTAAGCTCGGAGATATTCTGCTTGCCCGCGGGCGCAAGCATAGCCGAGACATCGTCTATGCGGGCGTACTTGGACTTGGCAAAGACCTTGGCGTTGTGATAATCCCCTCTCACGCCGAAGCTGTCTATACCGTGTCCGAAATTGACCTCGGACATAAAGCGAGACAACTTGTCGTCCTCTGCGGCAATCATAGCCTCATGACCGCCGTCGGTCATGCCGCCGCCGAAGCCGCTCTCTGCGAGCACCTTCATGCCGTCCTCATAGCTATCCGCGAATACCATACGGGTAATCTTCTCGGAGCCGAGCAAGGAATTCTCGAGGCTGCGCGCTATTGAGTTGATATAGACCAAGTCCGCCATCAATTCTCCTTAAAAAGTATCTTAGCCACCTGCGTCTCGCTGTCTTGGCGAATACGCCTCACTATATCGTCGAGCGTGAGATTCTTGTCGTAATTTACTCCGGACAGAATAAGTCCGCCCTTAAAGTCTCCCGACTTATCCGATAATGCAAGCTTAATCTTGAGCGCCTTGGCGACCTTTGTAACCATTGCGGACGTAACTACGGACTCGTCGTACTTACTTGCGATTATCTCGTCTCCGTCCTCTGCGTTGGTCTTGAGCAATTCCTCGATATAAGCCTTATAGCGCTTCTTATCCGACTTAAAGGCGTCTATAGCCTCGTCGAATACAGCCAAGGCAAGCTCGCTCTTGTAGGCGGAGATTGCGCGCTTCTTATCCAGCAGCGCGACGCTGCGCCTGCGACGGATGAGCTCGTTGGTCTGCTCCGTCTTATCGGCGAGCTTCTCTGCCCGCATCGCCTCCGCGTCGGCTTGAGCCTGCGAAATTACCGCGTCCGCCTTTTCTTTGGCGGCGCTCACATTGGACTCCGCCTTGAGCTCGGCGTCGCGGATAATCTTGTCGATTATGGTCTGCTTACCGTTCATATTAACCTGCGATATTCGATACGATATAGCTTACCGATTCCGCTGCCGCGGCGACTTCACCCGCATCCTTTACGGCGTTGCTGATAAACATGAGCGCAAGGAAGGATATGAGCAGCGCGAGCAGCGCATACGTCTCTACCATGACGGTCATAATAAGACCCTTGCCCGATGCCTCGGGACGCTTTGCAGTCATAGCTATCGCAGAGACCGCGCACTTGCCTTGATAGATGCCGGACACGAGACCGACTATACCCATAGGCGCGCATGCCGCGACCATCGACCAGCCCTGTACGGACGTCATGTTGAGAACGTCTCCGCCTAAGAAACCTGTCCAAAGCAATGTTAGGAACGCTATAATCAATCCGTATATGCCCTGCGTACCCGGCAAAAGCTGCAAGATAAGGCACTTACCGAACTTGGACGGGTCTTCGGAAGTGACTCCCGCCGCTGCCTGTCCTGCAAGTCCAACGCCTATAGCCGAACCGCAGCCTGCAAGTATTGCGGCTACTGCCGCGCCGACTATCGCAATATATGCTCCGCTCATTAATTTTTACCTCCACTTGTGTTTTTGGTATTGTATTTATTATTGTTGATATAATAATATCTCATCTGACTGCCCAGCGGTCTGAACAATGCGCCGCCGCCCTCGTAGAACTTACCGTAAAACTCTACGAACTGAAGTCTCGCGTCATGCACGTACGCGCCCAAAGTATTGATACCTATATTGAACACGTGACCTATGATAAAGACTACGCATGCTATCGCCCAGCCGAGTACGGGGATAGAGGGCATCATATCCTTGATGACTATGCCTATCTGATTAAAGACCATCGCTATGACCGCAGACGCAAGTCCCAGACCGAACAGCCTCGTGTAGCTCATAAGGTCGGAGAAGAAATTGATTATATCATACAGTCTGCCCAGTCCGCTCGTCACTCTCTTAATGCCCTTAGCGCCCATAGCGCCCGACAGTACGAGGAACAACAATCCTATTGCCAGCACTACATAGCCGATATAGGGCAACCAGGACGCCAGCTTTCCTCCGAGGAAAGCCGCTACTCCGCCTATCAATATAAAGTACCAGCAAGAATTACCGAATATCGCCTCGAGCGGTCTCTTCTGCCTAATCATGGCGACCATATTGACCGTATATCCGAACAGCATCTGGAAAAGTCCCAGCCCCAGCGATAGGAACAGCATATTCATAGGGTCGGTAATAGGATTAAACCAATGCCATATACCGATATCCGCCGCAGACACGCCGAAATACGAACCGAATAAAAATCCCCAGAATATCGTGGATATACCGCCCATGAAAATGAGTTTGACCATATTCTTCATGCCCTTAGGCGGTCTCACTACGGCAAGATAAATGCCCGTGACCAAAGTAAGCAACAGTCCGTAGCCCACGTCCGCGAGCATGATACCGAAGAATATGAAGAAGAAAAAGGTTATAAACGGGTTGGGATCTATCTCTCCGTACGCGGGCGTGCTATACATATTGGTGACAGACTCGTAAGGAGTCACCAGCCCGTTGTTGTCGGCAAGCGTGGGAGGGGTATCCCCTTCCTCCGGCTCGGCGAGATAGTAAGTCAAGGCATATTCGCTGCTATCGAGCATAGTAGACAAATTGTCGCAGCACTTGAGCGGCACCCATGCCTCCATCACATACGTGGAAACAGTGCGACGCGAGCTCGCCAGTCCGCCCGCCTTGGCATACTGTACGGAATACCAGTCGTATATCTTGCGCAGGCTGTCTATCTCGCTCTCGTAACTTGCCGCCTTGATTATCAGCGAGCGTCTCTTGTGCTCGACTTCGCTGAGCAACGCCTTGACGCGCTCCTCTTCCGTCGCGGGAGCAACGTCTATATCCAAAGTGCAACGTGAAAACTCCGCTGCCGTAAGCGCTGCGGACACTGCGTCTTGACTGTCCTTATGACATATCACAGCCACTACCTTTTGAGCGCCGTCGCCGTATGTGAAGCACAACGCGTCCTCTAAGCCCTCGGCATTGGGATCGAACGCCGCTGCGTCTACCGTGCCGAGCGTTACGAAAGCATCGCGAGTATCATGCAGACTGCGCGGCGAAATCGGCAAATCCAAATAAGGCTTAAGCGTATTGATATAGTTGTCGTATTTGAACTTCTCGGTAGCGCAGGCTATCAGCCCTTCGGACACCGCCTTAAGTTCCTTGACCACGGCGTCGGTCTTGCCCTCCAGCTCGGACAGCGCATTGAACTCGTCGTAAGTAAGGCAAGGCAGCGGCTCGAGCAACTTGCCGCCCTTACTCTTCTTACCCTCTTTTTTATCTGAAATAAGCGCCTTTGCCGACTTAACGTTGTCTTTAATAAAGCTTAAGGCAAATTCGCAATCGGCTATCTTGAGAGACAGCTCATCTATACGCGCGGTGTTGTCTGTCTTATCCGTACCGGCGCGCTCTGCGCAAGGCGCAATCTCTACGCAGCCCGCCTTATGAAGCAGGTCAAATACAGCTTCGGACTGTCCGAAACTGCCTATCAACGTAAGCTTGCGCATCTGAGCTATCATACGCTTTCCTTAATCAACCCTACGATATAATCTATCGCCTCTTGCCCGTTGCTCTTGCTGAGCTTAAGCAGCGCCTTCTTCTCCTCTTCGAGCTCATTCTTAATGATTTCGCATTGAGAATCCGCGACATACCCCGCATTGTTAAGCGCCTCTGTCATCTCGCTCTTAACAGCCGTCTCGGCGTTGTCTTTAATGACGTTGACCTTACTTGCGGCTTCCGCGGCAATCTTCTTGACCTCGACAAGAGATGCCGCGACTATCTCGTCGGCTTTACGCTCCGCATCGATAATCGACGACAGTACCTGCGATATCTCTTCGTTGTTGATTTCTGCCATTAAGGGGACCTCTACTTAAAATATTCACGCTCGATAGCGGTAATCTTATCCACTCTGCCGCAGTGCCTGCCACCCTCGAAAGGCGTATCGAGCCAAGCGGCGACCATTGCCTCCGCCTTGTCTTGATCGATCACTCTGCCGCCCATAGCCAAGATGTTGGCATTATTGTGCGCCGAGCACATGCTCGCGGTAAATACGTCGTGGCATACCGCGCATCTTATGCCCTTCACCTTATTGGCGGCGATAGATATACCTATACCCGTACCGCATAAGAGTATACCCTTGTCTGAACTGCCGTCGGACACTTCTTTTGCCACAGCAAGAGCGTAGTCGGGATAATCGACGGACTCTCCGCCGCAGCCCTTGTCTGATACCTGTATGCCTCTGCCCTCGAGCAGCTTAATTATGCCCTCTTTGAGCACATATCCGCCGTGGTCGCAACCTATCGCTATCTTCACAATTATGCCCTACCTTTATAATATATAATTATATCACTATTTTTAATTCTAATCAAGCCCCGAAAGTAAAAACGAGATTAATTACGCGGCTTAGTCCTCTCGCGTATAAAATCTGCGACATAATCGAGCGACTTGTCTATTACGTCCGCGCACTTGCGATAATCGTCCATACTTCCGCCGTACGGGTCGGGAATATCGCCCAGAGGCGTAAGCTCTCTCATGCTGTATAACTTATCCGCGTCCACAAAGGGCGCGAGAGCCGACTTATGCTGCCACGTCATCGTGATTATCAGGTCGTACCTGTCAGCCAAATTCTGGGTAATAGGCTGCGAGCGGCGGAAGGATATTATCCCCCTCTCCGCAAGCGCCGCCGCCGCGTTGACGGATATCGGATCTCCGAAGCCGCAATGAGCTCCCGCGCTCGCAACTTCCTCTACCTGCAAGCCGGCCGCTGCGAACTTGACCTTAGCCAGCTCTTCCGCCATGGGAGAGCGGCACGTATTGCCGCTGCATACAAATAGCACTCTCATATTATTTTACCTCCGGCGGATTTATTCACCCTGTTCATTACAGAGCCGAGTAATCCGCTATCCCCCAAGTCTTCGCATATAATGCAGTCGTACGACTTCTCCGCCGCATGCATCGCCGCATATATATTCCTGCATATCTCGTTATCGTCCGAGCCCAATCCAATCGTATGGATATCGCCGCATATGCCGATATGTTCACTCTTGCACAGTATGACGGGATTGCCGCCCTCATCTACTCTCCTGCAGTACTCTTCGACGGCGCTGCTTATGCTCGACGCCACGACACAATCGCATACCGGCGCATAATGCTTATATTTCATTCCCGGAGCGGGAGCCGCCGCGACTATCTTACCCTCGTGCGTCTTAACCGAACCGAGCACGTCCGCTATCTGCTCTGCCGTCACCGCCCCGGGACGCAGTATTACGGGTATGTCGCCAGTGATGTCCAGCACGGTGCTCTCTATGCCCACATCGCAATCTCCGCCGTCTATGATGAGCGGCACTCTGCCATTCATATCCTCATATACATGTCTTGCCGACGTGGGACTTATCTTAGTGGACAGGTTGGCGGACGGCGCCGCTATAGGCACAGCGCACGATTCGATGAACTCCCTTGCAACAGCATGCGAAGGTATTCGCACACCTACGGTATCCAGTCCCGCCGTTACGCAATCGGGGATATCGGCGCGCTTCTTGACCACCAATGTGAGCGGACCCGGCATAAACTTGTCTATAAGCGGTCTATAACGCTCATCATAGCCACAGCTCACGCTCAATATATCCTTACCGCTTGCCAGATGCACTATCAAAGGATTGTCCATCGGTCTGCCCTTTGCGGCAAAGACCGCGGCTATGGCGTCGCTGTCGTAAGCACACGCGCCCAGTCCGTAGACCGTCTCCGTGGGAAAGGCGACTATTCCGCCCGACTTAATTATCTGCGCGCCGAGCTCTATGGCTTTATTGCCGCTCAATATAAGAGTATCCATATCAATGCACCCCCGCTATCAGAAAGCCGAGCAACACGCCGAACACGATAAATATAGAAACATTCTTACCCTTACTCTCCCTGTATGCGTCCGCCAGCATATCCCCGAACAGGATATACAGCAACGCGCCTGCCGACAGCGCCGTACATACTCCCGAGAACATGGGCGATATCTCGCTGATAAAGTAACCTATGACTGCGCCTAAGACCGTAACCGCTCCTACGCCGACGGTGAGAAGCACAGACTTTACCTTGCCGAAGCCGCCCTTGCAAAGCAACACGGTCAACGCCATGCCCTCGGGTATATTGTGCCAAGCGACAGACAGCGCGAGCATGGCGGCGTTGTCCGAGCCTGCTATACTGCCCATTGCCATACCTTCGGGCAGATTGTGCAGCGTAAGCGCGAGAGCGAATATCAAACCCGCTCGCCTGCACTCGGCACAAGCGTCGCCGCTTACCGTCGCATGCTTATGCTTGCGAGAGCGAGAGAGCAATGCGCTCGCTCCCCATACAGACGCGCAACCTAATGCCGCCACTCCCGCAACCGCGGGCAATCCGCTGTTTTCGATAGCTTCGGGAATCATGTCGCTGAACAAAACCACTATAATAAAGCCCGACGCAAGCCCCATCACACAGGGCATGAAGTCTCCGTATTTATCCTTATCTCCCGTCAAAACGGCTATCAAAGCGCCGCAAAAAGTACCCGCGACGCCGCCGATTACGCTCCATAGTATTGCGTTAAGCATATACATATTTTATACTAATACGGACTGCTTTGCAAGTAATTAATCCGCATCCGAAACGCGCATAAGATATAAAAATTTACATTATTTTACAGTAAAATTTTGTCGGATTAGACAATATAATGTACTCTATTAATTTACTTTATAATAATTTGTTGTTATAATATATATAATTAAAAAGTATTTGAGGAGAATTTAATGGACAAATTAATAGATTTTATGACAAGATCGGTTACTCAAATAGGAACTTTTGACTTAAAAGTTTGGTATCTCATCGTTGCCGCCGTTGTCATCATCTTGGTTATCATAGTTGCGATAACCGCATCGGAAATCAGCCGTAAAAAGAAGAAAAAGGCTAAAGAAGCCGCCATGGTCGCCGAGAACGAGCAAAAGCTCGCAGGAGCGGATATAGGCAACGAGCACATTGCCCCCGCCAACGAGGAGGCTCCCGAAGAAGAGCCCGCAGCCGTCGAGGAAGTCGCCGAAGAAGTTGAGAGCGATAATAGCGAAGAGGTTGAGGAGTACGTAGAGACCGTAGAGGAAATCGAAGAAGTCGAGGAAGAGCCTGCCGAAGAATACATAGTATACGAAGAGGTAGAGCCCGAATACATAGAGGAGTATGTCGAAGAAAGCGCCGAGCCTGTCGCAGAGGAAAGCGCACCCGTCTCCCCTGCCGACGAGGAAGTAAATGACGACGGTAAAGACGAAATTGCCGCCGAAGAAATTAAACCGGTATCTACCGTCAAGGAGGAGAAACCCGTGGCAACTGCAAAGAAGAGCGCAGAGAAAAAACCTGTAGCAAAAGCGGCTCCCGCCAAGAAGCCGGCGCCCGTTAAGACTGCGGCAACCAAAGCGGAAACCAAGCCCGCCACTAAAGCTGCACCTGCTAAGAAAGCCGAAGCGAAGCCTGCTGCTAAAGCGGCTACCGCTGCCAAGAAGACGGAGGCTAAGCCCGCAGCTAAAGCGGCTGCTCCCGCTAAGAAAACTACTGCAACTGCTAAACCTGCGGCTACCAAAGCGGCTCCTGCCGCCAAGAAGCCCGCGCCCAAGGCGACTGCTCCTGCTAATAAGGCTGCCGCGACCGCTAAGCCCGCGGCTACTAAGGCAACTGCCAAGCCCGTAAAGAACGTCGCTCCCAAGCAGGTCGAAGACGACAATATAATCTTGCTCGGCAATGAGCCCGCTACTCCCAGCTACGGCAAGTTCGTCATCGTAAAGGGCGACAATCCCGTTAAGCCTTACGTATTCCAGCTTAAGGCTAACAACGGTCAAGTGTTGTACGAGTCGGAAGGATATAAGATTAAGCCTAAGAAAGCGTCTATACTCGCCTTCAAGAAAGCTGTTCAGCATGGCGAAATCGCTATCGACAGAGAGAAGAACGGTACTTTCCGCTACAAGCTGTACAAAGAGGACGGTACTCTGCTCGGCGTAGGCGAAAGCTATAAGACATGGGACAGAGCCGAAAGCGCTGCCGAGTCCGTTAAGTCCTTCGCTCAAAGCGCCAACTTCATCGAGGATCTCAGCACAGATAAGGACTGATGTATTCGATATAAATAATCGGCGCCGCACTTAAAGTGCGGCGCTATTTATTTGTCTTTACTTATTATTTAATTTAACGAATTCGGTTAGTTATCTTGCGATTAACGACACTGTTATTAACTTATTGTTTGCCTGCCGTCGGCAATTATAGCAGTCCGATAAGGACATCTCGAGTAATCGATTTATCTATATCTTAGCCGATATTACTTTCATGCAGCCTTTAAGCGCTGCTCTGCCCATATCGGCGGGCAGAAAATATGTGTCTCCTCTGCCTATCTCGTACTCGTCGCCGTCATACACAATGACGCCGCCCCCCTCTACAGCGGTCAGCGATATAAAGCTGTCTACGACCCTCAACTCAAGTTCACCGGACACAGTAATCTCCGACACGGTGAAATACTTGCACTCGGCAAGCTCTCTTACCCCGCCGCCGATATCCTTTACTTCGCTGTTCTTAGCGCATACGATGTCGCTGTCGATTACTTCTACCGCCTTGTCGATATGCAACTGTCTCTTATTACCCGACTTATCCAATCTGCCGTAGTCATACAGACGGTACGTCAATGACGAATTCTGCTGTACCTCGCATATGAGTAGTCCGCCGCATATTGCATGCACGGTTCCGGACGGAATATATATCGTATCGCCTTTACTCACTTTTATAAAATTCAAGTAATCGGTAATATTGCCTTGATTGAGAATATCGACAATGTCTTGCTTGCGCATAGCGCTCTTGAAACCGCAGTATACGCCCGCGCCCTCTTCGGCGTCAACTATATACCACATCTCCGTCTTGCCGTACTGCCCTTCGCGCTCGAGAGCGTAATCGTCGTTCGGATGCACTTGAATCGAGAGATTGCTTTGCGCGTCTATGAGTTTAATCAGTATGGGAAAGAAATCGAACTTATCGCATCTTGAGCCTTTTAAGTCGGGATACTCGTCCAATACCTGCGCAAGAGTCTTACCCGCATACGCGCCGTTTTCTATTACGCACGGACCGTCCTTATGACAGGAAAGCTCCCAACTCTCCGCTATAATATCACTGTCGGAACGCTTGCCCCACACTCTCTTAAGTTTGCTTCCGCCCCATACATAATCCTTTACAGAGGGGGATAACTTCATAGGATATTTCATCAATTCTCTCCTTTAGCTTCCAGCGGCAACTCGACTTTGAATACCGAGCCTTCGCCAAGTACGCTCTTTAATGCTATAGAACCGCCGTGTATATTGACGATAATGTGCTTTACGATTGCAAGTCCCAAGCCGGTACTCACCTCGTCGCTCCTCGTCCTTGCCGTATCTACCTTATAAAAGCGCTCGAATACTCTGTCGACATTCTCTTCGGCTATGCCTATACCGTTGTCCTTGACTTCGATGACAGCGTTGCCGGCGGCGCTGCTCACATTGACCCACACGCTGCCGTTGACCTTGTTATACTTGACCGCATTGCTCACAAGATTGGTCACCGCGGTTGCAATCATCTTGGGATAGCACTGCGCCTTAGCGCTGCCTTCGCAATATATCTTTACTCCCGATACGGACGCAGATATAGACATCTCATCGCATATCTCTCGGCACAGACCGCCGATATCGACGGATTCTATATTTTCGTTCTTTATATTGGCGTCAAGTCTGCTCATATACAGCATATCGCTAATAAGCATGCTCATCTTTGAGGCGTTGGCGTTAATTTCCTCGGCGCACTTCCCTATCTTTTTCTCTCCTATGCCGGGGAGAGCGAGCAACTCGGAATAGCCTTTGATTACGGTAAGAGGCGTCTTAAGCTCGTGCGAAGCATTGGCGAAAAATTCGCTGCGTATCTCTCCCGACCTGATCTCTTGCGTGATATCGGTAAACAGTAACATGAGGGCTATACTGCCCAAATTCTCGAACCAAGTAGTATGAGCAAGTCTGGTCTCTACCCTATATATCTTGCCGCCCAGCCTCATCTCGCACTCCTTGTCGCAAGACTCCTCGATTGCGCTATCTATCATAGAGAGCACGCCCTTATCGCTCACAAGCGTAGATATCGGCACTCCGACCGTATTGTAATCCACGCCGAATATGCGCAATACGGCGCTGTTATTGAGCATAATGCTGAGATTTTCGGATAATGCGACGATGCCCTGCCCTATGTTATCCAGCAAGAAGTCCGTCTTCTTCTGCTCGTATTGAGTATGGCTGAGCATGTCCGAGATGCGCTTGCCGACATCGTTAATCTGACTTATGATGCCCTGATATTCCTCATAATCGGTAGATATCTCGCTCTTACGGTAATTACCGTTGTTGATCTCTTGCAAGCCCTTTTGCACCGCTTGCAGAGGCTTCATTGACCTCTTGATGTACATCTGCAACAGCAGACATGCAAAGACAATCAAAGCAAGCGCCGCAATGATTGCGCTGCAACAAAATATCCAGAACTTGGGCGTAGAATAAGAGACGGGCAAGCCGCACTTGACATATACATATCCGGTGCGATCTACCATGGGCGAAACTTTCACTCGCTCTGTATAAAATTGAATATGTATACCATCGACCTTCTTGGTGTCGTAAGCATAGCCGCGTTCGTTGACCTGCTGCAACTCCTTTAAGTCAACTTCCAAACGCTCGCTGCTGTTAGTCGATATAAACGAGCCGTCGCCCGAATATATCACTATAAACATGGCGGACTCGTCATAGTTGTCTACGCTCTCAAGCAAATTCTCGATAACTCTGTACTCGGATATATGATTGCCGTATCCGCCTACGAAATTCTTGATATTGGTGCGAGTACTGTTGTATCCCGCAAGCAAAAATCCCGCGCAACTGAACACTACCACCAATACGAGCGTAACGGATATTATTACGATTATCTGTCTTGAGAGCTTACTTCTCATTATTTATTTTTAGAAAATTTATAGCCGACTCCCCTGACGGTATGAATATACTGCACGTCCGTGAACTGAGCAAGTTTGCTGCGCAGGGACTTGATGTGCATATCGAGCGTACGAGTCTCGCCGAAGTAGTCGTAATCCCATACCGCGGAGAGTATCTGCTCTCTCGTAACGACATTGTCGCAACGCTCCATAAGCAGCTTGAGCAGCTTGTACTCTTTAAGCGTGAGTTGCACTTCGTTACCCTCGACGAGCACTCTGTGCTCGGCATTATTGACGGTAATTTCGCCTACGGTTACTACATCTACGCCCGTAACGGCAGTCTTGCGAATATTGGCTTTAACTCGGGCAATGAGCTCGAGCATGCCGAAGGGCTTGGCTATGTAATCGTCCGCGCCGAGGTTAAGACCTTGAACTTTATCTTTCTCATCGCCCTTAGCGCTCACTATTATTACAGGTATATTCCTCGTGCCGTCCGTATGCTTAAGACGCTTAAGCGCCTCGAGACCGTTCATACCGGGCAACATAAGGTCAAGTATGATGATATCGCACTTTCCGTGCTTTGCCAAGACGCGCAACATATCTTCCGCTCTCTCAAAACACTCGACTTCGAACTCCTCGCTATCGAAAGCTATCTCATAGAGTCCGCTGATGCTTCTGTCGTCTTCAACTACGAAAATTTTATGTTTATTCATGTTTTCCTCCATGCAAAGATTATATCATAGACTTTACATAAAGTAAATAGCAAAGCTCTTTAATCATAGGTTTTTAGCCAATTTTGACAACTTTTTTACATAAAATACTAACAATTGGCATTACCTATTGCAATTGTCAACCTTTAGTCTAATCCACCGAGTAGACTGATGCCTCGTACGGTCTCAATTTCGTATCGGCTATGCGCTCTTGCGCGTCCGCATAATTGGACAGCTGCAATTGCGAGGCGCGCCCGACATATTCGGCAGGCAGCTTAAACTTAACCGCTTTATTTTTGAAGTTGACAACTACCAAGACCGTCTTGTCGCCCAGCTTGCGCTCATAGGCAAAGATATCGGAGCTATTCGGACAGATATCCTTATAGTCGCCGTCTATTATGACATCGTTGCCCTTACGGTATGCGTGCAGTTTCGCATAGAATTTATAGATGGATTTGTCCGCGGACATATCCTTATTCGCGTTGATAAACTTGTAGTTGGGATTGACCATCATCCACGGCTTACCGCTCGAAAAACCGGCATTCTCCCCTGCGCTCCACTGCATGGGCGTGCGCGCGTGATCACGCGCCCTGCGCGAAAAGCAGTATCTTGCAAGACACTTGCCGAACGGTATGTACTTGACAATATCCATAATCTGTCTGAACATTATGTCTTGATAGTCTTTATCTGCAAACTTGCAATTGGTCATACCTATCTCCTGTCCTTGATAGACGAACGGTGTGCCGCGTTGCAGTTGCATGGCTACGGCAAGAGCTGTCGCCGCCTCGTATCTAAATCCGCTGTAGTTGCCTGTAAATCTGCCTAAAGAGCGGGGCTGATCGTGATTCTCGAGGAATAGCGTATTCTGACACGTCTTAGGGAGCGCCTGCCAGGAGCCTAAGATCTTCTTGAATTTCTTCAACGACAGTCTGTGCGGTATTACTAAGAAATACATATCGGCATAGCAAAGATGCTCGAAAGAAAATACCGTATCCAGTTCGCATACGCTCTCGTCTATACATTCGTATGCGTTGGATATGGTTATTCCCGCAGCCTCTCCTACCGTAAACGAGTCGTACCTGCTCCAGGATGCGGCATTAAGCTCTTTAATGAACTCGTGATATCTCGGTCCCACCACATACTGCTCCGAACCGCAGAATATCGGATTGAATTTACCGTCGGGCAAGCCGCTCTTCTTGGATATATAAGTGATGACGTCGCACCTGAATCCGTCTACGCCCATATCCATCCAGTAATTGCAGATATCAGCTATCTCTTGCCTAACCTTGGGATTTTCCCAATTCAGGTCGGGCTGCTTGCGGCTGAACAGATGCAAATACCACTCGCCCGTAGTCTCGTCATACTCCCACGCTTTACCGCCAAAGCTGGACGTCCAATTATTGGGCGGCTTCTTACCGTCCTTGCCTCTGCCTTTACGCCAAATATAGTAATCCCTATACGGATTGTCAACGCTCTTCTTACTCTCTCGGAACCAGTAATGCTCGTCGGACGTATGATTGGCGACCAAATCCATTATGAGCTTGATTCCGCGGCTGTGTAGCCCTTCAAGCAATTCCTTAAAGTCGTCAAGCGTGCCGAACTCATCCATGATATCGGTATAGTCGCTTATATCGTATCCGTTGTCGTCATTGGGAGACTTATATATAGGCGACAGCCACACCGCATCCACGCCGAGGTCTTTAATATAGTCGAGCTTGGATATTATGCCTCTCAAGTCGCCTATTCCGTCGCCGTTGCTGTCGCAAAAGCTCCTCGGATATATCTGATATACGACAGCGTCCTTATACCATCTTGTCTTTATCATCGTTTACCTCCGCATTGTTCTTATGATATGGCGTGGCGGCATATGCCAGCACGGTTACCTTAGACGCTCCGCACTTATACGCAACCGACGCGATAGCGCTCGCAGTAGCTCCCGTAGTAAGCACGTCGTCTATTATCAATACTCTCTTACCCTTCAATATCGCGGCGTCTTTGCCTGCGCCGTATGCTCCTAAGGCGTTGCTCTCTCTTTCCTTTCCGCCCAGCCTTGCCTGCTCTTTATTGTCTATAGCCTTAACAATAGCGGTTTCGCAGTACTCAAGTCTCAATCTGTCGGCAAATTCCTCTGCAAGCAAAGCTGCATGATTGAATCGCCTTTTCTTCCTAACATTAACGTGCATAGGCGCGGGGACAACTATATCGCACATCATATCTTCGTCGAGATATTTATCTACCAATGCGTGCGCCATATAGTAGGAATAGTATCTCTTACCGCCGAACTTAAGACCGTGCACAAGCTCGCACGCCAAGCCTTCGTACACATAACACTCGCGCGCATAGTCGAAATGCCTTTGGTTATTCATGCATGTGATACAATACTCGGACTCGTTGGCTATCGCCCTGCCGCATCTGCTGCATCTAAGGGAGGTAATGGGCGTCAGCTTAGCCTTGCAGGTATCACACAGTCCGCTGCCGTCTTGCTCGAACAGCTCCTCGTCGCAACCGATACAACTGTATCTGTCTACGAATATCTCGCGCATAAAGCGGTAAAATCTCTTAGTTCTGCTCAACATGTCCGCTTATATTATAACACGCAACCTTACCCGAGTAAATACGTAATCCCAATATAATCGCAAAAGGCGGTCTCCAAATAGGAAACCGCCTCGCAATTCGGTTACGCATATCTTACCATGCGTATTCCGCAACCAATTGTATCTTAAAGGACTCGAAAGTATATTCGATTGTCATCGACTGCAATCTCATGGTCGCGCAATCGGCTACCGCCACTATAGTAGCGTTCCTATATTTGCTTGCCGAGTTATCGCCTTCCCAAAATCCTCTTGCGTCTATAATGTCGCCCTTATAAGTACCTATGCTACCCTCGAATGTCGTCTCGTTCTCGCTGAAGCAGTCGGCGCTGAAATTGAAGCCCAGCTTGCCGTCGAATGACGGAACTACGCCGCCGATTACGCCCTGTAGGTTATTGCCGACAGTGACCTTGCCGTCCTTATACGCATAAACCACCGTACTGCCGTCCGAGATAGTATACGAGATATTGGGCGACGCTCCGTTGAGCACAGCCGAGGACGCTGCAGATAGGATAGTATTGGAGTCATATGTCTCCTTGCATCCCGCAAGCGCAAAGGTGAACGCTATCGCTATGCACAGCGCCGCTATCAATACTATCGCCAACTTATGGCTGCGGGCTTTAGCAGTCTTTACGACCGCGACATCTTTGTCGCCCTCTCTTCTCTTCCTACGTCCCATAATCATTACTCCCGCCACAGCAATCGCCGCAGTGCTTACGGACAGCGCAGTACCCACAGCCGCCGCGGTATCCGCGCCGGAGATGGACTTGCTCGCCATCCTGTTGGCTGTAGAATTGGCAGAGCTTACTGCGGAGTTAAGTTTAGCTATATACGCCTCGTAAGACGACGTCGCAGAAGCTACAGACGCATTAAACTCGGATGTCTTCTCCGACTCAGCCACGCGATTGACATCACTGAGCATCTTGATATATTCGGACAACGACGACGCTCTGAATGTAGTCTTAAGTCTATCGGCTACCGCAGTTACCTTAGAAGGAGCAAGCGTAGTCTTAACGCTTATTCTCTTCCACAACTGCGAATCGTTAATATCGCTTGCGAAGTTGGCGTCGTTGATCCTTACGATAATTTCGTAATCCTTGTCATCGTCAAGTCCTTCGATAATGCCGTCCTTGGACAAAGCGCTCCAAGTAGCTCCTCCGTCTACAGAATACTCATATGTCCTTACCATATCTTCTACAAGTGTTATATCCACTCTCGTAGATCTGATGCCGGACGCCGAAATCCTGAAGTTGAAATTGCTGCTCGGCGTAACGCTGAGCGAAGTGGATACGGACGACTTGACCGTGTCGGCACCCTTAAGAGTAGCGTCGTACTCGATCTCTATCCTATACGTACCCACAGGCAACTTGGACGTAGAGGTAAATCTGAGCGTCCTCGCCTCGCTGCCGTGTCCAACCATCCATATAAACTCTCTCTCGCTTGCGATAAGAGATACCTTGCCTTGCTCCGTATATGCGGTTACCTTATTGATATGAACGGTCAGGTCGCCGTCGAGCTTCGCGCCGGGGTCGAGCGACGCTACGGTCAAATCGAGCTCTTGCGTCTTATTGTCGCCGTATACTATAGTTCCTGCCGATTCGGGCAGCGCTACGGAAGCTCCTATATAGTAGTTGATGACATAATTTCCGTTCTCGTCCACAAGGTGACCCTTGAAGTTATTATTACCGGTTACCGATACCGAGTGCGTACCCGTCTTGGTATGAGGCGTGTTATTGTTGTAGGTATAGTCGGTCCTCTCTGTAAGCACCTTACCGTTGAAGGATATCGTAAGTCCCTGCAATTCTATAGGCTCTCCGGTGTAAGCGTAAGACTTAATATAATCCACGCTCAAGCTGCCACTAATGTAAGCGGTCTCGAGATCCGCGGCATCGATTACGAAATCGTGCACCACGAAGGAACCTGTGTAATTGCCTACGAATGTAACAGTCACATCGAATGTACCTGCGTTTACGGTGTTGGAGCCGAAGTCCAACGTATAATCGGTGTTAGCGACAAGTCTTCTGCTCTCGGACGCCCAAATATCTATTGCGGGCGTCTGCGACTTACCGTTATATGTTGCGAAGCCGAGCGTCACGGACGAATCATAACCGGCGCCCCTGTCTACAGCCTTTAACGTAGCCGAATCGGTTACATCATAGCGCGCTACAACATACTTGTACTCGATATAATTCTTAGTCTCGTCCAAGTCAAAGCACCAATTGGAGGAAGCCGCAATCCTGAATCTTACGGTGTATACTCCTGCATTCTTAATAGTGCTTACCGCATTGCCGTCCGCATCGATGACTTCGGTGATAAGGTCGGAGCTGGGTGCATTGCCGAACTCGCCGTATATTGCGGTAAATCCGAAATCTCTGCTTCTCATCTCCAAAGTATCGTATACCTTAGTGAATGCGGTGGCGTTGTCAACGTCATGGTTGTTGTCGAACCACGTGCTTATCTTAAGGTCTCCGCCCACATCGTGATTCTTGGTAATCGCCACGTTGACGACATAATTCGCGCTTACTCCGCCTATCTTTACGTCGTAATTATTGCTGTGCACCACAAGCGATATTCCGCTATATACACCGGGCAACGTAGGCACGGCATTAGCTCCGAAATCTACGCTCCAAATAATATTCTTAAATCCGTTGACTACTTCGACGTCGTTGGTGACATCTCTCACTTCGAAGTAATCGGCGAAGTTGAATGCCTTACCGACATACTGCAAAGTGAGCTCATTACGCGCTGCGTCATAGCCCTCGCCGTCCTTGAATGACAACGAATCCCTAAGCCTTACCTCTACATCCGCTTTATTGACATTCAAAGTGACAGAGATATCTATGAATTCAGCCGCATTCATAAATTCATAATTGACGATATCCTTAAGCTCCATCGTGAACATAGCGGTAACGCTGCCCACATCGGTAAGCGAATATGTCGCTATTGCGGGAGGAACGATGATTTTGTCATACAAATCCTTACCTGCCGTAATTACGCCTTCGCCGTCCTTATTGTAAATTCCGTCGTAAGCCAACGCTATATTGGAATAAGCATTGCCGCTGTATACCCTGTCTATCGTAGCCTTGCCGTCGATAATCTGCACGCTGAGCGCAGAATCGCCTTCGCTTGCAAGATATGCGGACATTGCATTGGAGTCAAGTACGAACTTCTGTCTTGCGACATACAGATCGATTTCCTCATACACCGCCTCGAGATAATAGTTGCCGTTGACTGCGCTGTCGGACAACTCGCCCTGCACATAATACGCGCCTGTATACTCGCCCGCATTGCTTCCCGCCTGATAAGTATTATCCAGGTCTGCTACCGTCCATCTTACCTCGGGCACAGCGTCGCCCTCGACATAGCCCACGACCTCATAATATGTGCAGTCCGCACGGTTAAACGCCTGCTGTATATCCATAGGATTAATACGCTCGTCGCCGTAAGTGAGCCAATACGAGAGACCGCCTGTGACATTGACCGATATCGCCCTTCTGTATATCACTACCTCGGGGATCTCTGTTCCTGCCGTTATATCTACGGAGTAATCTACATTGTTGTCTCCGAGATACAGCATAACGGGATAATAGCTGCCGACATTATATACGCCTGTGTCGGTCTTGAAGTAGGATATCTCGGGATGATTGGCATCGAGCCAGTCGGTAAGATACATACTGCTGCCGCCGGCTACTGCCTGAGCATACTCTCTAACTATCTGCGTAGCCGAAGCGCTACCGTTGTATCCCCAGTCCTCGCATGTTATATACAATATATATCTGTTTGCTTTATCGGCGGCATATACTTCGCCGTTAAGCATAATAGTAGCGACATTGTCCGCGTCTACGTTGTACTTACCGATATACTCCTGGTTGTTGACATAGCCTGTATTGTAGCTGATGTCTACATTGGCTTTATTTACCTTAAATGTCGCGCTTGCAACATCGGACCGAGCATAGTCGTCGGTTTCGTCGACATATATCTCTATAGTATAGTCGCCTGCATCGACAACGCTGCTTACTATCTGACCGTCCTTATAGTATGTGACATGTATATCGCCCTGTCCGAATTCCGATGTGATATCTCTGTCGATAGAGCCTTCGGGCGTAGTAATCTTATACGAGACATTCCATGCCTTCGCATCGTACACCTTAGAGCCCGTCTCACCTATCTCTACATTGGCAATCGCCTTAGTGACCTCGAAGTCTATCACAAAGTCGCATCCCGAAATATTGGGGTCGGTCATATTGACTGTTATCTTATACTTACCTACCGAGTAGATACCGTCTACTACCGCATAATCGCCCTCGCCCGTCCTATTCCAAGTATACGAGAAGGTATATTGACTTACGTTATACTTTTCGCCGCCGGCAACGACGTTGCCCGACTCGTCGAAATAGTTCATCGTAATCTCAATGCTGTTTCTGATCTCCTGCTCCCACGCGCCGGAAGTCACCGCAGCGGAGAACTCCTTGCCCGCAGGCAATCTGTCTCTGTCGAGCGTAGAGTTGACGCCTGATACGAGTTGCGCCGGTTTAACGGTAATACTCGTCTTGGAGTCGGAGCTGGAGAGGTCTATCAACTCGACGTTGTTGCGTATTTCATTGTTGGAGGCAACCGACCATGTCCATCCGTAGAATATAGTATATTTGCCTACGGGAGTGGCATAGCCGTTGTAAGTGCTCTTGCCCTCGTTGCGTACGCTGATCAAATTGCGAACATTGTTCTCGAACTGCGTGTTCTTACCTCTTCCTTCCACAGGCGAGATATCGTGTCCGATAGACATCTTGTTGAGGTCGAAAGCCGTACCGAACTCAGTCTCGTACTCCTCTGTGCTGTCGCTTATCAGTTCAAACCAATACTCGGCAGGTCTGATTATGTACTCAATCAACCATGTCGAGGAATTGTATCTGATTTCGTCGCCGGCATATGTCACGCGAATATAATACTTACCGGCATTATAGATATTGTTTCTTGCTATAGCGATGGTGCAAGCCCTATCCGTGAAGTACTCGAACGTAAGGTCGGAAGTCAACATATCTTCATAGCCGTCGCCGTTCGCATCCTTGAATTGCTTATAGTCCTTGCCGTCTATTCTGATCACATCGCCGCTGTCCTCGCCGGCTATTCCGTGGAAGTAATGGTTGGGATTAGCCTTGAGCGGAGCGTTAGACGCGCTGTAATCGTTGTAATATGTCAATCTGTCCGCCTCTGCTATCGAGAATGCGGAGTTATTGAGCGTAATAGTTGCGCCGCCGCTTGCATGATGGTTGACATTCTGCTCGCTGCTGTTGCCGTCCTCGTCAAAGACAATCTCTCTTGCCTGACTGTAATAAGCGCTTTGCGAGTTGTCAATTTCGATATCTATCTTATACTTGCCCGCAAATGCGAAATCGAATACATTCTTATACGGTCCGGTCTGCGTCTCTATACCCAACTCACCGCTGGAATAGTAGTGCTTTACAGGTTTATTTTGCTCGAGCATGCCGTTGACTGGATTGCCGTCTCCGTCATAGCGCTGAGACAAATACCATGTCCAGCGATAAAGTCTTGTGTATATATCCTTTTCGCCGTCGTTTTCGACAAAGTAGCTTACATCGATAGTGACGGTGCCGAACTTGTAATCGTAAGCGCCTGCGATGGATATTATCTCGTCATTGATATACCAGTTGCCGCCCTCTTCGTAAATCACGTCTTTACCGTTAATACCGACGACGCCGTCGTATTGCTTCTCGATATTTCTTGTAGCGGATACGGACATTATGCCCTTCTTGACGGTGTATACGCCGAGATCTGCGCCCGAATTAATGACATAATATGCGTCGATATTATTGACGAAGTTGCCGTCATTGATCTGATTGATATGCAGCATGACGTAGTAATCGCCGGGCTTAGCGACAACGCTCGTTATCGGAGGATTAGCGACCTTATACGTATAGTACTTATTATTGTACATTATAGTCGAGGTTCCGTTACCGCCGCTGCTCTTCTCATAGAAATAGAGCGTAGCGTCGACTTCCGAGCTGGGATATCTGATCGTCTTAGCCTGATCGGTACCTGCAAGCAGGGTGATAAGGATGTCGTCGGGACGCTGCGAATTACCGTTGTAATATTGCTCAGTCGTAGAGATATTGACTGCAATCTTATCCGAACGGTTAATAGTATACGTCCAGTAAGTGTCCACAGCATTGTTCAGATACGCATAGTCGTCGTATACGTAATTACGGCTGTCGAACGTAAGCCTTATGGTATAATCGCCTGCGTTAACAGTATCGTCTCTTTCCTCGAGCGAAAGGATGATTACCTCATAATATCTAACGGATATACTGCCTGTAATGCCCGACTTAAGAGCTACTTCGGGATGTTGAGGCAAAGCGTTGTATACATATCCGTCCGCAGGAGTAGTAACCGAGACATAGTTGAATATGTCGTCTCTTGCTATCTGCGCAGGATTGACCGTAAGAGTAATATTAGTAAACGTAGCGTCTGCAAAATTATCTGCGCCCGTTACGGCGACGGTAATTGCATATTCGCCGGCATCGAATACTTGAGAAAGTTTAGTGCCTGTCTCCTTGGTCCAAACCGCGCTGATTGTAACAGTCAACGCGCCGTGCACATCTGCATCGTACGGTTTACCGTTGTTGAATGTGAGATGTAACGCACCTGCGCCGAACAGCTTATTGTCCGCGCTGCCGCTATATACAGCAGTAGCGTTGAACGATGAATCGTATCCGTCGATAGACGACAGAGTAAGATTGGCCTTAGATACTTTGAACTGCGACCAGCCTATATCCGTGAGCGCATAATTGTTGACATTGCCCGCTCCGCCGTTTACAGACACGAGACGCGCCATCGCCCAGTAATCGCCTACCGCAGCAACAGTCACGGTGTTGCCGTCTGCCGTCACGTCATCTTTGGACGCATAATACTTAATCTGCCATACGAGCTCTTCCCCGTTGGGAATAGTGATACTGTCAGACACTTTGAAGGTAAATATATCCGTTATTTCCGAACCTGTATATGAGGGCTCGAACGACTTGACATAGCTACCGCGTAATTGAATGGGACTTACGGTATACTTACCTTTATTCTGATTGGTGATGTTGTAATTCCCGCTCACATCTTCGCCGTCTTGATCTACAAAGACCACTTTGGCATATCCGTAACTGTATACGCCGACGGACAGTGATGAAATATCCGTAATCTCGGCTCCCGCATTATACACTATTGCAGAGGAAGCGGATGACAGTCTGTCTCCGATGACGAGCGTAGTATCCATTGTATAAGAGCCGAGCGCAATATCGCTTGTTCCGTATACGCCGCTCCTATCTCCCCAGGTAATCACCAAAGGCTTAGCCGTGACCGTAACGTCGCCTTTCTTAACCGTGACGAAGTTGATGTTGGTGCCGGGATTGCTATACTTAGGCTCTATCATTCCCTCATGTAATCCGACATTGGGATTGACCTTGTCTGTGTTGAACATCAAGGACAAGAATCTCGATATAAGCTCCCCATGATCTGTTCCGTCGCAGAATTCGGGCTCGTTGGTATACTCTATCGTAAGTAAGTCGCTTACCAGCCTGTTGTAATCGGTACCGTACACGAACTCAAGGTTGCCTACGCTTACATTGACGTTGAGCTTTTCTACTATTATCTTGCCTTCATTCTCATGCAGATCGTAGTCGCTGAGCAATATCGCGGGTCCGACATAATCGGGATCTATTGCCAGCGTCGCATTATAGATATACTCTCCGACATTGGGCATGATGCCGAGGACATCGGAGGAATACTGCATCATAAGACCCTTATGCTGCGAGATAAAAGAAACATCGTTGCTGTTGGAACTCTCGAGCAGCGCATTATCTATAACGTGGTGATATGCTATAGTGATATCCGCAAGTTCTCCGTCGGGAGTCACCTGCACGGGATTGATGACCAGTCTTGTAGTGGTCTGCATAATCCAAGTAGAAGGCACGCTGCCGCCTTGAGGCATGGAACTTACGTTTAGCACATAATTGATGTTGTATACGCCTGCATGGATAGGTTTAGCCTTGCCGACAAGTCCGACAATGTCGTCGCCGTCTTGAGCAAAGAAATTAGCGAAGTCGCTCGTACCGGGCGAAAGCAATATGCTCTCGGAGAAAGGCGTATTCTTACCGATTTTACCTGTGACGCTTATCTGCAAGGATATGACGGTGTCTATACCTTTATACTCGGTGTTGGAATGAATAATCTCACCGTTACCGGCATCGATGCTCGCTCCGTACGAAGTATTGGCATTATAGGTAAAGAGTCTGAAGCCTATCTTGAAGTCGCCTCCGTCATAGACGCGAGTGATATCCTTATTGCCGTCCTCTCCGTCGACGGTAATCATAATACCCATCTGCAGGATGGTGATATCGATTGCGTTGACATGAACGGTTGCATCCGACGCAACGTCGTAATTTCCGTCCGTAAACATCGCAAGCTGAAGTACAGCCTCGTTGACGAGAATATGCAAGTGCAGATTGCCTTGATAGTCGTCGTACTGGCTTATTATGTCCGTAATGCTTGTGCTGTGATCGGACGAACCGTATAACTCGAACATAAATCCGTCATACGAGCCCGCTGTGGTATGAGACTGCATGATCTGATCGAGCTGCTCGGTGGTGAAGACAGTGCCGTCCGCATCGTACATACGTATGGACTCGCTTATCCAGCCGATATAATCATCGTGCGTATACATACCGCCGTTGCGCAAAGCATAAGACGTACGCGTGAGGGAGTCTACCGACAGAACATATCTTTCGATAGTCAACGAATAGGTAACCTTAGACATAGTATAGTTGGAATATGTCGAAGGCAACGTAACCTCTACCGTATAAGAATTGTATACTCCGTTAGACTTCTTTGTATTGGCATTGATAGGAGCGGAGGATAGCGCTCTGCCGTCTTCTCCTTTGAATACAAAGGTAGGTACTACGCTCTCACCCGCGACTACTCCGAGCAGCGAGTAATCCGCTTCGTACGCGGCCTTATTATAGGTGCGCACTTCCTTGCGGCTGTCTGCTATATTCTCGCCCTCGCTATCATACAGCGCGAAAGTCAATACTTTTGGATTGACGGTTACTCTGATGCTTGCTGTAGCGGGATTTCTGTTGACAGTACCCGTATAGCTCACTTTCATTATATAGTTGCCTACGGCTTGCGCGGAAGCAACCTCTACACCGCTTAAATCGGTGAATACCGTGGATACGAGATTGGCTTGCAACTCGTGCGTATTGACATTGACTCCCGAATTGTTACCTGTTACGGTAACCGTTACGGCTGGAACAATATTGGCGTTATATTCCTTGACGAAGTCCTTGCCGCCGTTGATAACAACGGTCATATCCTCTTTCTGTATCTCGAAGTAAAGCCCCTCTTTGTATACAGACTCATAGTTGGCTGTCTCTTCGAGCGAAAGCGTAACATTGTACGTGCCTGCCGTCTCGACGCCGTCAACCTCATGAGCTCCGTTATACTCGACTCTTATCATAGCGTACAGCGTTTCCGCATCGCTGTCGTTGAGCGCTGTAATATTGTCGCGAGTAAATGCGAACTTCTGCATCTCGTCATTATATACTACAGTCTGCTTTTCGCTTAAACCAACGAATGCAATAGTAGCTTTGTGTATATCAACGGTGTCGAACTCTATCCCGTTGGTATCGAGCAATGCGTCGAAAATGTATGAGCCGTCGGTAGAAACCTGCACGCGGCTTCCATCAGACTTGACGGCTTCGTAGCTACCGCTGAAAGATGCAGCAAGGTAATACTTGCCCACATTCTCTATATCTGCGCTTTGAGTATGATTGATATCCTTATACGATTGCAATACTATAGGCGTCTTGAGATCGTCCGTAGGATAAGCTACATCATTAGCCGCTATCTCTGTAGCGAACTCCCATGCCGAGCCCTTATATCTGTATACGGTAGCGGTATCGAAATCGACATTAAGATTGATATGCTTCGCCGCTATGTTGAAATTGGTACGCACAGCGGAGTCGGAATAGACATAGTTGCCGTTCTCGGAAGAAACGGACACTCCGCCTATGCTGAAGTCTACGAGGCTGACCGTATGATCGCCTGCGGCGCGAGGGCTGGAGAGATAACCTATCCCGTTAGATGCAATATCATATATCCACTTCTCGCTTGCAGCGTCTATCGTATCGCCGTATACAAGACCTGTAATCTTATAAGTAGGATTACCGTAACTGTCGCCGTATACAAGTCCCGTAGGCAGAGTTACCTGCGAAAGCGTAAGCGCAGCCTTATTTACATACAGCGTACCTCTCGACGCGCCGGAACCGGAAGGGTCGAGCATGTCATTGAGAATGACATAGTTACTTCTCTGCGACTCGTCGTTAAACGTAATACCGCGCAGATATATAGGATATGAGCCGGCATTAAGTCTGCCCCTGTACTGCGTATTGCCTGTTCCGAACAGATATTTACCCTCTTCTATCATTGCGTCGAATAGCATATTAACGCCTGAAGGCAAGGCAGTTATCTCCGCAGCATTTCCGTTGCGGTCGGTAATCCTATATGTATAACCCGTAAATTCCGCTTGAGAAGCAACGGTATTGCCGTAATCAATTACAATCGAACCCGGCGAAACCTGCACATTGAGCGGATGAACGGTAAAGTTCTGTATAGCGTCGATGGTGTAGTTGCTTGCGTCGGTGCCTACAAGACCTTTTACACTCAATCTATATGTAGCCGCATCGACGGCTTGCGTAATAGACGTGCCGTTGGAATTGTAATAACCTATCTTGGTAGGATCGGCTTTAACATCGTCTCCCGCCAATATTCCCGTAAGCGAATATCTTGCCCTTGCGGTAGGGTTGTCGCCGGCATACTGGAAGTTGACGCTATTGCCGTTGTAGTTGATATCAGGCGTCTCGAGATTGATTCCGAGGGACTTGGGCGAGACCACATACTCGAATGACGAATCTCCGTCGGGAGTCAGCAACATGTAATATGTAGAAGACCCTGTGCCTATCCTCATCGCTATATATGCGCCGGCAGCAGTTACGTTAAACTTATATTTACCAGCGTCTTTAGCCTTTTTCCTGCTCGACTCTGCCGTAGCATTATCGCTGTCGTCTACATTGGTATACAGACCGGAAGAAGGGATATACTTCTGCACAGACGAGTACATATTGGCAAAATATGCGTGCCCGATACTGTTTCTGTTGGCGTCCATAGAGCCTTGCCACGAATATGTCTTTCCGTTATATATTCCGGAGAATACATTGTTGCCTGAAGAATCCAATATCTTAGGACCTACAGCTCCTACCGTCTGATCGTCGACGGGAAGGTGCATCATTACGCCGCTTCTGCCGTTAAATATCTGTTGGAAGTCTTGATTGTAGCTGTTGTTGCTCGCCATCTTGACCCTAAGGTCGGGATAATCGATAGCCTTGCCGTTATACTCTTTAGTTATACTGCCGCTGTCGAACGAATACGTGGCAGAATCGCCCTTGGATACGTTAAGGACGAGATTGCGACCGTTGGAGTTGGTACCCGAAAACTGTCCGTAAGCCTTGAGCTTAACTCCGGTAGCCGTATTTTGCACATATACCGGGTCGTATACCGAATGTCCGGATGTCGCGGTATTGTATACCGTGCCATTCTTGTTATTCCATGTAGCGTCCCATACGATACCGTTGCCGTTAGCTGCGATCTCTATCATATAGTTGGCATCTTGCGAGAAGCCGATCGAGGTAATATCATCCGAACATACCGTAAAGGGCGTGCCATCCGGCTCATCCGTATTGAATCTAATAGGCATCGTTATGCTGGTAGCCGCGCTATGGTGATCGGTAACTGTACCGTCGTCAAGATATGTCTTACCCATATAACCGGGCTCCCATGTATAAGACGTTCCGTTACCGACCGCATCGTATTTATTAGCCGGCAAATTAGCATCGTTAATACCCGCAAAAACATTGTTTGTCAAATAAATATCTTTGTATGTCAAGGAGTATGAGGTAGAGTTGAGAACCGAGCCTTTTCTACCCACAAACAGTCCGATAATATCCCATATCGAAGAACTGCCTCCTATATTGCGGAACCAAATATTTTTATAAGGGAAATCTATAATTACGCCTTCTGCCGTAGTAGGCTTCATGATCTGACCGAATACAATACCGGCAGCTTCGCCGAAGTCGTTTGCAACTCTGCTCGCATCCTTTACGGTTACGTACCAATCGCAGAACAGATTGCCCGAGCCGGCGACTATTACCTTCTTAAATGTGCCGCTGTAAGCAGATATTCCGCACACTCCGCCGAGTATGTCGTATTTAGTAGCGGGTTTGAAACCCAAGGAAAACGAGGGACGTCCTTGCCTCAACGCATAAGGAGATATCCTACCGTTGATAGTGACGGTAAGATTATCGATATTGCAGTTGGCGTTGTAACCGACAGCGCCGCCCATAATCAACGATGCCATATTCATGCCATCATTCCGGGTGAACATAGTATGGTCGCCGTTAAGGAGCAGATTAACATTGTTGATATTGGAGCGCGCGCTGTTGGAATAATCGTAAGGATCATTGGGATCGCCGTCCGTACCGCCGGCAGCCTTATTATTATATACGCCCGCAACTCCTACAAGCGCGCCGTATGCCGTGTTAACTACGGTGGTATCTCCGCCTGCGGTAGTATTATTGTGCTGAACTATGCGCATGTTGTAGCCGCCGTCGTCAAGCGTGAAATTCTTAAGCGTACCCCTGCCTATATTGCCTATAAACATACTGTGCGCATTAAGATGATAATCGGAATATCCGCCGCCGCCCTGAGTACCCCAAGTAATATAAGGCTTATTAAGTCTCGAGCCGGCATCTCCGCCGTTAATGGTCAAAGACATCTCGTATGCTTCGGATGCGGTTATCTTGTGTCCCGCGCCGTCGAGAGTCGCATTGAAGTTATAAGGCGACACCGTAGTGTCGTTATATTGAACGCTGTTGATTACTCTGGGAGAATAAGTTACGTCCTCCTCAATCAACGCGTACGTATTGGCGGAAGTATATACATTAGGCGTAGTAAGGAAATTATCGAGCGTAAAACATATCGACGTGGACGACGCGCGCGTTATAGGTACGACATACGTCACACTTCCAGACTTGAATGCCCACCACTCATGACCGCTGATTATCGAGGGCACCTGCTGTCCTGCCTGAACATTTGGAACGGGAGTCTTAGATCCTGTCTTATTGATTATATAGATACTTGTAGCAGAATTTGCCTTTTGAGTATACCAAACGGAGGGAGAGCCGTCTGAGAGTATCTTATCCTGAGGATTTCTGTACAGCTTAAGAAATTCTTTAACTAAGTAATCGTTGTCAACGCTGCCGGCTGTAGTCTTAACAGTCGTTGCAGCGCCCGAAGCGATTACGCCTCCGTCGCCGTTCGACCCTTTACCGTCCGTCAGTAAGACAACAGCTACGGAGCATATAACCAGCACCGCTACCGTAACCGCCGCTATTAAAGCATAACGTCTGCTCTTACTCATAATTTTCCTCCCTGCGATATATCTCTATACCCTTCCGCTTATCTGTCGCCTTTTCCTGCGCCGCGACCGCGCCGTAATAATCCGATAAATGCAAAAATCGGCATCTCTATACGGAGCTACCCGTATAAATTATAGCACAGTTATTTTATATAAGGAAGCCCTTAATTAAGAATTTCCTTATTTTTCCGCGGCGAATATAGGCTATCCGCCGCGGATTGTATCAATCAGAACAAGCTGCTTGCATCTTTTGTAATGCTGAATGCCTGCTTAAAGCTATATCCTTCGTAGTCGCAGATATTCAGACTGTTGGCTTTGTACGCCTCCACGTCATAGCCGACATAACCGATAAGTCTGTTGCCTATGATGTCGAGCGCTACCGGCAATATCATCTTATATCCGCCCGAGAACTCGACCTGAGCATCGACCTGCTTACTCTTCATGTCGGGAGTAGCAGACTCGTACACTCCGTCTCCGTCCAAGTCGAACATCATACCGACGACTCTGCCCGACTCCATCTTGTAATTGATTACTTTGCCGCGCAAGTCATCTCTGCCGTAAGCCCAGTGGAACTTCTGATAGATGACCTCATCGTTCTCCACATACAACTTACCTTCGGCGCCCATGGTATTCCAACCGGTTATTATCGAATTGGAACGCACGTATCTGCCATCGGTGTTCTTCCATCTGACGGATATATTCTCGGACGTACCGTTAGCGTAATGCGCCGTGATACTTCCGGGCAGAGCCGCCAAGCTGTCGTCGCCTTTTGCAAGCGACAGATAGTGGTCGTAGGGACGTACAACTATCGTATCCGCCTCGCCGTCTCTTACCGTGACATACTCGGGCAACTTAGTCGCTATATTGATGACTATAGTCGAGGACTGGCTCAATCTGCCGCTGCCCCAGTCGCCTGCATTCTGGCTTATCGATACGGGGATATAAATCGTATCGCCCTTAATATCGAGTACGCTGCTAGCCCAGTTGCCAAGCGCTATCCATCTACCCGCCTTAGCCGAGTATACTTGCATGTTGCTGCCGCTGCCGCCGTTACCGAGCGTCATGTCATCGCTCAGCACTGCGTCGCCGTCGGCATATGTGACCTTGATTCCGTTGATTGCGCTCACGACATCGTCGATGTTGTTGAACGAATACAGGTCAAGCTCCTTGCTGTTCTCGAGGCTCAATGTCGAGTCTACATACTCTATCTCGAACAGATTGCTCACCGTACCGTCAACAAAGGTCAACTTAGCCTTTACCGTAGCGCCTTGCGCCGCCGATACCGTAGCGGGATCGTAGTCGGTAAGCAGGACTTTATTCTCGTCGCCCACCTTATTACGGTTGGTCGTCACGTCATACTTCTTACGCTTGCCCTCGCTTGTGGTCACAACCACATACTGAGGCAACGAGTCGAAGTAATGCATCTTTACCTTGTCGATAGACACTATAGTGGACGTATTGCGATGTACTACTATGCTTAACGACTTAGAGCCGACAGAGCCGCCGAATACAGCCGTTGCCACTACAGTCACCTCGTTGGACGAGCTAAGGGCAGAAGCAAGATTAGCAGCTGTAAGAGTCGCGCCGTTAACCGCATAGGTTATCTGACCTCTTGCAAAGCTGGAGCCGAGCTGATATCTCGCGGTAAGTCCCGATAAGAAGTATCTCTTCATCATATAGTCTGCCGCGGCATATGCATCGCCCATAGCAAGCGGATCATACTCGACATACGCGGGCAATCCACCCCAACTCACTATACCCGAAGTATGATCGGTAGTGGTCGACGAGTTGCCTACAGACGCGGATCCGTTGTAGATATCTATCTTGGTATGGAAAGGCGCTATGTCGTTCTGTCCGACGACAAACGTCGTTCCCATAGGTTTACCCCACTGCGAGGAGTCGCTACCGGTATTGAATCCTGTGCCGCTCTGCGTAGATCTATTGATGATAGCCGAACCCGTACGCACATATGTGAAGTCGAGATTCATACGGCTTCCGCTCGTGCCTGCGGTGTTGGAGATAGCTCCGCTGTACTGCAGTCCGCCCGAGTTAGAGCCTGCGACTCCTACGGCGTTGTAGGTTACGGTATAACCGTATGCGGTATAAGACTTGCCGTTCCTCACTACCGTAGACGTCTTAGTTCTGCCGTTGGAAGTCAATTTCCTCACGCCGCCTCTGCCGCTCATATTGCTGTAGGTGTAGTCGTCCGGCTTACCCGTATCGTAGTAATACTGGTCACGGCTCTCGCCCTCGTTGTACTTACCGTAGAAGGTCTGTACCTCGTGCGTAAGCACTCTGCCGTTCTCATCTCTCACCGCAAGACCTTTGTCCTCGCCGTCGAAGGAGATATTGGCAATCGTGCCGTCTATCAAAGACACATTGAGACTAGCCGTATTCCACACCGCAAAAGGCAACAGATGCATGAAGATTCTGTTGAGATTAGCCATTGTTTCGTTTGACTTAAGATTGTCGTCTCCGGCTCTTATTGCAGGACCGTTAAGCTTAATCTTGATAGCGGGACCTACACTGACGTCTATATTGATATTGATCAACTCGAGTGCGTCTGCAAGCAGCGGCATTAGCTGTACGGATATAGAGTCAAGAGTAGACGTAGGATCGAATTGCATAGCCATACGACTTCCGTTGCTGCCGAAGTCCATGGTATTGAGCCATGTAGACGAACGCGATGTCCTATCCCACCATGTGTGAGACAGGTAATTATGTCTCAGTCCCATAGAGCTGAGGTCGAGAATCGTATTGGCTCCGAATACCAAATCCATTATGTCGTCGATAAGCTTATTCAGATAGTAAGTATCGAAGTCGACACTGAGATTGAAGTTACCCGTTCCGGACAGCGCCGCTGTTATACCGAAGTCATCCTCTGTCCAAGCCTCGGCAGTAGGATACGCGCCGCCCGTCGGCAATGTCGCAGGATTGCTTCCCTTACGGTTGCCGCCCAGCAAAGCCCATATATCAAGCTCGCCGAGTATCTTATCGAAACCGGTCTTATTCATATATCCTTCGACTACTATGCGATAATCTTCATACCAGTTAAAGTTGACGTTGTATCCGTACTTACCGCCGCTTGTAGTAGCGCTTGCGGGATAAGTCACATTGAGCAATTCGTAGCCGTCGGCACGCATAACTCTAAGGTTGTAACCGTCGAATGCGACTCCGTCTGCGTTGGTAGCGCGATTATGCTCTATCCTAAACGTAGATCCTTCCACAACAGGATTGTTGGAGCCGTACGCATAGACCTTTATGCCGTAATCGACAACAGTCTCTCCCGTACCGGAAGAAGTATCCTCCTCGGTTACGTCGCCTGTGTTGCCCGAGCTGCTCTCGTCGCCTATAATAAGGTTGATAACTTTGTCGAGCAAGCCGCCCAAGGTATTCATAATACCGAGGTTGGGCACGCTGATGGTAACGGGGAAAGTGCCCGCAGGTACAAAGCTGCGGATCAAGCTCTCCATCGAAGACGCATACAGATTATCTCCGAGGTCTACGGTAACGTTAATACCTATAGCGTTTGCCTCGATTATAAACCATCCCTTAGCCAGCTTAACCGTAAGCGAGTCGTTAGGCGAAATGTACACGTATGCCAAAGGCAACGTCGTACCGGCGCCCTTTGTGTTATACTCGTTGGTATCGATACCGACCAAAGTGACAAGCAAGCCTCCGCGCTCAACCTGCATGGAGCCGTTAAGGTTCTCGGATATAGTGCGGTCTTCGTTAAGCGCCTCGACGCTGACACGCACAGCCGCAGGATAGCCGAACCTATACGCTCCGTCCGCATCGTAGTTGTAGAAAGCTATGCTCTCGACAGACGCATTGGAGAGGTCGATAGACAGATTGAGTCCGCTGCTTGCTATCAGCGACATCGCAAGCTGCGTACCGCTGCTTTGCTCGACATTGAGGTCGATAAAGTTCATATTGGGAACTGTGAGTCCGCTGTAATCGCTGCCGTCATTGATGTGCAAATCGAGCTCGGCTTGGATAGTTACGTTGTCGATACGCAAGCTGGCTGCGATATCGCCGTTAAGTATGCCTACCAGCACGGACAGATCCAAGTCAAGACCGAGTTCTACGCCCAGCAGATCCGCAAATACCGTATCGATTATCGCGGAAGTAGCGTTGACAAGCAGCGAGGAATTCTCAAGCGAAACCACGCCGAGCAACTTGGTTATGATATAACTGATATCCATGTCTTGCAACGATTCGCTCTTAGCCACAGGCTGCAATTCGTCGGTTTCCAAAACGCTGTTGCCGACGATTATACTGCCGAGATCTATCTCTGCGTATTCGCCCAAGAGAGCCTTGAGCAATACGCTGAAGTCGATACCGTCGCCGGCGTCTGTGCCAAGCGCCCCGTCTATGGTGTCGTCCAGCTTCTGAGTCAAGTTGTCGAGCACGGAGTACAATGTACCGGTAAGGTTATTGATCATCCTGTTGGACGACATCTTGATATTGAACAATCCCAATCCTTGCAGCGCGATATAGAAGGACCTATCCTTCAGATAGAAGCCGAGCAATGTCTTGGTATTGTTGCCCTCGTAATAGTTCAACTCGACCTTGAGAGTAGTACCTTGACCGTTGATACCGGTAACCATCTGCGTGGTGCTGTTGCGGGTATAGTCGAGATGCCACTCAAGATTGAGCGTCATACCCATGTCGCGTATGCCCTTGATATCCAGTCTGATAGGCGCGCCTATAGGCGAGGTGCCGTTGACGGCGTTGAATATCTTGTTAATCATATCCGCCATATTGATGACTGTCTGGGTCGCGGACAGGTCAAGTTTGAGTCCGAGTCCCACATCTTGCAGATAGTTGAACATCAACATTCTTACAGTCGTAGCATAGTCGCCGCTGTGATAAGCGTTGGCCTTTGTGTTAATTAGGTTGCTCAGATTGTTGTAATCGCTCTCTCCGCCGCCTATTACTATATCGTCATAAGATACAGTAGCGTTTATGACAAAATCGGACCTGCCGCCCACATCGATATGCGCGCTGTAGATATCGGGCAACATATTGCCGTCGGCATCGTATCCTCTGACAATCACATCGTACGAACCGGCATGGTTGAGCGTAACGCTGTGCACCGTGCCCGTAAGTCCGTCATATACCGCAGACTTGACGATTTTGCCGTTCTCTCTCTCGCATATATCCAATCCGTAGGTATAAGCTCCGCTCATAGCGTTCCAGTATATCAGACGGCCGTCTGTAGTCACGCCTATCTGTCCGAGCACCTTGCCTGCGTTACTCGCGAGCTGCTTATTGCTTCCGACAGTGAACATCACCTGTATATACTTACCCGACGAAGCTCCGTTGCCCGCCGTAACAGTCACGAGATATGAGCCTTGCTCGAGACTCAACGAGCTCTGCATCGATGTTCCGCTCACGCTCTTGGTCTCTGTCGCATCGGGCGCGCCGCTCACGGACAGATCCTTGAAGTAATCTACCCTGACGCTGTAGTTGGTAGCGCCTTCGATAGCGGACCATGTGTAAGACAATGCTCCGGAATTAATCGCGGCAGTTACGCTTCCGCTCGTTTCGCCCGCGTTCACCACCGCTCCCGCGGTATTGACGTTCTGCATCAAGTCGCCGACTACGTCGAGACAATACTTCTTGAGCGTGCGGCTTGTGAAATCAATCACCTTAGCGCCGCTGTTATCAAATACGCAGAAGTTATATTCGCCAAGCGCATTCATAATAAACTCGACATCCATCTTGCCGCTGTAATCGGAGTTCAAGCTGTACTCTTTCTCTGAGATGAGCCTGCCTTCATTGGTATGCGTTATCTTAACGGTATACTCATAGCCCGAATTCAATCCCTTGAGATGCGCTCCGTATACATCTACGCTATCCACTTTATCAGCGCCGACATCAGTCGGCTTGACTACGCGTTCTACATAAGTCTTAAGTCCGACAGCAGCCTCGAGATCGAGCGCGCCGAGGTCAAACGAGCCGAGACTTACGCCAAAGGCGTCAAGCATAGCCGCTACAGCATCCAGCTGGACTACTATACCCAACTGATCCGCCTTCGCTATTATCTCGATCACTGCCATAGGCACGAGTTTACCGCCGTTAGCCTTTATGGAGTTGGTAACCACACTATATCCGACGATATTGCCGTATGTATCGTATGCGCACAACTCTATGTTATAAGCTCCCGAGTAATCCACATTGTATATATTGACGAAATTGCCCGTCACAAGCAGATCGCTCAAGTTGTAGCCGCTCGCTGCGGAAGAGCTCTTGCCTACCGCAATGTAATCCACGGTCATGCCGGCAGAAGTAATATTCTTGCGCGAGTAGTAAGGCAATACGCTGTATCTGACAGCGCCGGGGACATTGTCCCAGCTGATTATATAGTTGCCTTTACCTGCCGCAGCTCCGGACTTGGGAACAAAGTTGACGTTGACGGCGCCATAGCTGTCCGCCGCACCCCTTGCCACAAGCTCGTATTTATCGACCGCGGGAGTTTCGGAATCCTCTGTCTCCTTGACATTGCCGTAGCAGTTGACAACTATATAATATCCGTAGTAATCCTCGCTGCTATTGACGTCGCCTATTGAAGGAGCGGGGGCGCTCAATCCCGATGCGAACATCGATTGATATCTGCCGAGCGCGCTGCCTGCGGACGCAAACAACGGAGAAGTATCAATCTCTATGGATATTTCCGTGCCGGGCTTGATGCCGTCGCCGTTAATACCGAGCGTATCGTATCCCTCGACTCTGCCTGCTCCTATGACTGTAGCTTTGCCTTGCTCCGCCACATCTCTGGACATAGGTATCCTTGCGCCCGTGCCCGAAGATACAAGATAGATCTCGTAAGCTACTACGCCTTCCTTAGCGAGCCAGCTTGCGCGAGCCTTGTTGAGACCCGTGTACTCGAGCTTAACAGTGTCGAGTATGTCAAGACCCTTATCCTGAGTATCTTTATTGACATCGTCGGCGCTATACTCTGCTACTTCGGCTTGCGAAGACAAGTCAATGAACGCGGTATTCTCCGCAACGATTCTGCGCGCGGGCTTGCCGTCGGTCAAAGTGTATTCAAAGTATGCCGTAATGCTTACGTTCATACGCGTAGCAACTTTGTCTTTACCGAGAACATAGCTTGTATCCACTACATTGCTTCCGTTGAGGAATTCGCTGCCCTTGATGTTAACTATCTCTGCGTTGTTATCGGCATTGACCACCTTAAAGTCATACTTGATCTGCTCTACGCCGAACTCTCTCGCCTCCCAGAATAGGCGCATATTGCCCTGATCGTCAGCTTCGTAGAATATCTCGGGCTTATACTGTCCGGTTATCTTAGCGGCGAGGTCATATATCTCATTGATGATCATCCTGCCGAAGTTGTACTCCGCTCTGAGTACGGGCAACGGTATGCCGAGTACGCTGAAGCCGGAGAGGTCAAGATAGATGTAAGAGGTGCCGTTGGTGTTGGACCTGCCGAACACGCTCAAAATCGAATCTCCCGCGTCTATACGGAACTCGCCGTAATTCTTACCGCCCAAACTTACGGCAGGGAAGATAATATCGTTGCCTGCTTTAATATCAAACAGTAACAGACTGTCATTGTAAGCATTGGGCGAAATCCTCGCGCTGAGCTCTAAGGTAAGCGCTATCTCCGTATCACGGTTGAATGTCCAATACAGATGCGTATCGCCGAGTATATCCAGTCCGAAGCTCTTGAGAAGCTCGGCAAGGTCGTATGTACCCGCGTTAAACGCAACGGAGATATCTACCGAAAGCGAAGATGTCGACAGCGCGCTGAATATCGCGTTGGCTATTCTGCCCGCAGGGTCGCCGACTCCGAGATCGACTACGGTAACTTCGCCTATTGCATCCAAGGACTTCTGAATTACCGTATCGGGATCGGATATACCCGTTGTGCTGTCTACCTTATAGAGCTCGGGCGCCATCGCAAGTCCCAATGTCGCGCCAAGCACGAGATTGTTGACTACGGCTCCCGTTTCGCCTTGCTTGAGGACAAGATTTATCTTGGCCTCTGCGTTGCCGTTGAAGATGTCTATATTTGCATCCAGCGAATCGATAGGATCCATATTGATGCTTATATCCTTAAGAAGCGTAGACAATATCGTATCCAGTATATCGCTCGTCACATCAAGTCTGATAATGGAGTTGTGCAGGGACAGCGCGTTAAGCAGGGATGCGATGACCCCGTTGGCGCCTCTGCTGCCTACCGCGATGAGCACATCGTCGGCATTGTATGCTTCTATCTTAACTTCGTAAGGCTTGCCGTAGACGGAAGCGGAAGATACGAACTCGTACTCGTTGCCGCTCAATGTAATCTCTGTCTTGCTGCCGTCCTCGGCGGGCATAGTCAATACATACTTGACTGCGCCGTCTACATCATTCCACTTAAGAGCGGTTACCCTATTGCCTTCGCTGTCTCTGGAGTTGACTACGCGTACGCCTATCGAAGGCAACGTCTCCTCTCCGAGCGCGCTGTCGCCAACGCCGGGCTCATCCGAGACATCTCCGCCGTTATTGTCGCCATTGACATCGTTCTTAGGATTGAGCAATCCGCCGATGACCTCTGTGATATCTATCTCGATATCGCCGATGAGGCTGTCAATCAGTCCGAATAACTCTTCCTGTAGCGATACGATGTACTCGAGATTGCGTATCTCGTACGCTCTCAAGCCTATAGCGCGCATATCTACTACCAGCTTGTTGCTGTAGATATAGAGCGCAAGCAATATGTCCTTATTATATCCGCCGATTACGGAACTGAGCTGTATGGCGATATTCGTGTCCGCAGGATTCACTCTATCCACATTGAGCATGATATCGAGCGCCACAGTGGTCGCATCGGTGCTCAAACGCAGATCCAAAGCGTCGGTAAGCTCGCCGACGGATATACCCGTCGCGCCGAGTATGAGATTGCCTACCATTACGGACAATACTTCGGACAAGCTGAATCCGTCCACTTGACTGAAATCAAGCGCTATGCTCAAGTCGAGATTATAAATCTTGTCGAGCAAGCCGGCAATGAGCTTAGAGCCGTACTCTTCCTTAGCTTTATCGATATCCACGCCTGCAAGTATACCGTCTATCTCTTCGGGCACCTTGCCCATCTCGTCGGGATTGAGCAACTTCTCGGTGTGAAGTTTAAGCGTCACATTGAGAGGATTCTCCACAATTCCGACCGCGCTCCAGCTGCCGCCGTTAGGAGCAAGCACAGCTTGAGTGAATATACTGTCAAAAGGCACATATACGCTATTGGTATCGCTCTTGGCTGTAGCAACCGTAACGTCCGAACTGTTCTTAATTGTCAACTCGTAACCGTCCGCGGCGTCTATCTCGTCCCAAGTGAATGTCACGCCTCTCAAGTCGTCCGATACGACATAGCTTACATTGTCGCAAGCTACCGCAACGGGCTTGAAATCGGTATTGAACAGATCGCCCTGCAACTTAAGCGTAAGCGCCTCTTTTGCCTGCCACTCTCCAACCAACCTCAAATCGAACAGTCCGAGGATATCGGTTATCATTGCTACGGTCTCATTGCCGGAAATGAAGCTTGCCAGCAGCGAAGCAACCGCCTTAGTCGTAACTTCGAGGTGCAACTTATCCGAAGAGATGCCGAGCATTATCAGCTGTCTCATATCGAGCGAATCCATATCGCTTGCAAGACTCATCCTTTGCTCTTGCGCCTCTACGCCGCATATCTTCTCGTCTTTAGCTATCTCCGAGCCTTCGGCGTCGAATGCCGTCACTTCTACTTTATAACGACTGTCTCTGCCTACGAGAGATGTTATATTAGCCCTTGTAGCGCCCGCAGGAGCGGTCACCGAACCGGCGCTGACCCAAGACAGAGCGCCGTCCGCGCCATCCACGGCCTTAAACACTTCTACCTTATACTCTGCGCTCTTGCTGTAGTTGTTCCAAGTCGCATACCTGTCGCCGTTGGCATTTCCCTCCACATTGACCGACAATCCCTTGCCGAGTACGGAGAAGTCGAAATCTTTGAACAGACTGTCTATCAAATCCGTTAGCAGACCGTGAACATCTATATCAAACGTATAGCAAGGCATCTGTATACCGAGCAACGTCACATTGCTCAGATCTACGAACGCATTACCGTTCTGATAATACAGACCGAGCAACAGTCCCTCGTTGATGACGCCTATTACGCTGCCGTCCGCTTCGGTAAGCGACAGACCGCCGCTGGAAACTTCGAGCACGAACTTAGTATCTTCCGCTGTCGCGCCGAGACTGAAGAGCAACTTGAGGTCTATAGTAAATCTAAGATCGTCCGTAAGAGTCCATACTATACCGGACTCGTCCAAGCCCTCTACATTGAGATTGAGTTTCTCGAGCAGACTGTTGATGAGCGAGCTGATATTATACGAGCCTCTCGAGATGAATATATCGAGCGAAGCCTCGAGTCTGACTACGGAAAGTATTCCTTCTACAAACTGCTTAATGCTTACGCCGTTAATCTCGCTGAGCGAAGGAATCTCGGGCGCTATGGTATAATCGGAATTTTCACCGAACTCAACCAAGATACCGTTCTCTTTCATTGCCTCGACGGCTTTCTCCCTACCGTTATCGCCGGTAGCAAGCGTAAGATTGATTACCGCGGTATTTACGCTGTCGAATATCGCGCTTACTCTGTAACGCAATTCCTTAGTCAACAACCAAGGATAAGCGGTCGCATCTACGCTGTAGCTTGCTCTGTTGCCGCTTACGGTCATATCTCCGCTATGCACCTGTACGGTATCTATCTTGTTCTTACCCGATATATCTGTAATATTTATTTCATAGTAATCGGCATTCTCTACTGTATCCCAACCGAGCTCTACTGAAGTTGCGTTCTTCTGCAAAGTTACATTGTCGGCAATTACAGCCCTGTCGCCGTCGCTTACCGTAAAGTCAAGATTACCTATACCGTCGAAGAGATCAATGTCGAGTACGACGCTTGCCCAATCGAAGTTGATGCCGAGCGTACCCGCAAGCAACTTATTAATTGTCGCAGCGGATGCAGTAAGACTTATCTTATCATTCTTAATCTTAACCATACTCAGTATGCTCTTGAGCACGCTGAAGTTGGTATAGCCGCCGTTGATAACCAGTCCGTCCTCGCTGTAAATGGGCTCGACGGAGTCAGCGCCGTACTTACGTACAGCCTCTACGACGAAGTAGTAATATCCCGACTGCAACACGCCGTCGAAAGGAGACATGGAGTCTTTGATAAATCCTATCTTGTTCAGCGCCGCCGTACTGAATGTTACGCTGGTCTCTCTTACGGTATTGCAGATATCAAGACCTGCGGGCATGAAGTCGGCTTCCCTTATAAGATTTGTCTTATTGGTCAAATCATAACCCGAATACAGCATGAGCCTATATCTCATAGCCGTAGGAACGCTATCCCAAGAGAAGGTCGTCGTACCGGCGTTGGCGTCAGTGCTCACTCTTACAGCAATACTGTGCGTACCCGCAGGCAAATTGCCCTTTTCTTCGGTATCCGCCATGCTAATGCTATCGCCGGTCTGCTCGGGAGTCTTGTCGACAAGACCGTAAAGCATATCGAGCAAGCCGTCCATATCCGTAGCGTTACGCAAGCCGCTTATAGCGCCGTTGAGCATATCGAACAGACCTTGGAACAGCTCCGCGCCATCTATAACGTATCTGCCGAATGCTATACCTGTAGCATCTATGATAAGTTTGCCTTGGAACAGATGTATACCCAGCAGATTATTCTTACCGCCGCGCATATCGTTGAGCGCTATAGATATTACCGTATTATTTACTGAAGACAGGTCTATGCCCAAATTGAGCGCCAGCTGCAGATCGAGACCGGACAGCTCGAGCATGATGTCCTCTGTAATGCTCAAATCTTTAAGCTGATCTATCTGAGAGAATACGCTGTTGAGCACATTCCTTAGATTGAGCGCCGTATCTCCGCTCACACTTATATCGAGCGTCGCGGACAGATTAAGCATCTTATCGAGTAAGCCGTCTACGATATTGCTGTATGCATTGTCTTTCTTAGAGGCAAGTATATCCCATATCGAGTCGCTTGCCAAAGATTGCTTAAAGCCGTCTAATGCGTCTCCGTTGTAAATATCGAATACGCTCAAAGCTATTTCGCCCGAAGCATTCGTACCGCCGTATGCCTCGCCGAGATTGCTTTCGAAACTGAGCGAGAGCCAATCCTGATTGGGCTTAAGCGTAATGTCGATTACCGCGTCGTATCCGCCTAAAGCTACGTCGAGGTTGAGCGCCTGCAAGATTGCCTGTACCGCATCGAGAGACAGCTTGATATTAATCTGATCTCTCGATATTCCCAAGAGGAATAGCTCGTTGACATCGAGGTCGTCGATGCCCGCGACAGTGCTTACGGGAGCCTGCGATGTCTTGAATACTATCCTACCGATATAATCGTTAATCGCCTGTACTACGTCGTCTACAGTCTTATAAGGCACAACCTCTATCACTTCGCCGCCGACAAGATTGTCTATGACGATGCTCGTCTCTTCGGTGTCCGCAATCTTCTCGCCGTTAACCTTAACGGTGTAGAACTGCGCGCCGCTGATACGATCCCATGCGATGTTGGCGCTTCCGTCCGCGCCGTAAGAGGTATACAGATTAAAGGCGTTGGTATACTTACCGATGCGTCCGCCCATCTCAACGTAATTGAACTGCTCGGAGCCTTCGACAGCCTTCTTGACCATAGGCACTACTTCTACAGTGTAGATGCCTGTCAACTTATCTGCTGCGGGAGTAAACGCATACTTTCCGTCCACCTCGGCATCGGCAAGCACGGTGCCGACTTTCTCACCGTTAACTTTGACGAGATAAGCGTCCGCTCCGTCTACCTGATTCCAAACCATCTTGGTGGCGCTGTCGCTATACTCGGCATTAACTGCAAACTCGCCGAATATCATGCTGTCCAATCCGCCGATCAACTTATTAAGTAAATAGTTGATAAAGCCTTGGATATTGAAGTTGGCGGTATAATACACGGGCAACTCTATACCCAAAAGCGTCAAGCTGCTCAAATCCACATACAGCTCGGAGCCCTTAATATATATACCTAATATCCTGTCGCCTGCGTGGAATACGATATTATCTTCGCCGCCGACAGCTCCGAATACCGCGTCGGAATTCATGACGACTTCCAGCATGACGGTTGTATTATTGGGATTGTCGTAGTCGAAGGCAGCCTTAGCTATCAGCGAAGCGTCGAGTCTCAAGTCTCCGCCGCTGATAATCAACTCGAAGGCATTGGCATCGGCTATATCGATGCCGAATCCGCTCAGCAGATCGCCTATGCCGAATACGCCCTCGGGCAACTGCACCTTGACGTCAAGCTGCAAGCTCACTCCGCCGAGCACATCCAGTACCGTCTGAGCCAGCGTCTTGCCATTGGTGAAGTCAAGCTCTACCGCGGTAGCCTCTGCGTGAGCGATAGCACTCTTAAGAGCCGCAGTCTCGTCTATGCCATTCTCCGCAATAGAAAGACCCAATCCGACCGTAAGCGCATTGCCGTCATAGTCGTATATATTGGCGTTAAGCTCCGCTCTGCCGTTAATCAGATAAATGGCGCCGTTAACATCCAATACATCGAGATGAATGCCGAACATGCCGAACAACAATTGGTCTATCGCATCCGTGCTCGCCTCGAGCGCTATGGAAGTATTGTGCAGCCTTACTATCTTGGCTACGCTCTTAATCAATTCCGCTACATCGAGCGCATTGGCATCGGCAGCCGCGGCAGGCGCAAGAGATGCGCCGCCATCGGGTTGCTGAGCCTTAGGCTTGATATTAATGATATCGTTAAGATCGAGATTGACCCCCGACAACAGCTTGTTGAGCGTGTCGGACAGTATATTCATGATTGCGGAATTGTTGATCTTAATGATATTTACATTACTGAGCAATGCCGACAAATCTGCATACAAGTTGCCGGAATCGACATATATAGCAAGAATCTTGTTATTAACGTCAACTCCTTGATAGTTCTTGTATACGGAATCAATGCGGATCATAGCAGACAGCTGAGACAGGTTATCCGCCTTACCGCTAAGCGTTATAGTCAACTCCAGACGCTCGAGATCGGATACGTCTATATTGAATGCCTTACTGCTATCCAATCCGTTGCTTCCCGTAGCAATCAAACCTATCAACTGAGACAGAAGTCTTGATATATTGAACTTATCGGAAGCGCTATGAGCGCTTATACCCAGCTTAATCGTAGTATTGAGCACCTTGTTGAGCATAGCGTCTATCACGTTGCTCGTGCTGTCCGCGTATCTCACATCGGCGCCTGTTGCCTTATCCAACAGATCGGCGCGCTCCGCGTCCGCCTCTTGATCGGCTTCGCCGCGCAACTTAACGCCGAGCGTAAGCGCCGCGTTAAATCCGATTATAGGAGTCGACTCTCCGTTATGCTCGATAGCTATCTTAAGCAAGCCGTTCTGCACGCCTGTGGTGGCGACTATATTCCAATCGAGCTTAAGCGCGGTCAAATCAACCAATCCCATCTCGCTAAGCAGAGACAGTACAGCCTTTAGTCCTATGCTGAAAGTAATATCCTGACCTATCAAGATACTTCCGTCCGAGCCGCCGTCAAGCGCCATCTCGGAACTTCCGACGGTAGCAGCCTCGTCGCCGCCTTCCGCCTCACTCCGGACTGTGCCGCCGAAGATTTTGTCTACAGCCTGCTTGACGTCGCCGACAATGCCAGTGAGATAAGACATTACGTCAAAGTTATCTGCGCGAAGCACGGGCAAAGTAAGTCCGAGTATGTGTACGCAGCTGAGGTCGATATAGAGCTTGCCGCCCTTGATTACGAGATAGATGCCCTCGCCCTGCTTGATTATGACTTCGCGATTGTTATCGGTGGCGTCATAGCCTATAGTCAAATCCGTGCCGGCGATAAGTCCGACTACGATAGCGCTGGTCTCCTCGTCTATGACCTCTTCGCCATTGACTGTCTTAGTCCTGATGTCCGTAGCCAGTTTCAGCTTAAGGTTAATATCCGTAGCCGTATCAAGCTGCCAGCGGAAGCCTTGCTCGCCGAGAGCTTCGAACACGTCGTTAACAGCTCCGTCCGCCTTGACCAAAGAAGTCAATATAACTCCGATTACATCCCAGAGATTGACATTGTCGTTGGCGCCGAAGTTGACGTCCAGCTCTATGGAGAGATCCAAGCCGTTCAACAGATCGGCTACGCTGCCAACTATATTGCTTAAATCTATAACTACGCCGTCGAACGACGCCGCTCTGCCGTCAAGATCTTGCTCGAGAGCGCTGAGCTCGGCATTGGTCATAGCATTGATAGACAGACCCAAGGACAGAGTTATTGCCTTGTCTGCGCTATCCTTGAGACTGACGTTGACTTGCGCCTCGCCGTTGAATATATCAATATCTCCGTTGAGCTCTATGTTGAGAGAGATGGAGAAGAACTGATTGAGCAAGCCCTTGATCATCTCGCTGGTAGCATACAGCTTAATTACAGAGTCGTTGATTACTACCATATCGATGATAGCTGCTATCAAAGAAGATGTGTCGATAGGCGCGGCAGCGTTAGCGGCTTGATCTGCGCCGCCTGTCGCAAGAGTCGAGACGTTGCCCTGCTGAGGCTTACCTATGCCCAGCAGACCGTTGAGCTTCTCTTCGATATCGATTTCGATTTTGCCTATCATGTCGTCCAACATTTTCTTAATGTTGGCGGTAAGCGGGGTACTGCTATCGGTGACCTTGATCACTCCGGCGCCTATGCCCGACAGATCGAGATATGCGTCGCCGTCCCTTACTGCCAGCGCAATAAGCTCTTTACCCATGTAGTTAATCTGAAGGAGAATAGCCACTTGCTCGAAATCCGAATACGATCCCGACGTAGTAAGCTTGAGTTCCAACAGCTTGTTACCGCTATTGTTGTTGACGATAGTATCCAAGTTAAGCGTCGACAGATCTATCTTGTCGCCGATAAACATATTGAGCACGTCGATTATATCGAAGCCCTGCTCCGCCGCCAAATCTATATACAGGCTGAACGAAGTATTGAACAGGGAGTCGAGCAAGCCGGATATCAACTTGCTGCCCGCATTGTCCGCAGCTGCTATGAATGCGGCGTACTTATCGCCTATATTGAGGTTTTTGACCGCTTCGCCCGAGTCGAAATAGAGCTTGAGAGACATCTCCAACGTAGGATCGGTGCCGACATAGCCCTCGGGCTTAATCAAGTCGCCTACGACCTTCAGAAGTATTCCGGTAACTCCGTCGATATTGCCTATCTCTCCGAATATCGTCAAATCGAGGTCGGGCAAATCGATATCGATTTTATCGCCGTATACGAGTTTGATTATCGACAGCAACGCCTGCGATGTAATCATAAGGCTCAACTTATCCTTAGTTATCATCAAGGATACGTCGTCGCCCTGTGCTCTTGCCATGCGCGCTTGACCTACGTTGAGCTCGAAAGTTAGCTCGCCGTCCACTATCTTAGCGTAATAAATTGCGCTTGCATACGCGTTGCCCATAGTGTCGAGCACATTTAAGGTAACATTGTCGCCGTCTTTCAATCCTGTGACGTCGATGGTAGCGGATGTCGCATCCTTACCGAGCTTTACCTCTTCGGAAGATTCCGCGCCCGCCTTATTGACTACATAGCTGTATCCCTCTGCGCCCACATAGCTCTTCCACTTGAGATTGAGAGCGGATGTATCGCCCGATGTAATCACGGAGGAATTAGCGGCGTCTATAACCAATCCGTCGGGATTGTACTGAGCGCCTATCATCTGCTCGAGCTTGAGCAGGTATCCGTTAAGGAAGCCGAAGAAGTCGAACCCTTCCGCTCTGTACTTAGGTAAAGTCAATCCGAGTATGCTGATACCGGACAAATCTATCGACAAGCCTTCGTAATTGAGGAATACGTCTATAGAGGAATTAGGCTTGATCGCAACGTCGTTGCCGAGTACGAGTCCTTGAGGGAATCCTATGCTCAACATTATCTGAGGAGCCTTGAGCATACCCTGAGGAAGTTTCTTACGCGCCTCCTCGCTCAGCTTGGAAATGTCGTCGAGTATAATACCGAGCTTAAGCTCGAGCTTGACGGATGTATCCGCCTCGAAGGTCCATACGGGACCGTTCTCGAGCATGCTTGCCAGATTATCACCGAACATAGCGAACAACTTGCTGAGATTGTAACTTCCCTTAGCGAACTTTATCTCGAGGTCCATACCGAGCATTACGCCCTCGTCGAAGAGATCCCATATACCCTTGACGACATTGCCGCCGAAAGCGAAGTCTATCTCGGAGTATCCCGAGCCCTCCGCATTCATCGCTTCAACATCGGCAGCAAGCGCGTCCACATCTGTAGGAGATATGGCTATGCCCGCGCTCACGGTTATCTTGCCTGCGTCGGGACCTATAGAATCGTAGATATTCAACTCGAGATCCGCCGTTCCCGTGAAGATATTGACATCTCTGAGCGCAACGTCGAGTATCTCAATCCTGTAATTCTCGCCTATCAGATTGGCAAGTATGTCGCCGAATACTTTGCCCGTGATCTCCAGTCCGATTATACCGTTGTTGATAGTAAGTCCGGAGAGCAACGCGTCGATTATGTTATAGCTTGTGCTCGATGCGCCTTCGGTGATCTTATTGCCGTCCTTATCGTAAGCGACGACTGTAATCGAGTAATTTTTGTACTCGTTATACCACTTGGTTGTAAGATTGCCGCCCGCGGATACTTTAGTAGTCCACTCCGCGGCTGCAGCTCCCGCAATCGCCAAGGATACTTCGTAGTAAGATGCGCCCTCTACGCCGCTCCAAGATACGGACCTTGCGATATCGTTGATTGCAACGTCTATAGCTGCGGGTTCTTGAGGCTTGTCGGAATCCACCTTAGTTACTGCGAATGTAAATTCATCTACGGTGATATCCTCGCCAGGGATGAATACTCTTACCTTATAAGATACTACTCCCGTAGCGTCTGCGGTAAATTTGAATACTCCGCCTTCGATGACGGCAGAAGATATATCGACGTCTCTGCTCTGTCCGTCGGAACCTATCTGCGTTACGGCGTACTTATACTTGCCGTTATATACGTTCCAAGATATATCGGTAGACTTGATATCTTTACTATACTCAGCCTTCGCGCCATAATCGAAGTCTTCTGCAGACGCAGTAGCCGAGACGATTACCTTCTCGTTGCCGTTCTTAAGCGTGCATACGTCTACTCTGTAATATCCGTATCTGTTGTCCGCGTCGACAATCATGAACTTTCCGTCGACGAATATAGACGCATCGTTATGAGTTACGCCCATAGCGATTGCCTCTACAGTATCGGCAGCGCCGTTTACGCCGGGCGTAACGCCGTATACATTGTAATATATATCGTTTGCTTGACCGTATCTGTTCCATACCACGGTAGTGCCCGCATTGACGGAAGTGATGGCCTTAAGCGCGATAGTCTTGCTTACGTCGAGCAAGCTGTCGAGGTTGAGCAAGCCCTTGAGACTTACGCTCTCGCTAAATCCGTCGAGCAAGTCGGTAAGCATACCCATAAGTCCGGTATTGCTGACCTTATACTTGCCGAGTCCGAGTACATTGAGGTCGATATAGGCATTGTTCTTATCCAAGTACAGACTGAACAACACACCCGCGCTGCCCGTCTCGCCCGCAATCAGCTCTATACCCATAATAGGATTGTCGGAATTGGACATAGCGAGCTTAATATTAAGCGTAGCCTCGAGCGAATCGGTACCTATGCTACCGTCCAAATCCAAATCGGACAGGCTTACGCTGACCTTGAGCGTGGTGAGCAAGTAATCGACCAGTTTAAGCACGTCGAGTCTGCCCTGCTTGAGCATTATATTGATAGAAATCTGAGTATCGAGTACGGCGTTAAGCAAGCCCTTGATGACATAGTCGTCGAGCTCTTGATTGATATAATCGGAGCCTACGTTGTCGACTCGCTCCTTAATCTCCTGCTTGCATCCCGCGATATTGACATCTGCAAGATCTATGCCGAGAGCAAGAGTAAGGTTGCTGTCTTTACCGTCTACCGTAGATAGCAGATTGGCTGTGACTTTAAGCGACAGCTTGCCGTCTCTATATTCTATCTCCAGCGGAATCTCGCCCTGTATATAGTCGTTGATATCGAAGCCGAGATTGACATTGAAGGTGCTGAGCAATGTGAATATTGCGCCTACCGTCGCAGAGAGCTTAATCGCGTCGCTGCCGAGATAGAGCGCTATGGCGCCGGAGTTGGACATAACCTGCGAAGTGGAAAGCACTCCGCCGCTATCCTTGGTGAGCTCCGCAAGCGCCGCAGCCGCTTCAGCCTCGCCTTCCCCGGCATTGGGATTGCCCTTAATGGACTCGATAACGCCGCTGAGGTCGAGGTTGAGATCGAGATTGGGAAGCTGCGCGAGCAACGCCTCTATAGCGGAGCCTGCACCCACATTATCAAGTTTATAGATAGGCATCTCCAGATTAAGTATCTTGAGATTGGACGCATCGAGATAGATGGCATCTTTATATAAATATATACCTAATATAATACCTTCATTGATAAGCGCCGTTCCGCCGTCGGGATTCTCCAGATATACGGGCTCTCTTGCAACGAGCTCGAGATAGAGCGCGCTGTCTCTGTCGGGATTATTCTCATCGATATAGAGACCGAAATCCAGTCCGAGAGCTATCTTGGCATTCGGATTGTCTATCTTTATCTTAATATCGCCGAGCGACAGTCCGAACATTGACAGAAGCTCGGACAAATTGTACTCTCCGCCGCTGAACGACAGATCGAGATTGATGCTGCCCTTAATACCGCCGTAGAGCACCTCGTTAATCAACTCATTGATGCTCGTAGTATATCCCGACTCGTCGCCCACGCAAGAATCGATGTAAGATGCGAAATCTTGCTGCGCGTCATCGTCGCCGAACATTATGGGCTGCAAGAGCAAGAAGTCGCTCAAACTCAAGCCGAGGTTGATACCGCCTATAGTATGATCTATACCTATAGATTCCAGTCCGTATTTATTTACCTTTATAAATAGCTTGCCTTCTCCGATATCGGGCAGATCTATACCGCCGAAATTGGGGATAAGCCCCTTAAGCGCAGCCATTATGGAATCGATAAGATTGTTATTGATGGTCAGCGCAAGCTCTCCGCCGTCCGCAGTGTTGGTCACATCGACGTATTCACCGTCGATTTTCAATACCTTAAACAGCATGGAGATGAAGTTGCCCCAGCCGGGAGAGATATATGTCTCGCCCTCTTCGTCCACGGACAAAGCCATTACGGAATCGTGCTGAGTGAGCATCTTAAGCGTGCTCTCCATACCGGACTGCTCTATCTTGCCGTGATCGGTGCCGAACAGCTTATCGATCTCCGAGACGGCGCGCTGCTTAATAGCGCCGACCAATTCGTTAAGGTTGAGTCCGCTTATCTTTATGCCCTTGCCGCTCCACAACTTGGCGACTTCTCCGTTGCCGCTTGCGGAAGGCAATTTATTGAGTATGTTGCCTATGTTAATATACAGCGAGCCGTTCCTGTAATATACTCCCAATATCGCATTCTCGGAGCCGTATTTACCCTTCTCATACAGTTCGATTGCGATAAGATTCTTATCTTCGGCAGGATTGGCTTGCTTGATATCTATATCGATAATGGCATCGAGACGGTATCCGAGGTTGGCGTCGAGCAATATCAGCCCCTGAGGAAGCGTCCCGGGGACAAATGTATTGATCAGAGCGCCTACGTCTACGTTGTTGCCCGCTGTGCTGAGGTCCAAATTGGCGGAAAGCTTAATATTTCCCAAAGACCAAGCCACATAATTATTTACCTTATCGGGTACAAGCGAAAGAGTCTCGCTGTCATATGTGCCGTGCGTAAGCTGCGCCGTGTTAAATGTAAAGGTGGATTCGCCTACCGAATTGTCGATAAGGTCGAGCTCGATATTTCCTGCGAGCTGACCTGCGGAATTAACGCCCGCTCTGACGATAAAGTCCACATCGGGGACATTATCCTTAAGCCATGTAAGCAAGGGATTGAGGTCTATACTGCTGAGGAATCCGCCGACAACGCCTGCTATAAGAGGATTCTCCAACAGGCTCGTAAGTCCGTTGACCAACTTGAGAGGAGAGATAGTAATGTCATAGTTGGTAACGCTGCCGCTCGTAGTGGTATTGACAGACATAAACATGGAGAGAACTACGCCGTCTATAATACCGCTCACCAAGGACTGGGAATTAAGCAACTCTTGCAAGAAAGAAGGAAGCTTCTCAGCGACGCTGAGGAGATAATCCATATTGAAATCTTCGATATATATGGGCTTGGAATCGGGATCGGAAGGCTTGGTGTCTATGAACAGACCGCCGGCAGCACCTTGAATATCAACGATATATATGCCGAGCTTGGGCGTTCCGTCTTCGGTGAGTTGGAAGCCCAAATCGTAATCCAACGCATTATTGCCCAGACCGCGACTTATGTTGGATATGTATTCAAGACCGTACTCTTTACCGCCGGAAATACCCGAACCCTTGATATGAGTATTAATCTTGTCGCCCTTGGAGATACTGTTAAGCACAGAGAATAGCGGTGACAATACGCCGGAACCGCCCCCGGAATTACCCGCTCTCCACTTAGCAGTCAGTTTAATGACTCCTTTGGCGTCGGAAGGAATCGTATATTCGTCCGTATACGACATGAGAGACTCGTCGTCCCAACCGACGAATTTCTGCCCTCCGTTCTTAGGATTGTAATCCTTGAGATTAATAACGGTACCCGGAGCAACGTTGTTAAGCGTCATTATGCTGTTGCCGCTCTCGAAAGTACCCGCGCCGGCATCGAAAATAACCGTCACACCGGAATCGCATGCGGACAATATCAATGCCCCGCTAAGCGCTACCAGCATAACGATCACAATCGCCAACGCTAAGAATTTGCCTTTCTTGCTTCCCATAATCTTCTCTCCCTTACGATGTAAGCAATCAGGTCGTGCCTGTTTTAGATTATTATAATAATATGCGCCCGCATTGTCAATACCGCGGTTACATTTGAAAAATAGCCACAATACTTCTTAATAGACACCTATTTCATTTACATTTGCTTCCATATCGACATATTTTAAGAAATTTCAAGAGACAAAATAAAGTGATTTTCATTGCAAAATAAATGCAAATACAAATGTAAAAATTATGTAAAATCTAATTTGTTATCACATTTTAGAAGTATAAATTCTTAAATGCAGTAAATTTTTCCAATTTTTTTCAAAATTGTGAGTAATCAATGCAGACAGCAAAATATTCATAACTTTCACATAAATTAAATAATTTTATAGTTTTTTTATTGCAAAAAGCTCTTTAATATCCCGCTTAATTACTTTATTTTAACGTCGCGACAGATAATCGGCGATATATATACGAGGGCTCGCACAGCTCCAAGCACGCCCATTGTAAAATAGCGCATTGCACTCCGTATCACCCGCATATACAATCGAAAAAACAGTTGCCGTATCGTAGGAGCCATCGCCACTTGGGCAATACGAATCGAACCCGGCATACGCGCGACAAAAAATTTCGCAATATGCACGAATCCGACGCGGTACAGTTGCACTCGATAAAATAACCAAACGATATACGGGGTATGTAAGCGCGGATTGTTGCAATATACGTCTTAAAAAATTGCAATTATGCTATCGCCTTCTTGCTCTTTGGCAGCAACTAAACCTGTATACAGACATGCGGCTGCTACCGTCTTGAAACCTATTATAACAAAGCAGTACATAGATCAACCGCAACTCTTGGGGCTGCGCCTAAATATGTATAATATGGCGCGGACAAAAATTCGGATAGACATATTCGCCAATATAAATCAAGGCAATATTATACGGCATAATATTGAAATCAATCCCGCCCCCGTATAAAGTGCACATAATATACATTTATTTAATGCAAGATACTGTCTTTAATAATTGCCAAAAATTACCATTTATACGTCGATAGTGCACATAATATACAATTAATAAGTCGCAAATATTCTTCACCTATCCATAAATATTACGAAGTCGCATAATTCGGTTAAAATATATTATGTATTAATATTTATTAACATTAAAGACGTCACACCGCCGGCAAATAATATGGATAAAATGAGTATATATGTTTAGAAATCAATAATTGAAATATACTATGTACACCAAAGGAGGTATATCGTTAATGGATCATAACGTAAATGAAAAAGGCTACTTCGGAATGGCGTGGATACTCAATCTTATAATGGCTATCATACCTGTAACCAATATTATATTGGGTATCGTGATCAGAGCTATGCGTCGCAATTATTTGGGCGCGGTGCTCAACCTGATTCTTGCGCCTATATTCTATGTAATAGACTTGATTACCATTCTCTTTACTAACGACTTGAAATTACTTGCAAGATAACGAATAGATATTATAATAGGGAGCGGCGATGAGCCGCTCTCTTACTTTTACACTCATTTTACAATATTATCCTATACGAAACTTGACTCTATAAGATAAGATATATATAATGTTAGCATACTAACTAAATGATAGCGGTATAATATCGGCATGAAACGCGAAATAGGATACGAAATACGCAATCTTAACAACCTCATCGATAAGGAGTTCAATACTCTAACGTCTCGGGGGGGGGATGAAGATGGCTACCAAAGCAGGCTGCAAGGATGGATAATAGGTTATATTCATAATCAACTGCAACTCGGCAAGTCCGTATATCAAAAAGATATCGAGAACGAATTCAATATCAAACGCCCTACCGTTACACAGACCATCAACGCAATGGTTAAGAGCGGCTATATAGTACGCGAAAGCGTCGCCCAAGACGCAAGGCTGCGCAAGTTGGTGCTCACCGATAAGGCCCTCAATCTCAATGCAGCTTACCTTGCCGCTATCGATAAAATCGAGAAGACAATGAGCTCCGCCGTATCTCGGGACGAGCTCGATACCTTCTTCGCGATAGTGGATAAGATAAAAAATAATATAGAAAAACAATAAATTTATAATTAGGGCGCGTCCCAACGCATAATTTATTTAACAGGTGAATTTATGATAAAAACGCTGGCTAAAAGTATACGCAACTATAAACGGGCAAGTATAATCACTCCGATTACGGTATCTATCGAGGTTATACTTGAAGTTTTAATACCGTTTGTTATGGCGGATCTGATTAATTATATGGAAAGGACCAATCCGATGAAGATAACCACCGTAGTCATCTACGGCGCTATATTGATCGGCATGGCATCGATATCTCTTGTAATGGGCATACTGTCGGGCAAATATTGCGCCACGGCATCGGCAGGCTTTGCCAAAAATCTAAGACAGGATATGTTTTATAAGATACAGGGCTTTTCCTTCGCCAATATTGATAAGTTCTCGACCTCATCATTGGTTACAAGGATGACGACGGACGTCACCAACGTACAGATGTCCTACATGATGATCATACGCATAGCTGTGCGTACGCCTCTGATGTTGGTATTTTCTCTTGTAATGTCCTTCTTCGTCAACGTGTATCTGGCGCTGATATTCCTGGTGGCTATACCGATTGTCGGATTGACTTTAGCCTTAATAGGGCTGAAAGTCAGACCTATATTCATAAAAGTATTCAAGAAATACGACAAACTGAACGAGAGCGTACAGGAAAACGTGCGCGGAGCGCGAGTTGTCAAGGCGTATGTGCGCGAGGATTACGAGCAAAAGAAATTCGTAGCCGCGTCCGACGATATCAAGGATGACTTTACGCGCGCCGAAAAACTCCTTGCGATATGCTCTCCGGTAATGCAGTTCTCTATATACATAATAATGATACTCGTAGCGGTGCTCGGAGGCATTATCACAGTCAAGTCACTCGGCGGAATCGACGGTACGTATTGGTTCGGCTCTATGGATACGGGCAAATTGATGAACTTGATATCGTATGCTTTCATGATATTGCAAAGTCTCATGATGCTCGCCATAGTGCTCGTAATCATATCAATGTCCGTCACAAGCGGCAACCGCATAGCGGAGGTACTCAACGAAGAAAGCTCTCTGCACAATCCCGACAATGCAATAACCGAAGTAAAGGACGGCTCGATCAGCTTCAACGACGTGTCATTCAGCTACAAGGACGAGTCAGGCAAATACTGTCTTACCGATATTCGGCTGCACATTCCGTCGGGCTCTACAATAGGCATACTGGGAGGCACCGGTTCGTCCAAGACAACGCTTGTCCAGTTGATACCAAGACTATACGACGCAAGCAAAGGCAGCGTAGAAGTAGGCGGTATTGACGTAAGGAAGTACGATCTCGACGCGCTGCGCAACAGCGTAGCTATGGTGCTACAGAAAAATACGCTCTTCAGCGGCACAATTACAGAAAATATGCGTTGGGGCAATCCCGACGCCACATTGGAAGAGATAAAGGACGCTTGCGTCCAAGCTCAGGCGGCGCCTTTTATAGAGTCGTTCCCCGACGGCTACGACACATACATCGAGCAAGGCGGCACCAACGTATCGGGCGGTCAAAAGCAGCGTCTGTGCATTGCGCGAGCGCTCCTTAAGAATCCTAAGATAATAATATTCGACGATTCCACATCCGCAGTCGATACCAAGACCGACGCGCAGATACGTAAAGCGTTATCGGATAATATACCCGGGACGACCAAGATAATAATTGCCCAGCGTGTATCTTCGGTACAGGATGCGGACAAGATAATCGTCATGCAAGGCGGCGGAATTGCGGAGATGGGCAGTCACGCCGAGCTGATGAGCAAAGGCGGAATATATAAAGAAATCTATGACGCGCAGATCAACGGAAAGGAGGATGACGTCAATGAGTAAAAGACATAGCAAATCGACAGCTCTTACAAGAGTGTCTCGTGAGCTCTTCAAAAGATACAAGTGGCAACTCATCCTCATAGTATTCTGCATCCTGCTAAGCTGCGCGGGCTCGATATCCAGCTCTATCTTCATCGCCAGTCTGGTAGACGACTATCTCGAGCCGCTGATATCGTCTGCCGTAAGCGGCGCGGAATACAGCTTCATTCCCATGCTCAAGTTCGTAGGTTCTATGTCGTGTATATTCGCGGCTGCTATAATCGGCTCATTCGTCTATACAAGACTGATGGGAATAGTCACGCAACACTTCCTCGCCGATATACGTAATACGATGTTCGGCAAGATGCAGACGTTGCCCATACGTTACTTCGATACCACCAAGACGGGCGACATAATGAGTGTTTACACCAACGATGTCGATGCGCTCCGTCAAATGATAGGCTCGAGTTTCCCACAGCTGATATCGTCGTCTGTTACCATTATTTCCGCCGTCGTATTAATGCTGTATTACAGCATTTGGCTGTCGCTGGTTGTAGTGGTCGCGGTCGCAGCAATGACGCTCATATCGCGTCATATCGCAGGTCACAGCGTGCGCTACTTTATCAAGCAGCAGCAAGCGATGGGCAGCGTAGACGGATATATAGAGGAATCGCTGTCGGGACAGAAAGTCATCAAGGTGTTCTGCCATGAGAAGGAAGCAAAAGCTGCCTTCGACAAGGTCAACAACGAGCTGTTCAAGGCTACCGAGAGCGCCAATAAGTACTCCAATATACTAATGCCGATACTGGGAAATATAGGCAACCTGCTGTACGTAGTGCTTGCGCTCGTCGGCGCGTCGCTGTTCCTTTCCGGCGCGAGCAATGTAAGTCTGCGCGGATTGGAGCCTCTCAGCATAGGCGTGGTGGTAGCATTCTTGAGCATGAGCAAGATGTTTACACAACAAGTAGGCATGGTATCGCAGCAGGTCAATTCCGTAGCCATGGGTATTGCGGGAGCGCAGCGAATATTCGACCTCATCGACGAAACTCCCGAGCAGGACGAGGGCTATGTGACGCTCGTCAACGCAAAGTACGACGATAACGGCAACCTTACGGAGTCGGAAACACGCACAGGCATATGGGCGTGGAAGCACTACCACAAGGCCGACGATACCACAACCTATCAACTGCTGCAAGGCGATATATATATCGAAAATATGGACTTCGGGTACAATCCCGACAAGCTCGTGCTAAAAGACATCTCTCTGTACGCCAAGCCGGGGCAAAAGGTAGCTTTTGTAGGCGCGACAGGCGCAGGCAAAACGACGATAACCAATTTGCTCAACAGATTCTACGACATAGACGACGGCAAGATACGTTACGACGGCATCAATATCAATAAGATCAAGAAGCCCGACTTGCGCCGCTCGCTGGGCATAGTGTTGCAAGATACCAATCTGTTTACAGGCACGATAATGGAGAATATCCGATACGGCAAGCTGGACGCAACGGACGAAGAGTGTATCGAAGCGTCGAAAATCGCCAACGCCTATGACTTTATAACGCGCCTGCCCGAGGGCTTCGACACCATGCTCGAGGCGGACGGAGCCAATCTGTCGCAAGGACAAAGACAGCTGCTTTCGATTGCTCGCGCAGCAGTTGCCGACGCGCCCGTTATGATACTCGACGAAGCCACTTCGAGCATAGACACCCATACCGAGAAACTGGTGCAGGACGGTATGGATAAACTTATGGAAGGCAGGACGGTATTCGTAATAGCGCACAGGCTGTCTACGGTAAGGAATTCGGACGCAATCATGGTGCTCGATCACGGCGAGATAATAGAGCGCGGCTCGCATAATCAGTTGATTGAGAAGAAGGGAACTTATTATCAGCTGTACACGGGAGCATTTGAACTCGAATAATACACGCCGCAGTTAAGGCAATTAAATCCACCCGAAATAGGGTGGATTTTTCATTCTCTTGAGATATCCGTAGGTTATAAAGCTGCAAGCTGTCCGCAGTAATATACCGCAAAGATGCCTGTCTCTCCCCTATCTTTACATTAATTGCAACACTAATAGCTATATCCGCATTGACGGATAATATCAATTCACCTCTTATGCGTTGCAATATCCGCTCCTCAAGCCTTATAATTGAGATATGAATAAGCATTACGAAGTAGTAGGCGCAATTATCGTCGAAGAGAGCAAGTTGCTGGCGCTTAAGCGAGGCGCTTCGTCCAATCCTCTCGTCGCGTATAAATGGGAGTTCGCAGGCGGAAAAGTCGAACGCGGAGAAGACGAAGCTTCCGCCCTCGCAAGAGAGTTAAAGGAAGAGTTGGACCTCGACTGTCTCGTCCGAGAAAAGTACATGAGCGTTGACTACACATATCCCGACTACTCTGTCTCGCTGCACCTATACCGTTGCGACAGGTTGTCCGACTTCACGCTTAAAGAGCATGCGGAATACAAGTGGATGTCCGCAGACGAACTGATTCAAGACGACTGGGCGCCCGCAGACAAGCCCGTAATACGCGCTCTTAAATCACAACTTGCCGCTGCCGCAAAGTAAAATACACATAGGGCTAATCGCGACGATTGCAGCGCATTGATTAATGCGGTAGCCTTCTCTACCTTTACATCTCCAAATAGTAATCGGTCCTCTTAAGTCTCGACCCGACTTGCTGCGTAAGTTTTACTTTCTGTTTCTCGGTGCTGTGAGCGTATCTTGCGAGCGTGACGGTAGGGCTGCTGTGACCGAGCATCTCCGAAAGCGTCTTCATATCCGCGCCCGACTCGAGCGCTCGCGTGGCGTAGGTATGTCTGAGACTATGGAAGCCCTTGTGCGTGATCTTGAGCATACGCAGTATGTTGCAAAAGGTCTTTTGATAGCTGTTGACCTGCACATAGCCGCCCTTGATGGTAGACACCACATACTCGCCTCCCACTGACTTGAGCAGACGAAACAGAGGCGTAAGCTGCTTAGGATAAGGTATTACTCTCACTCCCGCGGCAGTCTTAGGCGTGCCGAGATAGGGATTGCTCTGTCCCTTGCTTATCCTAAGGTTGCCTACTGTCTTGCTTATCGAGAGCGTGGCGTTGCGCATATCGACGTCGTCCCACGTCAATGCGAGCAATTCCCCTATGCGCAGTCCCGTATACAGCGCTATCAATATGCCGTAATATCTAGCCCTGCCGCTGCTGATAATGAAGCGCTCCAGCTTCCTCTGCTCGCGCTCGGTAAAGGCGTCTATCTTCTTCTGTCTGTGCTTAAGCGAGATGTCGAGCGTGGGATTGACTCTGATTATGCCTTTAATCGCAGCTTGCTTAAAGGCGCGTTTAATCACTCCCATTATCTGCAATACGGAATTGTCGGCAAGCCCTGCCTGCGCCTGCAGATACTCCGCTACGTAGCGCTCTATCATATCTTTGGTAACTTTCTTGATGGGTATGCCCTCGAACGAAGGCTTAATATGCGTAGCAATGAGCTCGGCATATCGATTGAGCGTACGCGCCTTAATTTTACCCTCCTGCTCCTTTAACCATAGGTCAAAGTATTCGTCTGTTGTCATTATATAACCTCCTTGTCTGCCTGTATGCGCTCAAGAAGTCATAAGAAACCGACGCCCTCGAGCGTCGGCAATTTTTTATTGTACCAACCCCTATATATAAACATTTTATAATTTATATTTACTGATAAATAAGATTAAGAATTTGCGAAATTTAACATCGCCTTTAACTCACTCAATTGCCACAATGTAACCTCGAATAAGATTATATGCAGACTATCAAGCTACTTTCGATGCTTATGCCGTCGAAATATACCGGCGATGTTCCCCTATCTCGCATAAAAAGAAAAACCCGAAACAAAATAAATCGCTATCTTGTTCCGAGTCATTCTTGGTGGAGCTAAGGGGAGTCGAACCCCTGACCTCTTGAATGCCATTCAAGCGCTCTACCAACTGAGCTATAACCCCTGATTGCCATATAAGTATATCATATAGATATAACGCTGTCAAAAAAAATCAAAGCGATTTGGCAATTTGCGTCATTTTTGCTCTGCCCTCGTCCGATATAGGACGGAACGGTCTGCGGCAGTCGCCCATAGGTATTCCGAGAGCGTCAAGCACAGCCTTCTCCGCAGCGAATACGCCGTATTTGATGAGCTCGGATATTACCGCGTTAGCCTCGAGCTGCTTCGCCTGCGCCGCGCGTAAATCGCCCTTTTGGAAGTAGTTATATATGTCTATGAACTTGTCCGCCATAAGGTTGTAGGTAGAGCCTATGCCGCCGTCCGCGCCCATGCTGAGTCCCGCAATAAACATCTCGTCCCAACCGTTGTATACGACGGGTTTAGCCGACATGCTCTTGAACTGCTGCAACAAAAACAAGTCGGACGTAGTATGCTTAATACCGATAAATCTGTCCGAACATGCGAACATCTCTTCCGCAATCGCCTTGGTGAAGTTAAAGCCGCTCGCATTGGGGAAATTGTAGATTATCATAGGGATATCTACGCTGTTTACTATGTCGAGATAGTAGTTCTTGATAGCGTCGTAGCTAAAGCTGTAATAGTAAGGAGCTACCGCGGATATAGCGTCGAAACCCACTTCCTTAGCATACTTTGCAAGCTCGATGGCATGGTCGGTGCAAATAGTGCCTACGTGCGCTATCATAGTGGTCCTGCCAGCATTGGCCTCCGCTGACGCTCTAAAGAGCTGCTTGCGCTCGTCAACGGTAAGGAGCATGCCCTCGCCCGTCGAGCCTCCCACGTAAAATCCGTCCACGCCCTTGCGTACGTTGTACTCTACCAGCTTTGCTACCGAGTCGTCGTTAATGCTTCCGTCGGCCTTAAAAGGGGTAAGCAGCGCAGGAAATACGCCCTTGAATTTACTGTCCATTACATCCTCCCGAAAGTGTGTACTTTCAAAAAATTGTTATTTTAATATATGCCGTTCTGCAAGCCGTACTTGCCGTTAAGCGCCGCATATACGCTGCCGAACAGAGCAGCCCTATTGCCTAAGCGAGCCTTTACCAGCTTAGAGGCTATATCCTGACTGCATGCGGCAGCAAGATCGTCCCACCAATATTGAGCCATTTCGACAACTCCGCCGCCCACAATAATACTCGTAGGGGAATATCTGTCGCAGGCATATTCAAGCACCGACTTGAAATCGGCTATAAAGTCTCTCACCGCACCCCTATTGGCATCGCAAGAGAGTATATCCTGCACTCTGTCCATACCCGCATTGAGCTTTAGTCCGGTCGCGGATACATATTGCTCCGCGCAGCCCTTCAAGCCGCATTTACATTCTCTGCCGTCTTTATGCAACTCTATGTGACCAAGCCTGATATTGTCTACGCTGCCGCTGCCGAGCGGAGCGTCTATATCCTCTATCATCGCGCAGCCCAAGCCCGTGCCGAGCGTGAGCATCATGGGTCTGCCTCTCAGACTACTTCCCACGTATGCCTCGCCTATAAGCGCCGCAACAGCATCGTTGATTAAGTTGACTCTCTTACCGAATCTCTTGACAAGCACTTCGCGCAAATTAAGTCCCGTAAAGCCTTGCAGAGCATTGGTAGCGTAAGTAATGACGCCGCAGCTGTCGTCTATATCGCCCGCCGACCCTACGCCTATTATAGCGCTGTCTGCCAAATCAATATATTTTCCTATTGCAAGACAGATATTTTCGATTATTCTGTCTCTGCCCTGCTTGCCGTCGGTATGTACCGAAGAGCGGTCGATTATATTATACGACGCGGCATCGTCGGGCGCTCCGCATTCTATCAACGCAGACTTAATCCCTGTGCCGCCTATATCTACTCCTATTACTCTCATTTGATCACCTGTGCAAATCTCTTAGTTATATCCATGGGTCTCGTAATTGCGGAGCCTATCACGACTGCATACACGCCCAGCGACCATACCTTATCGAGTTGACCTCTCTCCCATATGCCGCCTTCCGCGATGATACGCCTATCCGGATACAACTCAACCAGCCGAGCTATGAAGTCGTAATCGGGTATCTCCATCCCCTTGGTCGCCTGCGTATAGCCGCGCATGGTAGTACCGATATAGTCAAAGCCCAGCCTGTCCGCCTCAGCAGCGCTTTCGAGATTGTCGCAATCCGCCATAATAGCCATACTCGGCGCGTTGGCTCTAATGTACTTGACCAGCTCCTCGAGGGTCTCTTTAGGACGCGCTCTGAGCGTGCAGTCGAGAGCGATTACGTCGCAAGGGCTGTCTATCAGAGCCTTAACCTCTTCGAGTGTGGGGGTAATATATACGTCGCTGCCTTCGTATACCTGCTTGATAATTCCGATTATAGGCACATCCACTTCGCTGCGCACGGACTTAATGTCGGAGATATAGCCCGTCCTGATACCTACGGCGCCGCCGAGCACCGCCGCGCGGGCAAAGTGTCCCATCATATTTAAGCCGTATAAGGGTTCGCCCTTAACCGCCTGGCACGACACTATCAGTCCTCTGTTAAGCTCTGCCATATATTACGCTTCCCTTCTCTATCTCTTCGATTGAAAACTTCAACGAATCAACCGTCTCGTGCATGGTGCTGCCCTCGTACAGTAATACGATATCGCCGTCGTCCGCCTGAACCATACTGCTGTAGACGAACTCGCCTTCCTTAACCAAAGCAGATGCGACGAAAGTCTCTCCGTAATCGTATGACAGTCTTATCGTGCCGTTGATGCGCTTTTTCTTGTCTGCGGAATTGCATACAAGCGTGACTTCCCTGCCCTTATACATAGCGTTGATTGCGCTCACCTGGCATATAGGATGCACAAGCGCTTTATTATATCTGTAATTAGTCCAAGTCTCGCCGCCGTCCCTGCTCTCTGCCATAGATATCAACCTCTTGGGACTGTGATTGCGCATAAACATACGCAATACGCCGTCCGGCATCTCGATTACTTGGCTTTCCGTAATCATATCCGGCTCGCCGACAAATCTCGACGACAGCTTAAATATAAAGCTGCGTCTGCCGTCGTTGGGCGACTTGCCCCTCTTCCAGGTAACTCCGCCGTCGTCGCTGTATATTACGCACGATGACAGACTGAGCATCTTGCTAAGCGTATTGAAATATATGGGTAATACGAGCCTGCCCGCATGCTTGCCGTTCTTAATCTTCAACCCCGCGCCCGGGCATGCGCCTATAAATGTCATATACTTATCCTTGACTTGCAGATTGAGGCACTCGGGCTTGCTCCAGGTCAATCCTTCGTCCGTGCTCTTGCATATATAGAGGAAGCATGTAGGATACTCTCTTACGGGTCCCGTACCGCTGTATATATCGCCCGCATTCTCTCCGTCCTTGTATACATAGGCATCGCCGTCGTATACGTATCCGCTGCGCTTGCCGTCGGCGTATATGATATCGTTACTGTCGGCAACGTAAGCTATGCTCTTGCCTATCTTCAAGAGTTTACGTCCCGCGCTGTCATATCCCGTGCCCTTGGCGGAATCGAGAATCCATACCTTGGACGGCGAATGCAGATATATCATAAATACGGTATTGCTATCCTCGTCGTAGAGCAAGCAGGGGTCGATTGCCGCAGACGCGTTCATTTTGCTCTCGCCGTATTCCTTGACGGCGACAATCTGTTCCTGCCAAGTAACTCCGCCGTCCGTAGATCGCCTTATTACCTTGTCGATGCGATTGGGGTTGTCCGCGCCCGTATAATATCGCTCGTCGGCGCAAGCTACTATTACGCCGCTCTTAGTCTTAACTATAGCGGGAATCCTGTAATTGTCGGCATTGCCTGTCGCTCTTGAAAATACTTGATTGAATATTGTATTGCCCATATTAGAATTATAACATAACGGCTTAATTACTGTCTATATTTAATATAATTTTTTTATACCTTTACGAAGGCGCGATAGAAATATTTTAATCGGTATTGACGAAGCGTAAAATATATGTAATAATTTATATATGATTTACCTAATATACATCTTCGGCGCTTTGACAATGCTTTTCGGAATACTTACGGCAGTGCTGTATCATAAAGAACGCTATAGACTTGCTAAAGACGCCAAGATGACTGCCGCAGCATTTTTCCTTGCGCTCGGCGCCGCAAGTTGCGCATTATCGCCCGTAAACGGAGCTGCTCCCGCGGTGATATACGCGGGCTTTATCCCCTCGTTCGCCGGAGATTACTTCCTTGCAAAAAAAGAGTATCCTCTATCCGCCGAGGACGACTTCGGAGCTTTTTCGCTCGGCGTCGCGTCTTTTGCCATCGCTCAAATATTATATTTCGTAGGATTTATGTACGCTGCCGGATGGAGACTTTCTCCTCTATTCATTCCCCTTGCCGCATACTCCATTATTCCGACGGTGGGCGGTATTGCAAGCAAATTCTTGAGCGTAGAAAAAAAGAGAATCCCGATAATGATAAGCTACGGGATTTTATTGAGTCTTACGCTCTTTGCTTCCGCAAGCAGATATCACCTCTATCCCTCGACAGGTTCGTTGCTTGCGCTGATAGGCTCGATTTGCTTCTGCCTCTCCGACACGGTGCTCGGCAGCTACTACTTCGCAAATATAAATATCGACAAGAAGTTGCTCAACTACCCCATAATGGCGCTCTACTTCGCGGCGCAGATATTATACGCATTTTCTCTGCTGTACGCTTAAACTTACATATAATATAAGGAAAAGAGAGGCAATCGCCTCTCTTATTTTATTTAATCAATATGAACAGGCTTACGCCTTGACAATGCCCTTATCTCTCATCATCGAGTCTATCACCGCGATGGCTTTCCTAACCGCAACCCCCGACTTAAGAGGCAGCAACAGAGGCACTTCGCTGTACGCGTCAATGCCGCCCTTATCTACATTGCTCGCCTTGATGCCGTCGGGCACTTTTGCGTCGAGATACAGCTTAAGCGTTCTGCCTCCGATAGCAATCTTGGCAATCAACTTGCCCCTATAGCGGAAGCTGTCGCATCTGATACTGCAACGGCTCTTGACGCCCGCATAGCCGAGCAACGCCTCTCTCACGCTGTCGTAGAAAGCGCTATTGCGCTCGTCCTGTCTAACTCTCGTATCGAAAGTTACAACGCTCATACGCCCTTCTCCTCATCATAAGCAGTCCTAACCGCCTTGGCAAGCTGCGCCGCGCAAGAAGTATTCTTCATTCCGCACTTGACATCCTTGAGTTTATCCTCTATTTCGTTAACGCTCATACCCTGTACGAGTATTGGGATAGCCGATAAATTGCCCGGGCATCCGCCGTAAAACTTGACATTGTATACCTTGTCGTCCCTAAGCTCCAAATCTATGCGTACTGAACACGTGCCGCTCGTCTTATATGAATGAAACATAATCTACTCCTTATAAAATCTGTCGATATAATCGGCGATATCCGCTCTTGTGCCCTTATAAGGTCCGGGAGTCTCCATCTTGGCAGATACGGCGGCTGTCGCCCACAGCAGGGAATCCGCAACGGAATTATTCAATCTCTCGGTGATATACGCCGCAAAGGTAGTGTCGCCTCTGCCGCTGCGTCCCGATAGGTTCCTCGCCTTAATGGGACAGGTGTATACTTGCTGTCCGTCGTAGGCGAGCACCTCGGTATTGTGCGTAATAACGACTTCCTTTGCGCCCCAAGAGTACAGTATCTCGGCAGCCTTCGCCCTATCGGTCTCTCCCGTAAGTATCTCAGCCTCCGCAGCGTCTGTCTTGAGATAATCTATATATGGCAATATATCGAGCTTATCGCTCCAGTCCTCGAAGTACATCGCGCCCGTCTTGGGGTCAACATGTCTCAAAAGAGCTTGAACGTCCACGGCAACCTTACCCCTCTTAGATACGCTCTTAATCAACTTACCGTCGAAATCGCCGTATATAAGTCCCGCAAAGTGAAATATCTTGCTGTCGAAGTCGGGGATGTCATTAATCGAGAAAGGATCGCCTTGAGATATGCAAGTGCAACTGCGCCTTTCTTTATCGGGCGTGTAATATTTATTCCTAATAGAAGTGGACTTCGATGAAGGTATGACATTGATGTCTTTGCTCGGAATAGTAAATACTTCGGCTCTTTCCGCATCGCACGGCGCAAGTTTGGTAACGACCGCGACTTTATGTCCCAAAGCGTAAGCTGCGGCAGACGAATAAATTACAGCGCCGCCCACCTCGATTATCTCGTCGTCAAGATAGTCGATATTGTAGTCAAGCGATATATGACCGATTACGGTAGTATCGTACTTTATACCCATATTCACCCCTTATAATCCGCTCGACGCTTATAATATACGTCTGCGTTAAACTCATTATATATCTTTGCCGCGATAAAATCAATCGACTGCTCTGTCTTTATTATGCATCTCGTTCATCTATATACTCATATATCTTGCAAAATAATAAGCGAGGGACGTATATCGTATCCCCCGCTTGGATTTAATTAACTTACTCCGCGCCGCACGACCACCGCCGCGGCACTTAACTATATTGAGAAAATCAATAGTTATTGCGTCTGTATCTCTCGCCGTATATCGCGCCGTTACGGCTTGATAATGGCGAGCAAGTCGGACACCTTAAATGACAACTTGCCCAATCCGCTCTCGTCTGCGCCTACGCTCTCGGGCGCCGATGCGTCAAGTATCTCGCCTATGCATATATCGGGCAGAAGCGCGCCGTCCGACTTGTATAGAGCGAACTCTATCATGAACTTGTGCAGATTATTGCGCAGTTGAGTTATCTTCTCTTGGGAGAAGAGGCTGCGAGCCATATCGGCGTCTATCGCGCCCACTATCTCGAAGAGATCGCTCTGCGTCTGAGCATCGATGTTATTGATGATTATATCGAGCTCGTACGCGTCGGGATTGACCACGCTACCGCCCGCGCCGTAGTAGCGCTGTCCTTCGGTCACATTCATGAATATAGTCAAATAGACGTTGCCTGGCAGTAATTTCGCGCTGTTGGGCACGCCTGTGAAAGCGTCCACATCAACTGCGATAGTTACGACAAGATAGCTCTCCCTCGTCTTATCGTAGTCGGGATTGAATGACGTTATCGCCTTCTCGTAATACGATATCATGCGCTGCCCTTCCGCAGAGTGAGGGGTGACGATGCTAACTTGCTCTATCCAATAAGACTGACCGTAGATAATCTCGCCCGTCAAGCCCATCTCTTTAGACAGCGACTTGTCGTCCGAGCTGCCTGCCGCCTGTTTCTCTCTTGCAATGAGCACGTTGCCTATCAGTCTGTCCGTAACCGACAGCTTAGCTGCGGGATTGCTGATATCCAGCGACCAGCTGCTGTCGCCCTCCGCGGGAGCGTAATCCTTGCCCATGTAAGTGGCGGAGCTCACCGCCGTGGGAGCGTCGCCCTCGCCAGATACGGAACTGTCGAATCTGTACAGCGATTGAAGCGCCGAGGCAAATCTCTGCAGGCTAATCGGCTCCTTGCCCTGCTCCTCCGCCTTGCCCGTATACGCGTAATTATAAAGCAGACTGTAGACATTGTCTATGTATATGAACTGATCGTCGATAGCCTTGATCATATTGACGTTGCCGCTCTTATTGATACCTGCCACAGCGTCTGCTATGCGGCTCTTTAAGCCTTGATAACTGAGCGAATTGAGCGTATCGCCGCTCACGCCTAACGAAGAGAGAAGTCTGACCAAGTTGTCGAGCATCTCCTCCGTGCCGTCTCCGCAGTCGTTGAACTCTATTGCAACGCCCATCTCCTGCCCGCTTAACATAGCCGATAAATCCGCTTCCGCGCTCACGTAAGTCTTGGACGGAATAATCTGCTTAATCAAGTTGGCATACACGCCGTTGTCGGCAATATTGATATTCATATTGCGAAGCGTCTGCCTGATATCGAGCTCTATACGCAGCTTGACGTATCTGCCGCCTGTTGCAGCCGACTTAACCTCGTCGTACTCGAGAGAACACAGCTTGAATACCATTCCGCCGCTTTGCGTTGCGTTCTCCTCCATGTATCCTCTCACTAGCCCAGCAAAGCCGCCGTAACTTAAAGGCACATAGCCGTCCCAGACAATTCGCTCGTCCGTCATAACGCTGACGACGTCTATCTTGTCTATAAAGGCGCTGTTGCCGTCGAACATACCCTTGATACTGGAATATAAGTTGTCTGCGGTTATCTCGTCCGCCTTGGCGAGACCGTAATTGCCCTTGACGGTATTTACGAGCTCTTGCGCCTCGGCGTCGTAATTGACATACTTGAATTCGTCAAGCATATCTTGCGTGTAATAATGATCGGGAGAAGCGATATATCTCACCACATCGAAGAACTGCGCCGCACTCAAGTCCACTTTCAGCGCTCCGAGCATGAAATCTACGGGCAATGTCTTGAGTCCGTCGGCAACAAAATTAACGGGCACTATCTTCCTAAGGCTGTCGATAGAGTTGCATACGGTCTCGTTGACTTGACGCAGCAGACTGTCTCTTACGCTCACATCGGAGCCCGTGAGCTTAATTACCGCGTCTACAACGGAGAATATCTTGCCCATCTGCTCGTCGTCGAGTCCGTTGAAATACAGCATTGCGCTGCCGCCGTTGTCGCACGGTCTCAAGTCGGCCGTGATATACATAGATGAAGGCACCAATGTCTTAATCAACTTCCTTGCAATAGAGGGTAAGGGCTCGAGATAGCTGTCCGCGCATACCTCTACGATATGCTTGGGCATGATCTTGATAGTAACGGTAATTACCGTAGACGGATCGTCTATTATATCTTTACCCTTGATATTGACCTGCTCGATAAATATGCAGTCGCCGAAGTCTGCTCTAAGCCCCGTCAACTCGGGGTCGGATAGCACGCTCTTGAGCGCGTCGCCGATGAATGCTCCAAGCTGCTTGCCGTTAATCTGCAACACGCCCTTATCAGCATCGCTCTTGATAGCGTCCCAATCGAAAGAAAGCGAGTTGAGCAATTTATCGAGTTCTGCATTGCCTGTTGAATTGACGCTGTCGGACTCGGCGTTGACTACCGAAAGCAACGTCTGTGCTTCCTCTTCGCTGCCCTCGCCCTTAACGTAAGACATGACCAACTTGCCCAAGTCCCAATCGTAACCCTCGGGGACTTTCATACACAGAGCCCCCAGCAAGCCGTCGTAAAACGCGTCGAGGTCGCTGCCAGTATATCTGTTGTCTACGCGCGAGTCGTCCGACTTAAAGGCGCGACGCATAAGCGTAGACGCTTGGAAAAGGTTGACGCCCGACTCCTTGCCGATATAATGATCCCATGCAAAATACGAGCCGCCCAAAGCCGCGGCAATAAATACCGCAGTAATGATAAGTACTGTGATAAGACATGTAAGACAGCAATGCTTCTTCTTATTCTTGGCGGGAGGAGCATTCGCGTCGTCGCCGTCGTAATCGGCATCCGGCTCGAAGTTCTTCTCTTCGCTCTCTTCGTCAGACGACTCGGAATCACTCGTTTGCTCGAGTTCTTCCTCAGCGTTGAGATAGCTATCCTCTCCTTCTATACCATCGTCGAGATATTCTCTTGCCATAATCGCTCCGTAGTATTATAATAATAATATAACATATAAGGTACTATAATTCAATTACTTTGTTGATTATATAGCCTGTAATTAAATGGAAGAAGGATATATAATAGATGACGCACAGCGCAATTAAAAGACAAAAGAGCATACCCGCCATTATTTTCGTGACGGTATTGGCTCTGCTCATAATACTGTGCTCCGTCTTTTCTTTCTTCTATGACATATACGGCTGGGCTTTCATCACGACGGATTGGGTAAAGGACATAAAGGCTAAGCGATACGCGAAGATAAGCGTCGACGCCCCTAAAGGCAGCGTTGTATTCTTCGGCGACTCGTTGACGGAAATGTATGACTTACAAGAATATTACGACTTCCCCACCCTCAACCGCGGAATATCCGGCGATGTGACATCTCACATGCTCGAGAGGTTGGAGGACAATGTCCTTGTGACCGAACCGAGCGTATTGGTGTTGCTCGGCGGCGCCAACGACCTCGGACACGGCGGTACGCCTCAGAGCCTAAGCGCCAATCTCAGACAGATAATAACCGCCGTGCAGGCAGAGCTGCCCGACTGCAAAATAATCGTGCAGTCCCTATACCCTGTTAATCCCAACGTAATGGGATTATCCAAGCGCATAGTAGGCACAAGGACCAAAGAGGACATACTCGCATCCAATATTTTGATAGAAGACATGTGCGCCGAGCTCAATGTGACATATGCAGACGTACACTCGCACATTACCGGCAGCGACGGATATATGTATAAAGAGCTATCCGTCGAGGGATTGCATCTCAATAAGAGAGGCTACGAAAAGGTTACGGGGATATTGAGCGCATACCTACAGAGTGCAATCGAGCGACAGAGCGCAGGGGCGCCGCAGTCTCTTAACCGAGTAGCCGCATAAAGTGATTTTTTGATTATTTAAGCTGATTTTATTTATCCAAAATATTTTGCAGTGCGCGCATAAATTGCGTCACATGTATTCCGTCAACAAAAGAATGATGCGCATGTACCGATACAGGCATTATCGGCCTGCCGTCCGACATTGAGAACTTGCACTAATCCACTATAGGCAGCAAGGCGCTATCTCCTCTCCCAACTATCTACGTCTATTACTCGGAATTGCGGCGACATTATCAGCTGCGCTCCGCATCGTCCTGCTTAAGAGCATTCTTCCTATGCCTAATAATAATTGCCGCCAAAATAATCATTATCAGTATCAGACCGCCTATCGACGCGCCGATAATAATGTATAACGTATTATCCCTTTTAATCGGCTCGTACACAGCTTTAAGATTGAGCCCGTCCTCGATATGCTCGCTCGTAATCTCTATCTCCGTCTGCGAAGGATATATCTGCTTGCCGTCGCTCCACCCCGCAAAAGTATAGCCGTCGGGGATCATGGGCGTATCCAAATATATCTTGTCGCCCACGCTCTTATCTTCGACCTTGGTCTTACGGAAAGAGTTGATGGAGACGGACACCGTATTGTCTTGCTCCGCAGCAGCGAAAGGCGCGCATAAAATAATAAGCAGCACAGCCGCGACAAGCGCCAGCGACGTCATTATAAAAGCCTTGTTAACTATTGCGAACTTTCTCATGATTACTCAACCGCTTTAATTATAAGATATACTTATATACTTGTCAATTTAATGACGATTTAAGATTGAGCCAAGCGTCATTTAATTATAATTTATTAGATTTCGACGTCGCGATACAGCGTATCGGCTATCAATGATACGCTTTTCGGAATCAAGCCTACCTCTCCTATAATTCTCCGAGAAAAAACTCGTAATATCTGCGCGTAATATTCGCGCTTTTGTTGCCAGTTAAATGCATTGAGTGTATAATATAATCTAAATTAAGGAGATACAGTATGAGCGCTTTCCTAACCACTCTTATATGGGTCGCGATAATGCTCGCATATGCGGTGCCCGGCTTCTTGGTCGTCAAGACCAAGATGGTGAAAGCGACGGCTATACCCGCCTTTGCAACGGTGCTTATGTACGTATGTCAACCAGGCTTGACTCTGTACTCATTCAACTTAGCGGATTATACGCCGCAGCTGCTCAAGAATATGGGCATCTTCTTCGGAATCGTAACGGCGCTGCAGATTGCCTTCTTGATGTTCTTCTACCTGTTATGGAAAAAGAAATTCGACGACGTTAAGTATAGGATAGGCTCGGTGGCTACAGTGCTGACCAACTGCTCATTCTTCGGCGTGCCTATACTGCAAGCGCTCTTCCCCGACAATCAGAATGTGGCGGTATACTCGATGATGTACTTCCTGTCAATGAGCCTCATCGGCTGGACGCTGGCATCATTCATAATATCGGGCGATAGGAAGTATATCAGCATCAAGAAGATCCTTATCAATCCCGCGACGCTCTCTATTGCGGTGGCTCTGCCGCTCTTCCTCACGTCTACTAAATTGCCCGCCGAGATTGCGGATATGGCGACTGTCCTCGGCAAGATGACGACGCCCATGTGTATGCTTGTAATGGGTATGCGCCTTGCGACAATGAAGATTAAGCCTATCTTTACCGACGGCATGCAATACCTTACGGTCTTTATCAATCAAGTTATATTCCCGCTTACAGCCTTTGCGATAGTGTGGTTTATGCCCGTGGACTTAGAGCTAAAGCAATGCCTGTATGTGATGTGCTGCTGCCCCGTTGCGAGCGTGGTGCTCAACTATGCCGAGATACTGGGACAGGGACAGGAGCGAGCCGCCAATACGTTGCTGCTCGGCACAATATTATCTATAGTCACGCTGCCCGTCCTGGTACTGCTGATGAACGTATAGCGCGACAGCGTTAAAAGTCAAAGCAATCTAAAACGCTTAAATATAATAACAGCCGCTCAATTCAATCGAACAATATTAAAAAGAGTCCGACGGATATGCCGAACTCTTTCTTTTTACTTAAATAGGTTATCGCAACGCACTACCATGCGCCCTTAATCGATGTCCACATCGCGATGAGCAGCTCGTACGTATCGTCGTCGTAATCCCTCATGACCGCGCACCTCTTAACCTGTTCCAATGTGGGATACTGCGCCCTAAAGGAGTCGGCTACGGTGTATCCGCCTATATCCGTCTTGGGATCGTAATATACCGCAGTACCGTCCGAATACACTATGTTGCCGTCATCGTCCTCTTCGTACTCGCACAGGAAAGAAGTATAATCGTCCGTATACACAGGCAACTGCGCACCGATATCTCCGAAGAAGTAAGACAAGTCCATTATTTCGCAATCTTCGGCATCCTCTTCGCCCGCGACTATTCCGTACTCCATCCAATAATCTATGATATAAGGCGTCGCATTGGCGGAGGTATAGCCGATATATTCCATATTGGAGATACTGCTCGAGGACATGCACATAAAGTTGATAAACAGATTGGCTGCGTCGACATTCTTTGCGTACTTGGGTATGCACATGCAGTCCAGCCACAGATTGGAGCCTTCATTAGGCAGATTATATCCCAGCTCGACGCCGGCCTCTTGCGCAAGCGCTATGGAGTACATGGCGTCGCCCGACCACTGCAAGAGGAAGTCCGTCCTGCCGTCGATAATGCTCTGCTTGCCCGTATCCGTCTCGTACTCGTGCAATATCTCTTTCTGTCTCTTGAGCATGTTGCCCACGTCTGCGACGAAGCCCTCGTTGCCGTTGTTGAGAATATCGCCTACATTGAGCTCGCCGTACTTGCCGGGATTGCTGTTGTAAGTATACAACGCGCCCGCGGCGTACGTGTCTCTAATACTGTCCTTCATATCTATTCTGCCCTTAAAGGCATCGTCCCACAGCACGCTCCAGCCGGCGTCGAGCAAGCTCTGCAGCTTATCGCCCGTATAGCCCCTTTCTTTAAGCGTAGTGAAATTGTATACAATACCCAGCGTCCCCCACATATAGGGCGCGGAATAGACTCCGTCCTTGTCAAAGGTAAAATAAGCATCATCGCTGCTGTCCTTAAACATATCCGCAACGCATCCGCCGTCCGATACCGACTTGCGATAGTCTGTATAGCTCATCTCGTCATCGAAGTAGATATCATATCCCATTCTGTCGCGCCACTGCCCGTAATACTCCTCAATCCAAGTAGCATACGCGTCCTCGTCCTTGATGAGCGAGGACAGTTGCTCTGTAGTATAAAGCGGCTGCAGCAGGTCAAGCCTAATCATCTTCTCGACCATGTAATCGGACGGCACGACGATATCGTAATCTGACTTCTTGCCCGCAATCTTATTGAGCATGCTCTCATTGGTGGGGAATGTCATATATTCCACCTTGATGCTCTCACCAGTAACCGCCTCGTAATACTGCTCGAAGTCGCTCAGCAGCTCGGGATCGATATACTCGTCTACATTATATATCTTAAGCACCTTATCTCTGGGCGAGTAACCCAAGGCGATAGGCAAAATTATGAGCGCGCACAGCGCCACAGTCAATACCGCGGCGAGAATCTTCTTTACCTTGACAGCTTTCATTTCTTCACCGCCTTGTCTTTATCCGCGCTCTTTTGGTTGGCTTTGGTTATGCCCAGCATGACAAGCAGTATTACGATGAAGATAATCGCAGACAACGCCCTCATCTCTATGGGCAGAGGCTTCTTACCGCTCGCCTTAGAGTATATCAAAGTGGACAGTGTATAAAAGCCGTCTATTGTGAAGTTGGTGATTACGAAGTCGTCTACCGACAGCGTAACGCTCATCATAAAGCCCATCACAATGCCCGGCATAATATCGGGTATGACTACCTTACGCAGCGCCTGCCACGGTGTGCAACCGAGATCGAGCGCCGCCTCGTATATCTTATTGTCCGTCTGCCTTATACGAGGCAACACGTTAAGGACCACATAAGGCGTACAGAACGCCACGTGAGCGAATATTACCGCTACCATCTCGACATTGCCTTGCATGGGAAATATCGTCTTGAACAATCCGAACAGCAGCATTAAGCCTATCGCGCTAACTATCTCGGAATTTACCATAGGTATCTGATTGACGGCGGAATAGGCAGCCTTTACTCTCTTGTTGCGCAGGCTGTTGATGCCGATTGCAGCGAGCGTCCCGAGTATGGTGGATATTGCCGAAGCTATCAATGCTATAAACAAGGTATTGCACAGCGCGGAGAATATCTCGCCGCTCGACGTCCCTGCAAAGAGCTCCTTATACGCATCGAGCGAGAAGCCGCTCCAGTTGGATATCGATGTGGTATTGGTGAAGGAGAATACTATCAGCCATATGATAGGCAGATACAGTATCGCAATCACCAGTCCGAGGAAGACGGACGCGATTATCTTTTTCTTATTATACTTTACCATAATCCGCCTCCCATCGTCGAGTTGTCCTTGTCGTACTTATTGACCACCAGCATGGATATTCCCACTATCACCACTATTACTAACGAGATAGCTGCTGCAACATTGTAATTCATGTACTCTACCTGCAAGTCGATATAGTCGCCTATCAGCGATATCTTGCTGCCGCTGAGCAGCTTGGATATAGCAAAGGTGGTAATCGTAGGCGTGAACACCATGGTTATGCCGCTGAGCACACCGGGGATAGACAGCGGGAAAATCACCTTGGTAAACGTGACTGCGGAATTGGCGCCGAGGTCTGCGGCGCCTTCTACCAGCGAGTAATCTATCTTACTGATAGTGGTATATATAGGCATTATCATAAACGGCAGATAATTGTATACCATGCCGAATATCACCGTGCCCATGCCCATCTCTATGCCTATGAATTCAAACATCGCTTTTGTCGCGAGCGTGCGCAGGAGGAAGTTAACCCACATGGGTATCATGAACAGCATAACTATCGTAGGTCCGAATCGCAACTTCTTGTCTGCAAGCAGATAGGCTACGGGATATCCGATAATAAGGCATATCAGCGTAGTGATAAGTCCTATGAGCAGCGACCTGCCCAGCATAGCGAGGTTGTCGCTCTTGAACACCGATGCAAAGTTGTCGAACGTGAACTCGAAAGAAAGTCCGCCGGTGCCGTCCTTGACCGAGAATGCGTACAGGAGCAATATTATGAGCGGCATGACTATAAAGACGAACATAAATATGCCGTAAGGCAAGCACAGATACTTGCGCGTGAATGTCTTAAACTTCTTCATCGTCGCTCCTTATCGCTATAAAGTCGCAAGGCGCTATCTTGACGCCTATCCTGTCGCCCTTATCCCACAGATACTCCGTATCGGCGAGCACAACTTCTCCCGCGTCGGTCATGATAGACACAATGTAGCTCTTGCCGTTGTAAATCATCGACTCGATATTGCCTGCGAGCGGAGCATTGTTCTCGTCGTCCTCTATCTCTATCTTATCGAAGTCTACTCTAACATCTATCTCTCTGCCCTTAAGACTGACTTGCTCTCCCTCTATCACTACGATATCGCCTTCCGCGTCATAGCTTGCCCCCGCAATAAGCGCTGCGGGATCGCAATCGAAAGTCGCTCCGCATATCTGCAACTGATTGTCGGAGACAAAGACCGCCTTGAAAGAGTTAAACTCCTTTTCCTTCCTCATGATATGTATGTCGTCGGGCGCGACGCATAGCCCGACGGTGCTACCCACGGGGAATTCGTCCACATTGTGGATAATTAGCGTGTGGTCGTTGCTCAAGCATTCCATCTCGTAATGCACGCCTCTGAACAGGCTGGATGTGATAACACCTGTGATCTGCGCCCCCTTAATGTCGGACGATACGAGCCAGTCCTCTGGACGTATGACTACGTCGACGTTCTGATTGGGTGCAAAGCCCTTGTCCACGCACTCGAATGTGTGCGATATAAACTTGACGCTGTAATCCTCAAGCATGACGCCGTTCAATATATTTGACTCGCCTATAAAATCCGCCACGTAAGAGTTGGCGGGCTCGTTGTATATATCTATAGGGCTGCCCACCTGCAATATCTTGCCGTCGCGCATTACCACTACCGAGTCGCTCATGGTGAGCGCCTCTTCTTGATCGTGCGTGACATAGATAAATGTGATACCGAGGTTGCGGTGCATCTCCTTAAGCTCCAACTGCATTTCCTGCCTCATCTTAAGGTCGAGAGCGCCGAGAGGCTCGTCGAGAAGCAGTACTTGCGGCTCGTTGACTATAGCTCTCGCTATAGCCACGCGCTGTTGCTGTCCGCCCGAGAGCGAATTGACATCCCTGTTCTCGTAATCGGTCAAGCCCACTATCTTGAGCGCGCGCTTGACCTTGTCGGTGATATACTTGTCGTACAGCCATACCTTGCGCTTCTTGGCTCTACCCTTTTTATCTACGTATTCCTCTATCTTATATTGATTCTTAAACTTGACGGTCTTGACCTTTGCGTTACCCTTTCTGTCCGTATAAGTCTGCTCTACGGGCATATCGCTGAGCTTGATTTTCTTCATATAAGCTACGCCCTTTCTGTCCGCCGCCTCTACCTCGACAGTCTTAAGACGCAGTCCGAACGCGATATTCTCGAACACATTGAGATGGGGAAAGAGCGCGTACTTCTGAAAGACCGTATTGACGGGTCTCTTGTGCGGAGGCAGTCCCGCCATATCGCTGCCGTTGAACAACACTTCGCCCTCGGTGGGATAATCGAGTCCCGCTATCATGCGCAAAGTGGTAGTCTTGCCGCAGCCGCTCGGTCCCAGCAAGGTGACGAAGTCGCCCTTTTTAATGGTCAAATTGACATTGTCGACGACCGTCTTATCGCCGAACCTCTTGGTGAGTTGCTTAAGTTCTATGATTGAATTCATATCTGTCTCCGATATCAGAAAGTGGGAGGCGCAGACACCCACAGCACCTTAGCCGTGGTCTTGCCCTCATTGGTCAAATAATGAATTTTTGACGCTGTGAAATAAAAACTGCTGCCCTTGGGCACGTCGTACGTCTTTTTACCGAGATGCAGTCTCACCTCTCCCGACAGTACGTAGCCGAACTCCTCGCCCTCGTGCGGCATATCCTGCATGGTAGCCACGCCCGGCTTAAGCTCGGTAAGGATGGGCTCCATCTCGTTCTTTTGAGAATTGGGCACGAGCCACACGATCGTCTGCCCGGAATTCTTCTTGACGAAATAGTCGCCGGAAGAAAAGACCGCTTGCTCCTCCACTTCCTCGCTGAAAAACTGCTTAAGGTCGCTCCCCAAAGCCGCCAATATATCCATCAGCGTAGCTATCGACGGGGATGTGACATCATTCTCGAGCTGCGATATGTAACCTTTGGTAAGTTCGCACCTATCCGCAAGCTCCTCTTGCGTAAGACCGCATCTGTATCGGAGCAATTTGATTTTCTCGCCTATATCCATACTTGACCTCTTGTTTACTTATACTAATCCAATCCGATATTAGTTTGATTTTAATAAACACTTGGTTTAGTAATAGTAAACAAATTATATAATTACGCTCATTAACTGTCAAGTATTTGAATAATGATTTTTTACAAGAATTTCGATTTTACGACATTGATCGTTCGATGCATATCCAAATAGAAAATCTGCGGCTTAAATATTGTCTAAAAGACAGCTTTTATGTCCGTAAAAGAGCCTATTGCTATAATAGCGACACGCTTAACTATTAATATAAAGGCTGCTTGATATAGAGAATATAAAGATTGTCGCACAAGCGATGCAATGCAGCATCTCATGAATAAAACTGTAAACAGCTTGCAATCGAATTGGAAATATTTATCCGACATCGCGTTGCCCGCAGCTTATACATATTGATGATATACATCCGAAAAAGCAGCTTTATAAAGTAACACATTTCGAAGATTAGTTATTGCTAAAAATAGGTAGGCGAATACAAAAAATGCGTTAGCTTATTATATATTTATAATACACACGCGCTCATGACAATATTAAAGTATGCTGTCACTATAAAGCAGACATAAAGCTTATAAAACGAAAATGGGACGCAGACAAGCCGCGCCCCACTTCCAATGCAGCATTCTCAACTAATGCGTTTCTAGCTTACAGTAATTACTATTGTAGACGACGACATAATCGCTCCGTCCTTAACAAGCTGATACTTGAGCAATACGGTGCCCGACATGCTGAAGCTCGACATACCCCCGCTTATCTTAACATCGAGAGTATATCCTTCGAGATTGAAATCGGGAGAGGTATACAGCGCCGTAGCGACGGAATCGTTCACTGCGGCAATTGCCTTGGCGTCGCATATTCCGTTCCTGTTGACCTTAGCCTCTCTCACGTTGGGATACAGCACCCCGTCGAGAACATAGGTATTATATCCGTCGGCATTGGACATGCCGTGCTCCTTGAGTAAAGCGTTGTTGACCGTGCTCAAATCGGAAATATATCTCTGTACAAAGCAATCGGTAAGTCCCATTGTTCCGCTGCCTGCGAACATAGACTTATCTCCGTTAAGCTCCACGCCGCCTCTAAGCGTCCTGCCCGCGGCATAAGCGTAATCAATAGTACCGTCGTTAATACCGGCAAAGCCGCCCGTGCCGTCGCTCATATCGCCCGACACTCTCGCAACGGAGTATGCGGTATTGATGCTGCCGCTGTTCTTACCTGCGAATCCGCCTGCCGCGAAACCTCTGACCGCGTTGCCGCTGCCTGCGATATTGCCCGAATGCTTGGCGCCCGCATAGCAAGATACTACTCTTGCGCCCGCCTCGTTAAAGCCCACGAAGCCGCCCGTATAGTTAACTCTTGCGGATACAGTCTTGACGTCGCACTCCGCATAGCTGCTCTCGACCCTGCCGGAAGTGGCATTAATGCCGAGTAAGCCTCCTACCGCGAGATACTTATCGCTGCTGCTCTCGAAGTCGGACTCGACTGATACTTCGCCCAAAGCAGACGATGCGAATATATCGCCCGCATTGACAGCAACCAGTCCGCCTACAGCCGCGTTGACATTCTCATCTTTATGCTCGGCAGTAATCTTGACAGAGCACTCTACCGCGCGTAGCGTTGCGCCCGATACATTGCTGCCTGTTACGCCTCCGACATAATTGTGCGACTTAATCTCGCCGCTGACATATACGTCCTCGATCCTGCCCTTATTGATACCTGCGAGCGCTCCCGTATAATCGGTGTAGAGATAATCCGTCTTATCGACTTCCTTATCGTTCTCCTCTACCTTATATGTGAACTTATACTCGCTGTCGGTAAGCTGTATATTAATGAAGCCGACTCCGACAATAGAGCCCGTCTCGTTAATCGATGCGAAGAGCCCGTATTGCTTGCCGAAGCTCTTGATAGTCGTAGCGTCCTCTTCCTTCTTAGAGTATTCTATTGCGCCGCTGTTCTTGACGACAAGATTCCTTATATAATAATTTCCTTCCGTCTCGCTCGTAGTTCCGTCGGGCGCGGTATACTTGGCGGTGCCGCTCACGATAGAGCCCGCAAAGCCCTCGAGAGAGAGCCAAGCGTTGCCGCTCGCGTCGATATTCTCCGCTATTACGAAAGTCTTACCGCTGCAATTATCGTTCTTGAGCATAAGCGCTTGGATATACATGAGCTTGGCAAATGCAAAGGTCTTAATCTGCGCCGTATCTACATCGCCGTCCTTAACGTAAGCGGTGTCTATCACATATCTGCCTTGCTCGTCCGTTTCGGGCTCGCAGTAAGACAGATAGTAATTGTCCATTGTCTTAGAGCCGCCTGCGATATATGCGGTCTTTTGTCCCGAATCGGTCTTACCGTTGCTTGCCTGCACAGACACATTGAAATACCTTCCGTATGCCGACTTGGCGCTGTCCATAGATTGCTTATGGACAATCTCTCCGTCTTCTTCGGCATGGAATATCTTGTCAATATCGTAGGTGATTACGATATATTCGCCGCTTTCGGCTATCTCCGAACCGTTGTAGGTATCCGACACTGTGTACTTCTTCTCGCCGGTTCTCGTCTGCTCGCCCTCTTCGGATTCTTCCGGCTTAACATTGATATTGACGCTTATGTCATTGATGGAATTGGACGAAGTCACATTGTAAGAAGTCAGCACTATCTTAAAGGTATCGGCTATCTCGAGATAGCTCTTGCTTACATATATCTTAACCGCGTCGTACAGTCTGTTGGCTCCGTTCTTATAATCGAGATGAGCATATACATCGCTGCCTTGAGGTATGACTGCGGAAGCCGCCTGTATGACGTCGGACAGCCTTCTTACAGTATATATATCTCCCGCGTCTCCGGATACGGGTCCCACGGTGTCGTATATACCGCTCTCATCGCCCTTCGCGGTGACGGTGAGCACATACTCGCCCGGCTTAGCAATATTCAAAGAAGATATCTGGCATGTGGTAGCTGTCTTAGACGACGGAGTATAAGAATAATAGTTACCCTCCGTCTCCTTGTCGAAGGTATTATTCTGCGCCTTTTCGAGTACGCTCTCCTTAGTCTCGCCATCTCCTATGCGCCAAGCCTCTACGGTGACGCCTTGGGAGTTGGTGTTGCCGTCCCATCTTATCCTCTTGGAGTTTTCTCCCGATATCTCCAGCTTAGTGATGTAAGGCGTGTTGAGAGTGCCCTTGACCACGTACTCAAAGGTATAACGGGCGGAATTCATATATTCGTCGGAAGAAGAATTCGCGCGCACTGTAATGTAATAGAGGTCGGGCGTCTCGGCGAACTTCTTAATCTGAACGTTGTTGGACGAATCCTTGTCCTCGAACTCAGTAAGCTCGCAAGCCGCGCCCTCGACATTAAGCGAAACCAGCTCCTTATCGCCCGTCTTGGAGCGCACGGTTACGGTATAAGACGCCGCGTTGGATACGGCATTCCATGTCACGGAGAGGTATTTACCGCCCTCTTTCTGCTTAACCTCTACTTTGCCGCCTGTTGGAGTTGCGATATTGTTGCCCCTTTTATATACGTACTCGGATATCTTGCTGTCCTTAAATTCGTCGTTTTCCGCAAGCGCCTGAACATATATAATATATTCGCCCTGCTCGACTATGCCCGATAAAGAGACTTTCGGCTCCTTGACTATCTGATTGCCTCTGCGCTCGCCGTCGCGTCCTATGGTGTAATATACTGCATAGCTGTAAGCATTCTCGACCGCGTCCCACACGAGAGCGTCGTTGTCCTTATCCAAAGTAAAGCCTTTAGGCTCGTCAAGCTGCTTGGCGCCATTACATGCGGCAACCGCGGCGACTATCGTCAAGACCGCGCATATTATCAATATAATAGCTGTAATTCTCTTTTTATTCATATATTTCCACCCGATGGCGAATTGTATCCTTTATGTATACGTATATATTATAACGGAAAAGCGCAGCCTTTTCAACTACTTTACCGTCTATATATTATTTATCTTTATATAATAAGTATTCGACGCAATCGTGCGCGCTATCTTACCGATATAAAAATCCGCGCGCATATCCGTTTTGAAATGAATTTTTTTATATTAAAATGAGAGATACGCCTCTTACCCGCGTTAAAACATGACAATACGCGCTCAAGATATATTGCGATGTATATAATCGATATCGGGCGGCAATAAATCGATATGAAAAAAGATATTGAAATTTTACTTAAGTTATGCTATAATAACTGACAGGGAGATACGTATATGAATTTTGCAAAAAACCTGAGAATGTTCAGAAAACAGAAAAAAATATCTCAAATGATGCTCGCAGACAGTCTGGGAGTTTCTCAAAGAACTGTATCGCATTACGAAAACGGCACTTCGGAGCCCTCATTGCAGACGCTGTGCAAGCTCGCGGATATATTCGATATCACCACCGACGAGTTGCTCGGCTACAAGAAGATTATCTGATTTCACTATTATAAATAATCAAGGGAGCGTAATGCTCCCTATTTTTTTATCTATTTACTACCTCTTTACAAGTCGCGCTCCCCAGCAAAAGCGAGTCCCTGATATCCTCGAGCAGCACCGTCACCGAGTAAATGCCGCCAAGCGTATCGGACGGTATGAGCTCCTTATATCTGTCCGATAAGATAAACATGTCCTGCATGACGAGCTTTGCCCTCCTCACCACGCTGTCTAAGAATATCTTATCGCCCGCGCACATCTCTGCGCGGGCGTTGATGGGCTCGCATTGCCTTGTGCCGAAGTCGATACGCATCATACTCTGCCTCCAGATACAATAGCGTCGGTTAACCGAATATAGCTTTAATATATCATACGAGTATAAGACGCTATACATACGATATACGCATACAAGATTGACCGCATACTCATTCTACACCCCTGTGAAGTGCGCAAAATATACAATATTGACGACGTCGATATATATTTGTATTAATTTATCGATATAAGCGCGATATAATCCGTATCGGTCGCTATAATTCGTCTTGTGGCTTATACTTTCCGACAGAGCAATTTAACGAAAAATATTTGTCTTTTTATTTCTCGGCGCAAAGTTTTGATATTGACGCGCTGTAATTATAATGTTACAATAATATTAACATTTGATATGTGAGGAAAATTATGAAACATCCCGAAATAGTCAGTCAATTGACTCTTGAAGAAAAGGCATCTCTGTGCTCGGGCACGGATATGTGGCACTTTAAGGATATCGAACGCTTGGGCGTGCCTGAAGTGATGGTTTCGGACGGACCGCACGGTCTCAGGAAACAGACCGAGAAGAACATGACGGTATCGCAATCGATAGACGCCACATGCTTCCCTTTGGCGACCTCGACGGCATCGTCATGGGACGTAAGTCTCACCGAAGAACTCGGACGCACTCTCGGCGAAGAGGCAGTAGCCGAGAGCGTAGACGTGGTGCTCGGTCCCGGTATCAACATCAAGCGCAACCCCCTGTGCGGCAGGAATTTTGAATACTTCTCCGAAGACCCCATACTTGCGGGTAAAATGGCATCGGGACTGATTAAGGGTATACAGTCCACGGGCGCCAAGGCGTGCGTAAAGCACTTTGCCGCCAACAATCAAGAATACAACCGCATGAGCATAAGCAGCGAAATAGACGAGCGCACGCTGAGGGAGATATACTTAAGGGCATTTGAAATAGCAATTAAGGAGTCCGCTCCCGCGACGGTTATGTGCGCTTACAACAAGATCAACGGGGTATACGCATCCGAAGACGACAGGCTGCTCAACAAGATATTGCGCGATGAATGGGGCTTCGACGGACTGGTGATGTCCGATTGGGGCGCGGTCAACGACAGAGTGCTGGGCGCGGCTGCGGGGCTCGATGTAGAGATGCCCTCCAGCGGCGGCATGAACAACAGAAAATTGGTTAAAGCCGTCAAGGAAGGCAGGCTGGACGAGAAGGTATTGGACGTAATAGCGGACAGGGTAATAGATCTCGCATTGTCCAAAGTCCCCGCGACAGAGGGCTACGACATCGCAGAGCACGACGCCGTATCGGCGCGCCTTGCGGAAAAATGCGCAGTATTGCTCAAGAACAATTCCATACTGCCTTTCAGTAAAGACGAAAAGGTATTGATAGTCGGACAGCTTGCCGTCAAGCCTCGCTATCAAGGCGCGGGCTCTTCGTTCATCAACGCGCACAAAGTTACATCGTTAATAGACGCTATGCAAGAAGAAGGCATACGCTACGCCTACGAGTCGGGCTATGACATCAAGGGCAAAGCCAACGCGGAGAAACTTGCGGACGAAGCGTGCGAGCTTGCCAAGAAGTACGACAAGGTAGTTATCATGGCGGGCTTGACGCCCAAGTATGAGGCGGAAGGCTTCGACCGCGCAAGTATAAACCTGCCGCCCGAGCAGGACGAACTCATCCGCCGCATATGCGAAGTCAACGCCAATACAGTAGTCGTGCTCAGCGCGGGAAGCGTGGTCGCAATGCCTTGGGCGGATAAAGCAGCCGCCATATTGCATATGGGCTTGAGCGGACAGGCGTCGGGCAAGGCATGCATGCGGCTGCTGTACGGCTACGCCAATCCTTGCGGCAAGACAGCCGAGACATATCCCATTAAGTACGAGGATATCCCTTCTGCAAAGTACTTCCCCGGCAAGCGCTATACTGTAGAGTATCGCGAGGGCTTATATGTGGGATACAGATACTTTTCTACATCGCACGTCCCCGTACTCTTCCCCTTCGGTTACGGACTGTCTTATACCCGCTACGAGTATTCCGACATCGCAGTAAGTAAGACCGCAATAAACGAGGGCGAGGATATAGAGGTTACATTCAAGGTGACCAACGTCGGAGACAGAGACGGCGAGGAAATCTCACAGGTCTATATCTCCGCGGAGGACAGCCCCGTATACCGCCCTTATATAGAGCTTAAAGGATTTGCCAAGACGGCTATTAAGGCGGGCGAGAGCGCAGATGTCACCGTCAAATTGCCCGCGCGCTCCTTCGAGTACTACAACATTATTGACAACGCATGGCGCGCTCACAGCGGCAAGTTCACTATACGCGTAGGCGGTTGCAGCGACGACCTACCTCTTACCGCGGAGATCGCCGTCAACGCCGCCGACTACCCTATCCCCGAATACGGCAGTTGGCACAAGGCGCCGAGCAACGAGCCGATAAGCGACGAGGACTTCACTCTGCTGCTCGGCCGCCCCATAACTCCCGAGCCGAGTATCCCCACGCAGGGCAATTTTACCGCCGACGACTCTATAGGCGATATGGCAGCCACCAGCGGACTTGCGCGCTTCGTATTGCGTATGGCTAAGCCCTTTACTCGACTTGGCATGCACGCGGAGAAAGACGACCCTAACTATCTGATGATATACGAAGTTATGAAGACATCTCCTATCAGAGCGCTGTCCTTCTCCTCTCAAGGTATGTTCAACGAGAAGATGGCGCAAGGCGTGCTCATGATGATGAACGGACACAAATTCAAGGGACTGTGCAAGGTAATAGGCAACCTGCGCTCCAAAGAGTAACAATATAGCGGCGATGTGGCTAAACAGCAATATCGCCGCTTAAACATTATAAATATAGATGACTGCGCAACATAGTAAATTCGCTTGCGGGCGTTTCGACATCGACGCAGATTGCATCAAGCGCTATCCAATAAGCAAGGCACAATAAGCTATAAACATAATTAGATTAAGCAAGATTTACTATAATATAATGGTAAGCGCCGCTTATACCGCAACGTATATAACCGATTTAACAGTAAAAATCCGAGCCGAATAGGCTCGGATTAATCATATACAGTCTATATACTATTAAAATTAATACGGATTGACACCCCAATAAGCTATCTCAACTTTATCGCCGAAATACGTCCTGAGCGATTCCAATATATCGGCTGACGTGCTCTGAGGCACCATTATGCACAGCTCCACATTCTCTTCGATACCGCTCATAAACTCCGCGCTCATATTGCCCGCAAGCATGGTATTGTAATAATCGCTACTTGAGCTCAAGAAATATATTAAGAAGTTCTTAACCTTGCAGCCGTTAAACACATTGGCGCCCAGCGTAGTAACGCTGTCCTTTATGATGATCGAACGGAATTTGGCATTGCCGAAAGCATAATCGGCTATAGTCTTAACTCTTCCGTCTACATAAGAGAACTTGCCCAATGTTTTATCGTTGCCGCGCACGGTATAGCAATCCTCGTCGAAGTCGCCGATATAAGCGTACACTGTAATATTGTCGAGGTCGGTATTGGTAAGGAAGTAATGGCTGTACTCCGTATACGACGTGCCGGACAGCTTGTAATACTTGCCGGGATTGTAGAGAGCGAAATTCTCGCCTATCTTGTTGCCGTTGGCATCTTCCTCGGCGCCGTATATCGTAACAGCGCTGCTCTTCCTACAGCCTGCAAATGCGCCGTTACCGATAGTCTTGATCTGAGTGCCTATTATAAAGCCGTCCAACTCGTCGCAGCCGTAAAAGAGCAACGACGGAATAGAAGTTATATCGGGGTGTAAAGACGTCTCTTTGCTATCCTCATACTGCTCCGTATCGGAAGAGATAGAGGACTTATAACTCACTTTCTTCAGCGACGAGCAGTTGTAGAAAGCTCCTGTGCCGAGCGTGGGCTTGCTATCGAGGAATTCTATATTCTGAATGGCAACACAGTTTTGGAAAGCGTATTCGCCGATACTCTCGAGCGATTCCTTTATCTTCAAAGTGATTTTGTACGAAGTATAGTTGCAATCCTTGTAAGCTTTAGCGCCGATAGAGGTGAGCGTTTCCTTCTCCAATGCGCGCAGCAATACGTTGGACGCCGCGCCGAGCGTCACCGCGGGATTGGACGGCACGGACCTCGTGCTGAATCTCAATCTGCTGCAGCCGTAAAAGGCGCTGTCGCCTATACTCTCGAGCGCGCAAGCGTCGCCGACATAGTCGAAACTGGTAATCCACGACGCGCCGTCGAAGGCGTTATTGCCTATAGTCTTAAGGCTCTCCGAGCACTGCACCGAAGCGGACGTCGAGGTGATTGCCTTGTAGAAAGCATAGCTGTCTATACTCTCGAGCGAAGCGGGGAGCGTGATGTCGTATACGCCGTTCTTTCTGCCGTTGCCGCCAGAGCTCTCCGAAATATATACCTTTTGCAATCTCGTGCACTCGGAAAAAGCGTACGAACCTATGCTCGCAACATTATTGCCCATCGTCACGGTCGTGAGCGAGGTGCAACCGCTGAAAGCGTGATCGGGTATAGCCTTCAACCCGTCGGGCAGGGTTATCTCGTTGAGATTGCTTACATTATAGAAAGCTTCCGAAGCCAAAGAGAAATCAGCCGCGGTGCTCTTGATGATTACGGTGTTGAGCGTCTTATTATCTTTGAAAGCGCCAGCGCCTATGCCTACCACTCTCTTGCCGTCTATTTTGTCGGGTATCTCCAACTCTTTATCCGTGCCGGTATACTTAGTAACTGTAGCTTTGCCTTTGGATATAGACAAGGTATATGCGCCCACTTGCTTTACCGACGGCGAAAAGTCCGCCTTGACAATTAGGGCTATAGCCGTAGCGATTATCGCTACTACCAATACCGCGACCAATACTATGAGCGTAACCTTCTTATTACGACTCGGAGAGGTATTTACGTTGGTTTCACTGTTATGCTCTGCCATATTTCAACTCGCTTATCAAATATAATTATAGCTATAATTTATTATTAGCTTAAATCAGTATAGCATACTCGCCGCATTATTTCAACTGATAGCCGCAGGTATACTTATATACGCGTCTGCTTGATTTCCGCTCACAATGCGCTAAGTATCTTGACAGCTATCCTTATGCCGTCGGCTGCGGCGGACGTTATGCCTCCCGCATAGCCCGCGCCCTCTCCGCAAGGCATGATACCTCTGATACTGCTGTGTCCGTCGTCGTCTCTGAGTATCCTCAGCGGCGCGCTCGTGCGCGTCTCCACTCCGCTCAGCATACTGTCCGCATGATTGAATACATTTATTTTCTTAGCAAAGACGTCTATAGCCTTGACGATGGACCGAGACACGTAAACGGGCAGACATTCGTTGAGGTCGGACAGGACATACCCCTTGCGGCAAGACGGTGACACGTCGCCTACTCCGCCCGCTCTATGCGCCTTGAAGTCCTCCAGTCTCTGCACTGGAGGCTTATATCCGCACGACAGCTCGTACGCCGCTCTCTCGTATCTGCGCTGGAACTCTACGCCGTCCATCACCTTGTCGCCGAAGTCGCGCGGCGTCACGGAAGCGAGCACGGCGCTGTTGGCATTGACGCCGTCTCTCCTGCTGTTGCTCATGCCGTTGACCACGCAGCCCAATCTCTCGCTTGCAGCCGCCACCACTTCTCCGCCCGGGCACATGCAGAAAGTATAGCACCCTCTGCCGTCGATGTCCGCCGACAGCTTATAATCAGCCGCGGGCAAGCCTCCCCTTGCCCTGCCGTACTGAGCCATGTCGATATCGCTCTGTCTGTGCTCTATGCGCAGACCTATCGCAAACGGCTTTGGACACATGAGCACGCCCTCGCTCAAAAGCATCTCGTAAGTATCGCGAGCGCTGTGCCCTACGGCAAACACCGCCGTATCGCAATCTATTACGCCGCCATGCCGCCCCTTGAGAATGACAGAGCGCAACTTACCGCCCTCTGCGCGTATGCCGTCCACTTTCGTATTGTAGATAAATTCTCCGCCCAGCGATATAATCTCGTCTCTGATAAGAGATACCACCCGCGGCAAAATATCCGTGCCGATATGCGGCTTGCTCTCGTATAGCAATTCATGCCCGCCGCCATGAGAGGCAAGCTCTCTCAAAGCAAGTAAGGCGTACTCGCCGCCCACGCCGCTGTTTAATTTACCGTCTGAGAAAGTACCCGCGCCGCCTTCGCCGAACTGCACGTTGCACTCCTCGTCCAGATCGGCGCCGGCAAAGAAATCGCTTACAATCTTGACTCGCTCTTGCACTCTATCGCCGCGCTCGATTACTGTCGGCTTGACGCCCGACTTAGCGAGAGTGAGCGCGCACATAAGTCCCGCGGGACCGCTGCCCACTATAACAGCGGAGCCGCTCTTGCCGCCAAGTCCCGCAGACGCGAGATACTCGGATATTCCGCCTATGGGAGGCTCGAATATCTCGGCTTTTGCATTTTTACTGAGTCTTAACGCCCTCTTCTCGTCGCCTTTAACCGTCACGCCCAGCGTCAAAGCGTAGTGAATATCGCCCTTGCGTCTGCAATCGAGAGACCTACGCAATATACGCGTATCGGCTATATCCGACACGCTCATATTGAGGCTCTTAGCCGCTATCCGAACAATATCCTCGCCACCGTCTATACCGCAGCGCAGACCGCTTATCTTAATCACGGGTTATCTCCTCGGCCACGGCAAGCGCGGACGCCCACGCCCAATGCAGATTGTATCCGCCGCACTCTCCGTCTATATCGAGCATCTCTCCTATGCAGTACAGGCGAGGATAGCTTACGGATTGCAAACTCTCCCTATCCCAATGCTCGAGCGCCAGTCCGCCGCATGTCACCTGCGCGTCCCTCATTTCGCCCAGTCCCGTAGGAGTGAACGAGCATTTCTTGACGAGCTTAAGCACGTCGTCCGCCTTATTGCTGCCGCACTGCGATGCGAGACTGTCGCACAGCGCCCTATGTAACAGACCTCTCAAGCTGTCGGCGCGCTTGCCGCCGTACACCTGCAACAATCTCTCCATGGAGTATCGAGGGGCAAAGTCAATCTCTATCTTACCGCCGCCGTATCTTGCAAGGAATGTAGACATCCACAGCGACGCTATGCCCGATATGCCGTCGTCGCGGAACAGTATCTCCCCATCGCAATCCTTTACGATATCGCCGCATATCACCTTTGCGCTCATCTTGGCTTTAACGCCTCTTAAGCCCTTAAACAAAGGCGTCTTGATATAGCTGAGCGAGGGCTTTAAGCGGCTGACGCCGATGCCAAGCTCCTTGACTATAGAGTAAGATTCCACGCCTCCGCCCGCGGCTCCTCCGCAAGCTAGTACTATCGAGCGGGCGCGATACTCTTGCTCGCCCGCGGCTACGCGGTATCCCCCGTCTATGCGTCGTATATCCGCGACCTTCTCCCCAAGCGCAATCGAGCAACCGCTGTCCTTAAGCGCGTCGTTAAGCACATTGAGCACGCTCCCCGCGCTCATGCTGTGGGGATATACGCGTCCCTGCGAATCTATGCGGCACAGCAACCCCAACGACTCGAAGTAATCGATAATCTGATTGCAGCCGTATCTCTCGATTACGGGCGCGACGAATTCGGGCGCGTTGTACTTATCCGCGCCGACCGCCGTATTGGACAGATTACACCTGCCGTTGCCGCTGGCAAGTATCTTCCTGCCCATGCGCTCGCCGGCTTCTATCAGCAGCGTACTTTTACCCGCCGCGGCGCATTGCAGCGCGCATACGATACCCGCCGCGCCGCCTCCTATAATTATCGCGTCATACATAAGCAAATTATAGCATACGCCATCGCTTATTGGCAATAAAAGCGCGTTTATACCCATGCCTTTGCCGTAAAAGTTTGACACGCCGCTCTATATAGATATATAATTGATATAATTTAATTATCGGAGCTGTAAATGAACTTTTTAGACATTGAAAAGAAATGGCGGAAAAAGTGGGCGGAGGACAAAGCATACTCCTTCGACAAGAGCAAAATCGACAGAAAGAAGTACGTACTTGAGATGTTCTCATACCCTTCGGGAGCTAAACTCCATGTAGGACATTGGTATAATTTCGGACCGTCCGACAGCTATGCGCGCTTTAAGAGCATGCAGGGCTACGAAGTATTCGAGCCGATGGGCTTCGACGCATTCGGTCTGCCTGCGGAGAATTACGCCATTAAGACGGGCATCCATCCCGAAGACTCTACAATCAAGAATATCGCCACCATGGAAAGGCAGCTACAGGAGATGGGCGGCATGTTCGATTGGGACTACGAGGTCAAGACCTGCATGCCCGACTACTACAAGTGGACTCAATGGATATTCTTACAGCTGTATAAGGCAGGACTTGCCTACCGCAAGGAAGCGCCCGTCAACTGGTGCACATCTTGCAACACCGTGCTCGCCAACGAGCAGGTTAAAGACGACGGCACATGCGACAGGTGCGGCTCGCCCGTGGTAAGGAAGAATCTTACGCAATGGTTCTTTAAGATTACGGCTTACGCGGACGAATTGCTAAGCGATCTGGACAAACTCGACTGGCCCGAAAAGACCAAGGCAATGCAACGCAACTGGATAGGCAAGAGCGTGGGCGGCGAGATAGAATTCACCTGCGAGAGCGGCGACAAGTTCAGAGTATTCACCACAAGGGCTGATACGGCTTTCGGTATATCTTACGTAATACTTGCGCCCGAGCATCCTTTGGTAGATAAAATCACTACCCCCGACTGCAAGCAAGCCGTCGAGGAATATAAGTCCGCGTGCGCCAAGGTGTCCGAGATAGACAGAATGAGCTCGAGCAGAGAAAAGACGGGAGCTTTCACCGGCGCATACTGCATCAACCCCGTCAACGGCGAAAGAGTGCCCGTATGGATAGGCGATTACGTTATATACTCGTACGGCACGGGCGCGGTAATGGGCGTGGCGTCGCACGACGAGCGCGATTACGAATTCGCAAAAAAATTCAACTTAAACATTAAGCGCGTCATCAAGAGCAAGGACGGCTCCCCCGACGATCTGCCCTACTGCGATTACGGCGTAATGGTCAACAGCGCGCAGTTCGACGGCATGACGTCGGAAGAAGGCAGAGTCGCGGTTATCAAATGGCTGGAGAGCAAGGGCGCGGGAGAACTCAAGACCAATTACAGACTGCGCGACTGGCTGATATCGAGACAGAGATATTGGGGCTGCCCCATACCTATAGTGCATTGTCCTCACTGCGGCGAGGTTGCGGTAGACGAGAGCGACCTGCCCGTCAAGCTGCCTTACGACGTGGACTTTGCGCCCGACGGAGCGTCTCCTCTGCTCAAGAGCGAGGAGTTCATGAATTGCAAGTGTCCCAAGTGCGGCGGCGACGCAAGACGCGACCCCGACACGCTCGACACATTCGTATGTTCGTCCTGGTACTATCTGCGCTATCCCGACGCGCACAACGACAAGGCGGCGTTCGATCCCGACATCATCAACGCGATGCTGCCCGTAGATAAATACATCGGCGGAGCGGAACACGCGTGCATGCACTTGCTGTACGCAAGATTTTTCACCAAGGCGCTGCGCGATTTGGGCTATCTCAAGTTCGACGAGCCGTTCACGTCCCTCGTGCACCAAGGCACTATCCTCGGTCCCGACGGATATAAGATGTCCAAGTCGAGGGGCAACGTGGTCTCGCCCGACGAGTATATCTCAAAGTACGGCTCCGACGCGTTCAGACTGTATCTTATGTTCGGCTTCTCATATAAAGACGGCGGACCTTGGAACAGCTCGGGAATAGAGAGCATTGTTAAATTCTTAGAGCGCGTGGAGCGACTGGTAGTAAAAGCCAAGGAAATTTCCTCGCCCAAAGACACCGCTCGCGGCAAGGCGGAGAAAGAGCTCCTCTACACTTGTAATTATACTATCAAGCGCGTCACAGAGGATATGGAGAATTTCTCCTTCAATACCGCGGTTGCAAGAATTATGGAATTCGTCAACGCGCTGTATAAGTACGACGGCGAGAGCGGCGACAAGAATCTATTTGTATTCAAAGACTGCATCGAAAAGCTCGTATTGCTGTCTGCGCCTTTCATACCTCACATAGCCGAAGAGTTTAACAGTATGCTCGGCGGCGCTTATCCGGTATACAGACGCGCATTCCCCGTATGCGACGAGAGCGCGCTCGTCAAGGACGAGTACGAGCTTGCCGTGCAGGTCAACAGCCGTATCAAGTGCAAGATTGTAGTGCCCTCCGACGCGGACGCAAAGGCAATAGAAAGCATTGCGCTGTCGAATGACGCCGTAATAAGCGCGCTGCAGGGAATGAATGTGCTCAAAGTGGTGGTAATACCCAAGAGATTGGTCAATATAGTAGCTAAATAAGGAGATAAACAATGCTGGATATCAAATTCGTAAGGAATAATCCTCAAGCTGTTAAGGACAATATAAAAAAGAAGTTTCAAGACGAGAAGTTAGTGCTCGTAGACGAAGTTATAGAGCTGGATAAGCAGTTCCGCGACGCCAAGACCCGCGGCGACTATCTGCGCTCGCAGCGCAACGTCATCAGCAAGCAGATAGGCGGCATGATGGCTAAAGGCGACAAGTCAGGCGCGGAAGAGGCAAAGCGTCAGGTAGCGGCTATGGCGCAGGAGCTTGCGGACCTTGAAGTAAAAGAGGGCGAGTTGCAGAGCGAGATTAGAAAGCGCATGCTCGTCATCCCCAACATCATCGACGACAGCGTGCCCATAGGCAAGGACGACTCTGAGAATGTGGAAGTGGCGAGATTCGGCGAGCCCAAGGTCCCCGATTATGAGATACCATACCACGTGGACATCATGGAGCGCCTGCAAGGCATAGACCTCGACAGCGCGCGCAAGACGAGCGGCAACGGCTTCTATTACCTCACGGGCGATATCGCAAGGCTTCACTCCGCTATACTCTCCTATGCACGCGACTTCATGATAGACAGAGGTTTCACCTACTGCATACCTCCCTTCATGATTCGCTCGTCGGTAGTTACGGGCGTGATGAGCTTTGCCGAGATGGAGAACATGATGTATAAGATAGAGGGCGAGGACCTGTATCTCATCGGCACGTCCGAGCACAGCATGATAGGCAGGTTCGCAGACACCATCCTATCCGAGGATAAGCTCCCGCAGACACTCACCAGCTACTCGCCTTGCTTCCGCAAGGAAGTGGGCGCACACGGCATAGAAGAGCGCGGCGTGTATCGCATACATCAATTCGAGAAGCAAGAGATGATAGTGATATGCAAGCCCGAAGAGAGCGCGGACTGGTTTGTAAAACTGTATAACAATACCGTAGACTTCTTCCGCTCGCTCGATATCCCCGTAAGGACGCTCGAGTGCTGCTCGGGCGATTTGGCGGACTTAAAGGTCAAGAGCCTCGACGTAGAGGCATGGTCGCCCAGACAGAAAAAATACTTCGAAGTAGGCAGTTGCTCCAACCTCGGAGACGCGCAGGCAAGACGCCTCGGCATAAGGATTAAGGGAGACGAAGGCAATTATTTCGCTCACACGCTCAACAATACCGTCGTTGCTCCTCCCCGCATGCTCATAGCCTTCCTCGAGAACAATCTCAACGAAGACGGCAGCATAAATATCCCTACGCCCCTGCGCATGTATATGGGCGGCAAGGCTCTAATCAAATAACAAATATCGGACCGAATAAAATGAGCGGCGCGTGAGGTTAATTCATGCGCCGCTTGTCTATCGAGGTTATCTATAATATATAATGTAAATGCCTATTGCATCAAATGCTTTTAATATTATTTAGCTGTATTTTGCTGAGTCAGTTGCTTCGTACTTTTACGACATTGTCTTATTTCATATAATATCAATATTATTAAACAGCATGCCGAGTGTACGGAAAAGCAGCCGTGTAATCAGCGCCATTTTCCATATTAATTACAATTTCAATCTGCTCGCTGTATAGCCGTCGGGCGACCAATTGAGACTGCCAATCTCGGTATTCCTAATCCTTCCGTGGTAGTCCGTGCCGCCTGTTGTTATTAACCTATGCTTGCGAGCTATAGCGACCAATTTAGCAGTATCGGAAATGGAATGCGACGGATAATATGCCTCTATGCCGTCCAAGCCGTAGCCCTTAAGCCCCGATATCAAGTCCTCGATCACGCCTTTTGTCGAAAATATCAGAGGATGAGCTATCACTGCCGAGCCGCCCGCGTCCTTAATCAATTTCACCGCGCCGAGCGGCGTAAGTCTATCCGACTTAATATACGCCAAACCGTTTTTACCGAGGTATCTGTCGAATGCCTCCTGCACGCCTTTAACGTATCCCTTCTTAATGAGCTGCTCGGCTATATGCGGTCTGCCTACGCAATCGCAGCCGAGTAACTCCTCTCTATCCAAATATATCTTGTATTGCTCGAGTTTATCTACAATGCGCAGCGCTCTCTCCTTCCTCTTCTCCTTAAGTTCTTCGAGCTTGGCGCAAAGTCTGTTGTCGTCCAAGCGCACATTGTATCCAAGCACATGCACCTCATAGCTGGAGAAAGCGGACAACTCTATGCCGGGGATAACTTTAACGCCTACCTGCCCGCCCCTCTCGATTGCGCGCTCTACTCCCGCCAAAGTATCGTGGTCTGTGATAGCTATAGCGTCTAAGTCCTTAGCCGACGCGATATCCACTATCCTCTCGGGGCTGTCAGAGCCGTCGCTGGCATTACTGTGCAGATGCAGATCAGCTCTCATAATTATCTCCGATCAGCTCTGCCGCGGCGTCTTGCTCTATCCTATCCACGCTCGGATTGTTGCGATTGATTTTATCCAGCCGCTCCTGTATCATTCTGTTCCTGTCCCTTGCGTCGTCGAGGGTATCGTATACTTTTTTATTCTGCTCCTGCGCCTTGTCGATAAGCTGCGTGAACTTGGAAAAATCCCGACCGAACCTTGCAAACGCGTCTTGAACTTCTTTACTGTTCTTCTGTATCTTAAGCGTCCTAAAGCCCATCTGCAAGCTATTGAGCAATGCCGTCATTGTAGAGGGACCGCTCACGGTCACCTTGCAGTCCTGCCTGAGCTTGTCTACGGTAGCGCTGCTGCGTATAACTTCCGCATACAGCCCTTCGCTGGGCAGATACATAATCGCAAAGTCGGTAGTTAAAGGCACGTTAATATACTTATCTCTGATACTGCGACCTTGCGCGAGCACATCGGCATTGAGCGCCTTACGCGCAGCTTCCGCCTCGACAATGTTACCCGCGTCCAAGGCATCTGTAAGTCTGATATAATTCTCGGCAGGGAACTTGCAGTCTATAGGCAACAACACTTCGTCGCCGCCGCTGCCCGGCATACGCACGGCAAAGTCCACCTTTTCGCTCGAGCCTCTCTTGATAGACTTCTGTTCGTAATATTGCTCCGGTACGAGCAACTCCTGCAGCAGCGCGCCCAGCGCCTGCTCGCCCCATATGCCTCTCGTCTTAACTCCGCTCATCAGCTTGTTGATGTCTCTCACATTGACCGACAGCTCTCTCATCTCGCCCAGACCTTTATTGACGTTGTCGAGCGAAGTCTGCACGCTCTGGAATGACTGCGTCAGCCTGTCGTTAAGCGTCTTGGACAGTTTCTCGTCGACGGTATCGCGCATCTTGGAGAGCTGCACCTCGTTGTCGCTCCTCACCTTCTCGAGCTGTTTCTCGTTATCCTCTCGCACTTTTTCCAGTTGCTGTCCCGTCTCCTTCCTAACCTTGTCGAGCTCGACCTCTATCTTATCGGTCATCTTATCAAGTTTCTCTCCCGTATCCTTGCGCACATTGTCAAGCTGCTTCTCCACAGACGCGTTCATCTTGTCTATAGCCTCGCCCAGCTGCCTCTCGATATTTGCAAATCCGATAGTTATATTCTTCTCCGTATCCTTGGCTATCTGCGTAATCTGTCCCATATATTGACCTATTACGCTAGCCTGCGTACCCGACGCGGACGTAATAGCCGTCTTGATAATCTCCTCGCTGCCCTTAACCGTAGCTATCATGCCGTCCTTTACTTCGTCTACGGCGTTGTCGACGATATCCGTTATCTCTCCGCCCTCATGTCCGTCGACGGGCTTGGCTCCTCTGCGCCTAAGCAAAGCGACCGCCCCTACGGCAAGCGCGCAGGCGGATATAATCATCGTAATAATCAACAGTATGGTATCGGTATTCATCTATCCGTTCTCCTTCTCAACATATCGAGCAATTCTTCCTTGTCATTCCTTTTTACCTTATATATACACAGCTCGAGCAGCTGTTGCAGCGTCTGCCCCACCTCTCTCCCGCTATAGCCCATTGCCATAAGGTCCTCGCCCTTTACCGCAAGTTGCGACAGCGACATAGGCACGCCTTCCGCTATCATTTCGTCGCGCATGCGACGCATTCTGTAACACTTGTCCCTATCGACGTCATAACCTGTTGCCATGGCGTCGGCATAGATCAGGTCTGTGAGGTCGTCGATTATATCGCTGTTAGCCGCCACGAATTTCCTCAGCTTATTCTCGCGTGTATTGCCCTTCATGTCCTTCATATGCGCGGACACCAGGCGGCAAGTCCTCTCGATTTCGCTCTTGGGAAATCTCAACCTATTCATTATCTGTAACGCAAGTCGCGCGCTCTCCGCCTCGTGCATGTACATATTGCCGTCGCGCAGCATGCAATGGCCCTTGCCTATATCATGTAGCAGCGCAGCGAGCCTCACCTGCTTGGGAGCGTAGCTGACAGATACGAATATGTGCTCGAGCACGTCGTACTTGTGATACTTTTCATTCTGCTTAACGCCGCCGTTGAGCGCAAGTTCGGGCAATATAACGCCCAGCGCGCCGCAATCATACAGTCCTTGCAAAGCGGTTACGACATTGTCGCCGCCGAGCAGCTTAATAAGTTCTTCTCTGATACGCTCGGGCGCGATATCCTTTAGCCTGTCCGACAGCTGCGCCGCTGCCTTTTCCGTCTCGCGCTCCACAGTAAAGCCGAGCGTTGAGACGAACCTATACAGACGCATTATCCTAAGTCCGTCCTCGCTAAGCACCCTATACGGGTCGTCCACCGCCTTAAGCCGACGCAATTCAAGGTCGTCCTTACCGCCGAGTAAATCTACGATTACATCGCCGCGTATATCGTAATACATCGCGTTGACGGTAAAGTCTCTCCGCCTTGCGTCCTCGCATATGTCGTCGGTAAATCTTACGTCTGTAGGCGTATGCGCGCCGCTGCCAGCGGGATAACTGTCCACGCGAAAGGCGGTATACTCATAGTACCCCTCTCCTTTAACGATTACCGTGCCCAGACGTTTAGCCCCCTCGCTGTAGCGCATGCCCGCCTTCTTGACAATAGCCGCCGCCTCTTCGCTACGGCACGCGGACGATATATCGATATCTCCGCCCTCTCTGCCCATAAGCATATCGCGGACGCAGCCGCCCACGGCATATAACGGCTTATCTTGCGGGAATAGCCGCGCGAGGCGTCTGAGCTCCTCGTTCATCTGTATACGCTCTCCTTAAGCACGCATATATCGGGCATGTTCCTATACAGCTGCGCATAATCCAGTCCGTATCCCGCCAAGAACTCATTGCCTACCGTAAAGGCTATATAATCTCCCTTAATATCAATCTTTCTGCGCGAGGGCTTGTCGAGCAACGCGCATATCTTAACCGACGCGGGATTGCGGGAGCTAAACATATCTACCGTCTTACGCATGGTATAGCCGCTGTCGATGATGTCTTCGACTATCAGCACATGCTTGCCTCTTATATCCATGCTGAGGTCTTTCTCTACTACAACCTCGCCGCTCGTCTCGCTCCCGTTGCCGTAGCTCGAAGCCGCGAAAGTGTCCACCGTAACGGGCAAATCGATATGCCGCAGCAGGTCGGAAAAGAACACTACCGCGCCTTTAAGCACGCATACGAGTATCAGCTCTTTGCCTCGGTAATCGCCCGTTATCTTCGCTCCGAGTTCCGCTACCTTAGCCGCTATTTCCTCTCGCGATATCGCGACTCTCTCCACTACGTCGTATAAGTTACTCATCAACATCTCCTATCGATATATACAATACTCTCTTACTGCCGTCTTCCACAGCGAGCGCGCGACTTATCTCATACCTCGCTACCGCAAGTACCTCGCTGCCGCAAGCCAGCACGGGCAGTGTATCGCGTAGGTAAGACGGCACTTTTTTATCCGTGAACCAGTCCCCGAGCGAGCGTCTGCCGCCGCCGTAAGGCAGGAAGGTATCGCCCGCGCGTCGTTTGCGCCACATTGCGCCTGCGGGCAACTTATCTGCGTCTATCCTCAAAGCGCCCCGAGATGCCGTATCCGACACGCGGAGTATCTTATCTCCCCATCTATGCTCGCCTACGTTAAAGGGTATCTCTTCGTAATTTACCTGCGGCGCTTTCATTAAGTGCACTTCCCCGTATGCCTTGCATGCGCAACAGCCGCGGGGAAGATCTATCCTCGCTCCGTTGCCCTTGCCTTTCAATGATATTATATCGTCGATATGCCTTGCGGTTATATCCACCCTGATGCCCAGTCTTTCGAGCGCGTCTATCACGGAGTACTGCGCGAGTATCTTATCGCCCTCGAGCGCGCATATCTTCAGCCTCGCGACGGAATCTATTATATCGGCTTTAACGCAGCGCGACCTGATAAAGTCCTCCGCCTCTCTCGCCCTACTCGCCAACGCCGCGAGATTATCTTCCAGCCCCTCGTACCTCTGCTTGAGCCGAGGCATGACGACATTGCGCATATAGTTCCTGTCGTAACTTTCGTCGGAATTGCTCGAGTCCTCTCTGTACGGCACGTCGTTTATCGCGCAGTACTTATCGATTTCCTCGCGCGATATGTCCAGCATAGGGCGCAGCACCGCGCCGTCGTCCATAGGGATACCGCATATGCCTTTCAGCCCGCTGCCCCTTGCGATATGCATCATTATGCTCTCGGCGTTGTCGCCTTTATGGTGCGCGGTAAGCACTCTGTCGGCTTTATTGCGCCGTACGGTGTCTTCGTAATACGACCTACGCATTATCCTCGCGCCCTGCTCTATCGTATATCCGCGCTCCTTACTGAACGCGACGCAATCGAGCGATACCGTCTCGCACCTAACGCCCGCCGCTTCGCAATATTTCTTGACAAAATCGCTGTCCGCTTGCGACTCTTCGCCCCTGATACCGTGCTCGAAATTAATTACGTAAAACTTGGGCAATTGCCGCGAATGCGCAATAAAGCAGTGCAACATAGCCATAGAATCTCTACCGCCGCTCACCGCAAGCGCCAGAGAAGTATATCTGCTCAGATACGCGTAATTTAACATAATATTATTATACAGCAATAGCCTATCGCAATCAAGTCAAATATCTATGGGCAAGCGCTCATAAGCATACGATTTCCGAATATCTTATGATAAGATAAATATAAGATTTCCTCTGATTTTCAAACGAAATAATCGCCCAAATGCAGTCTGCGCTAAAACAAGCGACTTTGACTAAGATAATGGCTACAATATCGCTCTAACTGCATGTCGATTGCTTGTACTAATATGCTCAGACACATCTTTGCAATTATAAGAACAATTATTTTCCCGTTAGCTTGTCACACAGGAATAATAATAAAGCTATCGATATTATTTCAGGCGATGACCGCTTAATAATCTCTACATGCTTTAATAACGCATATGACATACGCCATACAATATCCTTTTCATCGCATGATACGACTAAGTATATAATATTAAATATTGCCGCGCGCACGGAAAAATACTTACATTATTAAATAATAATACAAAGTGGTTTTTATGATTTACTGCTATTGCCCATTATAGCTACGCAAGATAAATTAACTCTCAGAATTCTATCGTCTCCGTCTTAAGGTCGCAATAATATTCCGCCCTCTTACAAGTGAATTTCAATACGCAATAGTCGGGGTCGGTTACGCCTTGCTTATAGAACATTCTGTCGCCAAAACGCCAAATCATCTCTTTTGTTTCGCTGTCTGTGCAGACTTCCATCTCGCCCATCAAGCAAGCGCCTTGATATTTAAACCTGCCGCGCTTATAGAAATATATACAAGCCTTATTATTCGCAATATACTGTTTGACTTTTTTCGACGACGTATTGGTGGACAGATATATTTGGTTGCCATCGATTTTACGCGGCGCGAGCATAGCTCTTACTACGGGATAGCCGTCCCCGTTAACAGAAGCAATGAACGCAGTCTTTTGCTCGGATATAAATTCGATAATTTTCGTCTTATCCATAATTAAGTCCTATCGATTATTTTCTCTATTCTAACATTTTTACGCTTTGAAAACAAACAAAATCAAATTATAAAGTCCGCTTGCACCGCTGCTTAAACCTTTATTTTCCGCCATTGATATATATAATTAAGTCTACATCAATCATAGGTATAAGACTTTCTTTACCGCAAAGTAAGCGGGAGAAATTATTCATTCAATCACGCAAGAATAAGTAAGTTCCTTATGCGTTTCGTTTCTCTTAGGATAAAAACGCATACAATTCTTGCTCGAAGACTGTAAATATTAACAGAGGGCTTACATTTTCCTTAAAAATATGATATATTGATTGTGCTACACATTCGAATAACCTTTCAAAGGGAATACTATCGGCAAAAATGTATTCTCTCGCCTTTGATTGGGCTGAATGTGTAGCAACATCGAGAGATGCGTTTTTCGGCGTGTTTCTCATCGGAACACGCTTTTTTATAAGGAGGAAACAATGACAGTAGAAAGAATCGCAGCGATAGCTCTTGATAAAAAAACCGCGAAGCAGTACGCCATAACAATCGCGCGGCAGCAAATGGGACAACCTGTCAAGCAAGTTAAGTATCTCGGCGGAGGCTCGTTCGGAAGAGCTTATAAAGTTAAGTTTCAAGACGGAAGCAAAATCGTAGTCAAGTTCTTAAGAGCGCGCGATATGCTCGAAAAGGAAATATACGACCTCGATTTACTCGGCAAAAATTGTCCCGTCAAAGTTCCGCGCGTTCTCTTTTCCCGCAAAGCGGACAATAATATCCCCGTCGATTGTTACGGTATGGAATTGGTAGAGGGCAGCAACGCCGTTTTTTCTCTGTGTCTGCTTATGCAATCCGAGCGCAAGCGCAGGCAATTTGCGGACGAAGTAACTGCCGCTCTGCACAGTATTCATAGCCATACAAGCGAGAAGTTCGGCGATACTATGTGCCCTACATGCGGCGGTTGGCTTGATTTCTACAAGCCGTATGCCGAGCAAATTTTACTTAAAGCGGAAGAGATGTTTTCGCAAGGCGAATTGCCCGAGAAAGTAATCAAGGCAATGCGCGCCGCGTGGGATAAATTCGATATTATCTTCTCCGAAGAAGTAACCGACGCGTGTCTCATACACGGCGACATGAACATCGGCAACATTATGATTGACAAAAGACATAAATTAAGCGGCTTTATCGACCCGCTCAATTCCATGTACGCAGACCGCGAATACGACTTGTTTCAATTCGATAATCTGACCGGCAAGCGGTTTTACTTGCGCGAGACATATGTTAAGAAATACGGAGCGAGCAAATATTGCGACGTAAAATGCGCGTTTTACGGACTTTATCACGAAGTATACAGCTATATTAAATCGGGAATGCTTGTCGGCTTTATCATGAATCCCCTCGTAAAAAATATGAATAAGAGGCTATCGGAATTATGATGTCTTTAGGCGCGATAATTACGGGCGCGATAATAAAAATGTATACTTATAGATATCGTAAAAATCATCTTTCGCTATCCCGTTCTGTAAAATTTAAGAATAAAAAGTACGCGCCGCCCAAAGGATTTTCCTTCGAAGTAAAAGATTTCGGCGGTACGAAATTCGAAATCCTATCGCCGAGCGCGCCCAACGAGCGTTACGCCGTAGTACATTTCCACGGCGGCGGCAATACTCAAAGCATGAATAGCATGTATAGAAAAGTAGCGGAGAGGCTTGCCAAGCTTTCCGGCGCCGCAGTCTACTCTGTCGACTATAAGACGGGCGATGACCTTGTCTACCCGTCTGTCCACGACGAGTGTTATTATGCGTATGTGAATCTCATTTCGACGGCGCTTAATGATAAAAAGATTATTATGGTAGGCGACAGCTTCGGCGCAAACGTGCTGTTATCGATATGTCTTAGACTTCGCAATGCCTCCATCCAACTACCTAATGCCATTGTCTCTATATCATGCTGCATCGACCTTGCCGCGACAGGAAGCTCTTACGAGAAAAACTGCCATAGAGACCCTCTCTACTCTCTGCCGAAAAGTCAAAACTTTAAGGAGCACGAGAAGGACATACGACGCATTATCAAGTACATCGGCAATACTTCGCCGTACGACATGTTTTTATCTCCCGCATACGCGGAATACGACGCTTTCCCGCCCATGCTGATACAGTGCGGAGAAGCCGAAACTTCCGAAAGCGACAACGATATTCTCTACGAAAAGGCGTTAAAAAGCGGAGTGAACGTCAAGATGACCAAGTATTACGGGATGTGGCACGACTTCCAATACTTGACACCTTTTCTGAAAGAAAGTAAGCAGGCTTGGCGCGAAATCGGCGATTTCATACATTCCTTTATTAAGTAATACAGCTGTAATCGTTTGGCTTAATAGTTATACGTGTTGCCTATCGGTCAAAGGTGCTTCAAATTCATTCTGTATTTTTTGAGTTCCTCCTCGCCGTATCGGCTTATAACTTCGTCGATTATTGCAATCAGCCTCTCTTTATCGCTCGGAATATTGCCATGCAACTGAACGGCGTTGGAAGCTCCCAATGCGGCAAAGTGCGTCTTGACGGTTAATCCGCTCGCAAGCATCTTCAATTCCTCGTATTTTTCGATTTCGCTTTCTTCTATCCAATTTCCGTTTTGTATTTCTTCGTATAATTCGGACGCGGGATAGACCGTGAGCATAGACGCTCCGACTATCTTCGGATTGAGTTCGTTAAATACCTTCAACGTATTTTCCACTCCCCGCCTGCTTTTGCCTTTACCGTAAATGCCCGTCAGATAAAAGAAGTTATATTCGAGTCCCGCATCGTCGAGTTTACGGCATTGCTCTAAAATATCCGTAGAAGTATAGCCTTTACGCATAAAATCAAGCGCATCGTCGTCGCCCGTCTCTACGCCGATAGTGATACCGTTATAGCCGCAGCTACGCAGTTGCTTTAATTCTTCTATGCTTTTCGGCATTATATCCGTTATGCGGGCAAAGCAGCTGATAGTCCTCAACTTGTTAAGATACTGTTTGGATAGATACGCTATATGCCGCAACTTTTCCGTTGACAACACAAATGGATTAGCCCCGACCAAAAATATTCTTGTAACATCAGGCGTAAAGAGGCGCAACTCTTTTAAGTCCTGCTCTATTTCTTCGATGGGCGACATCTTGAATTTGAAGGGTATATCCTCGTATAGCGTACAGAATTTGCATTTATGATGCGTGCAGCCTGCCGTAACTTGGAGTAGCGCCGACCACGCCTCGTAAGGCGGACGCCATACTGTTCCTGTATAATGCATATTAATACCTGCCTTTTCCGTTTTTCTTATATTTTAACGGCAATAGTATTGCATTTCAAGTACTGTCTTTATTTAGTAGTAGTATCAAAAAATATACTATTGCGATTGACTTGTTATATTCATTTCGCCATAATAAAAAAGGAGATACTTTATGACGGATAACAAATTCAGAAAAAGGGAAATCATGATGCGCTGCGCGCCTATGAGTACGTTGCAAGCGGTATTAAGCGGCAAGTGGAAATTCCTTATACTTTGGTATATCGCGGTAAGCAAAGTACAGCGTTTCGGCGAATTATTGAGAAGATTGGACGGCATTACCCAATCCACTTTGACAAAGCAACTTCGCGAATTGGAATACGACGGCTTTATACACCGAGAAATTTACAAAGAAATTCCGCCTAAAGTAGAATATACTTTGACTCAACTCGGCAAAAGTTTTGTGCCCGTATTGACCCATATGATGATGTGGAGTCAAGACCACTTATGCCCGTCCGATTATGTCAGCCCATACACTGAGGAGCAAATCAAAGAATTATCAGAACAATGAGCATCCAAGTAAATAACTTATTGACCGTCGGTAATAGATATGAATTCAGACATTGGCTTTCGGTGCACCATGCAACGGAAAAAGAATGCTGGATTGTCGTTAAGCGAGGCGAACCGAAAGACGATAATACGTTTTGGTATATCGACGCCGTAGAGGAAGCATTGTGTTTCGGGTGGATAGACAGCACAACAAAGACGTTGGAGGGCGGTATTACTGCGCAAAGGTTTGCTCCTCGCAAGGCAAATTCTCTATGGTCCGAATTAAACAAAGAGCGTTGTCGACGCATGGAAAAGCTGGGTAAAATGACGGATGCGGGACGCGCGGTTTTGCCCGACATGTCCGAAAGCGGTTTTATAATCGACGAGCGTATATTGAGAGCGTTGCAGGCGGACAAAACGGTATGGAATAACTTTATGAGTTTTCCGCCTTTATATAGACGGGTGCGAATTGACACTATCCAAATCAAGCGCAATCAACCCGAATTATTTAACAGCCGTTTGAACAAGTTTATAGATAATACGCGCCAAGGCGTAATGTTCGGCAAGTGGAACATAAAAAAGTGAAAAAAAAAGAATAGAATGGAACCATATTTGTCAGAAGATCTAGAAAGGTTTTTAGTAATGCTTGTAAGAAAGAATTATTTATCATGTGAAATTATAAAAACAAAGGAAGCACTAGCTCAAAGTTATGTGGGGAAAAAGATGATTTTGCAAAATTTATGATGGCTTCTTTGGGAGTAGATGAAAATGGTGAAACTAGGCACAACAATTTTGAAATGGATGAACGTCTATTCCGAGCTATCGTGTGCGCAAACAAAGAAACTATAAAAATATTACAACAAACGGCAAAAAAACACAAGTTAAAATGGTATAGGAAATATCCTAAGAACGAAAAATGGTTACACAAAATTTAAAATCGGAAATGTTTTGAGAAAGAGCAAGGAAAACATGATTATTTCAAGGTGGAATTAAGAGTTGGGTAATCATAATATCTCTATAGAATAGGACATATAAACAATTATAAGACAAAAAAGAAATCACTGTTGATCTCGAACTCTAGGGGTTCAGATTTCATCAGTGATTCAGGTGGCGGAGAAAGAGGGATTTGAACCCTCGCTACGGTTTCCCGTACTACTCCCTTAGCAGGGGAGCCCCTTCAGCCTCTTGGGTATTTCTCCAACTGAAGATGATTGTCGCCATAGCAGACTGTCCCCGTCTGCCGCAGACATAATTTATGTTACAGGAATGATTATACTTTAATAAATGCGCGATGTCAATAAAATTTCCTCTATTAATATACCGCTTCTCCAACTAATCTTAAAATTTACTTCCCTTTGCGCTTTTTCGATAATTAATATGACTTTTGCCTATCGATTTCTAATTTTTATACTTTCAAATACTTAAGTATTACAAACAACAATAATTCGACTTATTTATAATTATAAGCAATAAAAAAGGAGCTTTTTCTAAGCTCCGATACTGGTAGCGGTGATGGGATTCGAACCTATGACCTTCCGGGTATGAACCGGACGCTCATAACCAATCGCTATCGCAAATCTGTATTACAGTAAGAATTATACTTAAATAACAGTGCCTTGTCAACGCTTTTTGAATTTATATGCAAATAACGTCTATAAACGCTAAAATAATACGCTTTCCCCTGCCGTCATGATAGCGGTCCGGCGCTTAAGAGTTATGCCGCCATGACACGCTTACACGCACAACTTCCGCCTATTCCACTGCTCGAAGCTCATGTATTTAACTAAGGCGCTAAGACAATAGCGAGAGCGCGATTCTCAATCAGAACCGCTCTCTCGCCGCCTTGATTACTTCAACGGTTGCGCTGACGCGCATATCATAATCGAGAGCAAATTGCGTATAGAATACTCTACAGTTCGTCTTTACTGTCTTTACGTCTTTACATTACTTAAAGTCTTTACGTCTAATAATTCTGATACGTCTGATTGGTAAGGATGTTGAACTGATTTTGCTTTCTCAATAATTCGGGAGAATACAAGTCGACATATCGAGAGGACTCCTCTATCGACTGATGAGTCATAAGCCTTTGCAAAGAGACGCTGTCTATTCCGTTGAGCACCTCTACTTTTGCAAAGCTATGTCTGAAGATATGTACTCCGTGCTGCTCTACCCCTATAGTCTCAAGATAGCGCCTGATTCTTTCGTAAATCGTGCTCCTTGTGAGTTGATTCCTATAGTTGTTGAAAAAGAGATAATCGTCTTTCTTCAGATTGAAATGCGCAGCATAAGCCTTAAGAATATCAACGAGAACGCTGGGTAAAGGAATATTATTGAATTTTCTATTCTTCATGTGCTGCAGCTCGAGAATGCTGTTGTCGAAATCGATATCGCCGAACTTAATAAGTCGCACCGTTTTGCTGCGTACGCCGGTAGACAAAAGAAATACCACCAGCACGCTGTCTCTGTTTGTTATATCGAGATTATCGATTATGCGTTTCATTTCGCTTGTCTTTAATGTCTTCTTTACAGATTCTGTCTTCTTAACCATGTTGGCTTTTATACTTGATTTGATTTTAACGCCCTTTTTGCGCATAAAATCAATAAATTGATTGATTGTCTTAAGCCTATTGTTAATGGTCTTAGCCGACAGTTTTTTATCTACCATATAGATAACATATTCGTCTATTAATTCTTGTGTTATTTTAGGTTCTTGCAAACCTCTCTCCTCACACCATGGTACAAAGCAGTTAAGATGACTTTTGTACGTTATCAAGCTTTCGTTCACAAGATTAATCAATTTCTTTGATTTGAAAAATTCTGCCGCGTAGTCCGATAATGTTTTCATAATAGTACCTCCATATCATAAGTTGTAAATATATAATGCACTAAATTTTTGGATTTGCCAATACCCATTTTGAAATTTTATTGAATTTTTTAATTTCGTAAAGATTGTAAAGACAGTAAAGACGCTTTTTGTGGCAAAATCTGAATTTTTATTATTTTGTGAATATTATTTCAATTTTGTGTATTGATTTGTCATATTATATTTGCTATAATATCCTATCAAACGAAATTATGAGGTAACTATCATGATGAAAATGATAATACAACTTGATAAAGATAAAGTACAAGCAAAAGGTTATGAATATGATAATCTAATAAAATTTATGGATGCTTTATTTGAAAAAAATTTTTGCATTAAAGAAACTAATGACGATGAATCTATAGTCTATTCTAATAGCAATCTAAGCGACAACCATATGCGTGATTTCGCATGTATTTATATGGTTTTATCCGAATCAAAATGGTTCGCTGATACTTGTTCTAAATGGATTTGGTTAGACAATGACGATGACGAGACTTTACCTTTTGTGGAAGAAGATGTCTTAATCAAAGAAAGAAAAAGAAACCCGCTTTTTGCGATGTAATAATCTAATAATATGGATAGGACAAAAAGAAAATCTATAAATTTCGATTTGGACACAAATAAACTTAAAGCTTTAGGGATTTATCCAGACGCTTATAAACAGCTTGGTAAATCTTTTATGAAATACGACTTTGAACACAGACAAGGCTCGGGTTATATATCAAGAAATAAGCTATATAACTCAGATGTTCTTGATGTAATTAAAAAAGTCGTAAAAGAAAATGAATGGCTTAAGGATTGTGCAAAGAAAATTGATGTAACAGACATTGGGAAAACATTCGACTTAACTTACATTCTCCGAGAAACTTCAGAAAAAACTGACGCTTCTGACAAATTGCCCGAAGGCATAACTAATAAACTCCTATTTTATCAAAGAGACAACATGCTACGCGGCGAAGCAGCCACTACACTCACGCTCAATGAAATACTCGACCGTCCTTTCAATTCGACTGTAAAGGGCAATACCGCACAAAATAAAAAGTCATCCGACATAGCTGCAAAGCGAAGCAAGGAATCAAAAGGCAAAGGCAAATCGTAAAGATTGTAAAGACAGTAAAGACATTTTTTAAGCCTATTCAAAAATTTTATTATTTTGTTAATATAATTCCGAATTTGTGTATTGATTTGTCATATTATATTTGCTATAATTTCTTATCAAACGAAATTATGAGGTAACTATCATGATGAAAATGCTTATCGAACTAAACAGCGAGCTAATCGAAAACGACGGCTATAGCATCGAAAAAATGTGGGGCGAAATAGATGCGGTATTTGCTAAAGTAGACTGCACGAAAAACATTATAGATAATAAAACTGTCATGTATGAAGGTAACCCTAATAAAGGCTCTCTTATGCGAGACATGTACATTATATACTCTGACCTTTCAGACTCAGAATGGTTTGAAAAATATGCTTCAAAATGGACTGTTTATGAAAATGAGGATGACGAATCCCTTTCGTTTCAAGAAACTGACGGATTAGCATGTATGAAAAAATATAAATACATTTAAGACTAGCAGAGATAATCTTATGGAAAGAGAAAAATATAAAGCCTTTAATTTTGACCTGGACACTTCAAAATTAAAGCAACATTTCAAAAATTATACCGATGCGTATAAAATTTTGGAAACTCAAATGAAAAAATATGACTTTGAACATAGACAAGGTTCAGGTTATGTTTCCAAGAAAAAATTGTCCTCTATGGCATCCATCGCGATAATAAAAAGGCTAAGCAAAGAAAATCCTTGGCTTGCTCATTGTGTTAAGAAATTCGATGTTACCGACATTGGAAAAACATTCGACTTAACTTACATTCTCCGAGAAACTTCAGAAAAAACTGACGCTTCTGACAAATTGCCCGAAGGCATAACTAATAAACTCCTATTTTATCAAAGAGACAACATGCTACGCGGCGAAGCAGCCACTACACTCACGCTCAATGAAATACTCGACCGTCCTTTCAATTCGACTGTAAAGGGCAATACCGCACAAAATAAAAAGTCATCCGACATAGCTGCAAAGCGAAGCAAGGAATCAAAAGGCAAAGGCAAATCGTAAAGATTGTAAAGACAGTAAAGACATTTTTTAAGCCTATTCAAAAATTTTATTATTTTGTTAATATAATTCCGAATTTGTGTATTGATTTGTCATATTATATTTGCTATAATTTCTTATCAAACGAAATTATGAGGTAACTATCATGATGAAAATGCTTATCGAACTAAACAACGAACTTATCGAAAACGACGGCTATAGCATCGAAATGATGTGGGCGGAAATCGATGAAATATTTTCTACTTCGAACTGTACAAAAGAAGTCCTAAACAATGGGGCTATTTATTCGGGAGATACTCACAAGAAATCTCACTTGGCAGACTTTTTTATACCTTTCTCCACTCTTTCCACCAGTGAATGGTTTAGGAAATATGCCTTAACGTGGACTTTGTATGATAACGACGATGACGAGGATTTGCCTTATCAAGAAGAAGATTTGCTTGAGCTCGCCCTTAAAAATGTGGAAATATAATAATCATGAAAAGACCGGTACACAAAGCTATAAATTTCGATTTAGACACAAAAAAACTCAAAGAACATTTTGAGAATTATACCCCGGCTTACAAAGCCTTAGGCGAGGCACTTAATAAGAGAGGTTTCGAGCACAGACAGGGCTCCGGTTATGTCTCAGCAAAACCTATTACTAGCGGCGAGATACTTTTACATGTTACTAACATCACGAAGGAACTCAACTGGCTATCCGATAGCATTAAAAAGTTCGATGTAACGAATATCGGAGAAACTTATGATATGACCGATGTTATAAGAAAAAATTCCATGTCTAATAAAGCTATTGCGCAAGATAAGCTTCCCAAAGCAATTACCGATAAACTCGCCTCGTATCAAAGAGATAACATGCTGCGCGGCGAAGCAGCTGCTACACTCACGCTCAATGAAATACTCGACCGTCCTTTCAATTCGACTGTAAAGGTCAATACCGCACAACATAAAAAATCATCCGACATAGCTGCAAAGCGAAGCAAGAAATCAAAAGGCAAAAGTAAAGCGTAAAGATTGTAAAGACAGTAAAGACACTTCTTAAGTTAATATCTAAATTTTATTATTTTGTGAATATAATTCCGAATTTGTGTATTGATTTGTCATATTATATTTGCTATAATATGCTATCAAACGAAATTATGAGGTAACTATCATGATGAAAATGCTTATCGAACTAAACAACGAACTTATCGAAAACGACGGCTACAGCATTGAAATGATATGGACGGAAATCGATAAAATATTTGCTACTTCGAACTGCACAAAAGAAGTCCTAGCCAATGGGGCTATTTACTCGGGAGATCCTAACAAGAAGTCTCATTTCATTGATTTTTTTAAGCCATTTGCTACACTCTCTACATGTGAATGGTTTAGAAAATATGCAGTAAAATGGACTTTCTTTGACAATGACGGACGCGAGAACATGCCTTATCATGAAGATGACTTACTCGACGCAGCTATTAAAAGGGTGAAGTTAAGAAAATGATCAATATTCAATCATTTAAGGCTATAAATTTTGATTTAGATACAAATAAACTTAAGGAAAAATTCGAAAATTATACTCAAGCTTATAACGACGTTCGTAAAGCATTTCACAAGCAAGGCTTTGAGCATAGACAAGGTTCCGGATACGTATCTGACCATCCTGTCACGAATTTGGATGTATATGTTTGTGTAATAAATATTATGATAGATCTTAATTGGCTTCCCGATTGCGTTAAGAAATTTGATGTAACAGATATCGGAGATACTTATGATATGACCGATGTTATCCACGATTTTGAGGTTAATGAAACTTTTTCTGATAAGCTACCACAAAGTATTAGATATAAACTCGCCTCGTATCAAAGAGACAACATGCTGCGCGGCGAATTCGCTGCTACTAAAACCCTCAACGACATTCTTGACCGCCCTACAAAAACTGTTAGTAATGTCAATACTGCAAAAAATAATAAGGCATCAGATACTGCTGCAAAGCGAAGCAAGAAATCAAAAGGCAAAGACAAATCGTAAAGATTGTAAAGACAGTAAAGACGCTTCCTAAGTTAATATCTAAATTTTATTATTTTGTGAATAATATTCCGTTTTTGTGTATTGATTTGTCATATTATTTTTGCTATAATATTCTATCAAACAAAATTATCAGGTAACCATTATGTTAAAAATGCATATCGAACTAAACAACGAACTTATCGAAAACGACGGCTACAGCATTGAAATGATTTGGGCAGAACTTGATGCAATATTCGCTGAATCGAATTGCACTAAAAACATTATAAACAATACTGCCGTCGTGTATGAGAGCGACTCCGATAAAATTAAGCTGCAGCGCGACATGATAATTATTAATTCCAAAATTCTAAATAAATCCTGGTTTTTCAGATATGCCTTTAAATGGACAATATACGAAAATAATGATAACAATTCCAATTCTATCGCAGAAGTCGATGGGTTAGCATTCGTAAAAAAATTCAAAGATCCTTCAAAAATAAGCGGTAACTTATTGTGGAACAACGCTAATATCGAAAACAAATATTAACTCGTCAAATTTTATTTGCGATAATCTTCTATCGAACAAAACTACGAGGTAACTATTATGATTAAAATGCTTATCGAACTAAATAACGAACTTATCGAAAACGACGGCTATAGCATCGAAATGATGTGGGCGGAGATTGACTCTGTATTTGATAATATAGAATGCACTAAAAATATCATAGATAATAATACCGTCATGTACGAAAGCAATCCAAATAAGCATTCTAATATAGGAGATTTGTATACTGTTTATTCAGATATTACAAGGATCCCAAATTTCTTGATTTATGCAACTAAATGGACCGTTTTCGAAAATATTGACGACGCGAGTTTACCGCTTTCGGAAACTGATGCATTATCTATAGCTAAAAAATACAAAAAGATTAAATAAAAGGCTTTTTGTGATAAGAGAAACTTGTAAAGCATATACGTAACGAATCAAGAACTCAAAAGGCAATGGTAAAGCGTAAAGACTGTAAAGACAGTAAAGACGTTTTCACCATTCAATGCATCATTTATTTTGTGTATTTTTTGCGTATTTTGTCTATTGATTTTGCATTTCTGATTTGTTATAATGATTTTAGAATATAAACTACAGAGGGAACGATCATGAAAATGCTTATCGAACTTAACGACGAACTTATTCAAGACGACGGCGGCAACATCGAGGAGATGTGGACAGAAATCGATGAGATATTTGCTCGAGCGGATTGCACAAAAAATGTCATAGACAATAGGACAGTTATGTACGAAAGCTTACCCGGTAAGGATACTTTTATCGGCGACATGTTCATTATCAGTTCGGGGCTTTACGAATTACCATGGTTCGAAGATTATGCCAACAAGCTGACCGTCTTTGAAAATAAAGGCGACGATAGCGCGCCGCTCGAAGAAATCGACGGGCTGGCAATAATAAAAAAATATAAACATTTCAGTTAAGCGGTGTAATATGGAAAACGAATATTATGTAGGTTATTATTTAAGACTAAATACACAAAAATTAAAGACTTTCTTTGACAATAGCTCTGACGCAAATAAGCTGCTCAAAGCTACATTTAAGAAATACGGCGCCGAGTACAGAAAAGACTTCGGATATGTGACCAAGGAAAAGATGTCTATGTTCGAGGGTATTGTCCTGATAATAAAATTATTTACAGATCTTTATTGGCTAAGCGCGTGCTTGGATAAATTCGAAATAATGAGTGTTGGAGAGACAGTTGACAAAACTCATCTATTCCGAGGCGCTAACAATTAAAACAACAGCTTAATCAAGCGCTATTCCAATGACAAGGCTTTCGCTTGTCTTTTAATATAGAGGCTATTTATTTAGCGCTGTTGCTGCATTTCGGCGTCTAACGATATCTCAACTACTCTATTAATTGCAATCAGGATAGCTCTTAATTCAGAAAAGCCTCTTTTTGCGTTATCATGTTGTAAAGATTGTAAAGACATATTCTTGAAAATTAACTGACTACCTAATTGTGCTTTATATTTCAATTAAGTGACAACATCTGTCATATTGAAAACAATTTGTAAAAAAATGTTAAATATTTTACAAAAATCAGTTGACGCGATTACCTATTCCTGCTATAATAAGGACAGTCATAAATACTTTCAACTTAGAGGGCACGACAATCATTGTTGTGTTCTCTTTGTTTTTATTTAAGTAACATTATTAAAACTATCAAATTCAATCGGAATATACTACCCTGTAATTCTCTATAACAAGCTTTGTGCAGAGAGCTTGACGAAGCAGTGGTTATTTCCATTTTGGAAAATACCACTCCGCGCTGCGCTATACTAATAAAATCGTGCAGAAATGCATGAAGCACTTCAACCTTGATGCAATTATTTCCGTAGACTATAGAGAAAACTCGGTTCGCACCCAAGAAACAATATGTTGCGCGGAGAAGTCTAATCTACTCAAGCGCCAACTCTTTCTCAACAAACATTTCAATTTGACGTAAAGATTAATGCTACACAAAATAAAAAGTTCTCCAACACTGCTATAAAACGAAATAAGAAATCAAAAAGGCAAAAGAAAATAGTAAAAATTGTAAATTTGCTTATAATCTTAATAAGTATTTTTACATTGTATATAAAACCTTTATTTTGCCTATTATTTTTATTGTTTGTATATTCTCCAATAAAAAAGTATTTGAGATTTTACTCTATTTGTTTTATAATAATTTATGTATCTTAAAAGGAGATGCATTTAACATTATGATAAAGAGTATAGAGTTCATCAACTATAGAAACCTTCAAGGCAAATACGTTTTTGATAATGTATTAAATGTAATTATTGGTAAAAATAATTCTGGAAAAACCAATCTTTTGGATGGAATCAAACTTGCTTTTTCTGTTATTACTAATGACTATTATAAAATTACAAAAAGCGACTTTTGCAATAGTGACGACTCAAAAAATATAGTTATAAAAGTAGAGTTAGACAAGTCTTCAATAACCTCATTAGATTTTTATGACATCGATGAACTAGGTAATAAAGTAAAACGAAATGGCTTTATTGTAACAGTTAGAAAAACACAAAGTCACAAATATGTAAAAAGTATTTTATTGCTTAATGGCTCCAAAATTGATTTTGATGTATTGAGAGAAGACCCAAATATACCCAATTTGTTTTTATTACCTCTAATAAGAATTGATGATATTTATACTAACGGATTGGTTACTGGTATTTCTAAATTTATAGATTCTGAAGAAAAATACTCAACATTAAAGCAAGATTCAAAGAAAAATATGAAACAGGCCATGCAAGATAAACTTAAGATATTTCAATCTTTCTGTGAAAAATTCAACCAAAATTTAGATATTGATTTTAGTGAAGCAAAAATATCTGACGAAAAAGTTTTTATAGTAGAAAAAGGAGCAAAAGAACACAACTTCAAAATTGGAGCGGGATATAAAAGTATTGCGAACATAATTCTTAATACACTTAATGATAATTATAATATCATACTTATTGACGAGATTGAAAATCATTTACATCCTGCCCTAATACGTACACTTATTCGCGAACTACAAACAATGAAAAACACTCAGATAATCGCGACAAGCCATTCTGCTGTTGTCATTAATGAATTACTACTCGATGAGATAATTGATATAAATTACAGAAAGCTACTGCTGACTCAAAGTAATTTTAATAAACTAAATATATTTATGCATCCAGGAAGGAACGAGATTCTGCTTGCGGATAACATAATTTTAGTAGAGGGCTATACTGAAGAATTATTACTTAAGCATTATTTGCGTTCCGCTAATTATAATTGGAGTGTTGTAAATGTCGCAGGTGTTATGTTTGAGCCATATATCGAATTAGCGACATTCTTAAATAAAAAAGTTATTGTTGTTAGCGATAATGATAAAGCAGGTTCAGACGCTTTAGAATGTTCTCCAAGATTTACAAAATTAAAACAATATTGTAATAATAAAAGCGTTTGCCTAATAGAAATAGATAACACTTTGGAAACAGATTTATATAATAATGGCTATATAACAAATTATAATGATTTATTGATGAATCATCGAAGACATAACGACATAATGATCGCAAAAAAGAACTGCAAAATTGGAATTGCAGAAAGAATAATTGAGCACGGAATAAATTTATCTAGCTGGCATGTGATAAAGGATATAATTAATGAGTTTGAAAGTAATTAAATGCGTCGCTGGCTCTGGAAAAACAACCTATGCATATGAATATATGCAAAACCATAAAAATGGGTTATATTTAGCTTTTAACAAAGATATTGTTTGCACCATTTTTAATAAAGGGGTGTTAAGTAAGACAATAGATTCCTTCTTTCAAAGCTACTTGTTTCCTAAATTGATTTCTATAATCCCGCTAATCGGTTCAAATAAAAAAATTTCATACATCGAAGTTGATGAATTACCTTTAAACTTAAAAGGCATCGCCAATATAAAGATAAGTAGTGAAGGAGATATATGCAATCGAAATAAAAATACAGGCATTTCTTTGACAAAAACAAACGATTATTTACATTCTCGAGATTATTTTCCTAGTTCTGCACTTATTAAATATATATTTGCAAAAAACGAACTTAGATTAACTCATTCTCTGAGATCCAACTTGGCTAGCTATTTAATAAAAAATTATCCAGATTATATAATAGATTTAATTGCTTCAAGATTTTCATATATAATAATTGATGAAGCTCAGGATTTAAGAGGATTTACGGAAGAATTTGGTAAGTTAATTTTTAATTCTCATATCGATTTAATATTACTTGGAGATGAAAATCAAAATCTATATCAATGTAGAGGCTGGTTTGAATCTTTATCTGCTACCGATACGCGAACTATTAGTTATAGATGTCCAGAAAATAATTGTAAATGGATAAGAGAAAATCTACAAATCGAAATATATGGAAATGATCAACCTTCTTCTTTTAATATAATTAAATGGGATGAAGTTTTAAACTTAGATGATACTAAAAGATATTTGCTCTATGCAACGAGTACCGTAAATAGTAAAAAAATTATTGCCAACTGGAAAGGTCCAAAAAATACTATAAAGAGTGCAAAAGGTTTAACAATAGATAGCGATATCGTGATAATTGGAAAAACATTAAATAATAAGAATTTATACACAGCTATTACAAGAACAAGACGAAATGTATATTCAACAATTGCTTTAAATAAAAAATAAAATTTTTTATATACTCTTTATAAAATCAGCTGATTAATAATACGGCAGGAATAATCCTGCCTTATTTATTACAAATCCTCTTCCCAAGATGGTGCTGGATAAACCTTGCCGTTAAAGCCATCTATATATCCGTCATGAACAACTTGCACATCATAATTGTCAGGATAGAGTTTATTCCAACAATTAGGACAACGACCTCTTTCTTTTGTTGGCTTTTCAAATAATAAAATTCCGCATTTGCTACAACTGTACACTGTTTCCATTGTTATCCTCCGTTAGTTCGTGTATATTAAAAGTATAATATAATTAAAATGCAATTGCAATAGCCTCCTAAAATATTTATTAACCAAACAAATATTATTAAGTCAATTAATACACTTAAAATAAGCATAAATTCAATCTTAAATCTTTAAAATATATACTTGCTACGTAGTTATAAGCAGCATATTTTATCCGTGATTGAAATTATCATTGATATTTTGTGCTTGATCAAGCAAAACCTTCATCTGACGAATTGCAACTTCATTAAGCTCGATAAGGCGCTCATGCTGGCTGACGCCGCGCTCTATAAGATAAGCGTTTAAGCTCTCAAGATTAGAAAGACATACAAGCTGCGATACATCTGCATTATCGCGGATATTCCCCTTTTTATCGGTATTCTTTTCGCGCCACTCCTTTGCAGTCATTCCGAACAGCGCTACATTCAAAACGTCGGCTTCGTTAGCATATACAATAGACGACTTCTCTTTCGATATCTCAAGAGGAATTATGATATTGTCCTTTATTGCATCGGTATGCAGTCTATAATTAATTTTAGTAAGTTCGCGCTTTACTGTCCAACCGAGTAGTTTTTGTTCTTCAGCTTTAAGACGCTGGAATTCTTTGATTATATATAGGTTGATTTCCGGAGATATCCAGGATGCAAATTGCAGAGCTATATCTTTGTGCGCATACGTACCTGCGTTATATTTTCCAGCCTTCGATACAATGCCTATTGCATTTACGCCGTCTATCCACTTCTTGGGCGACATGGTAAAATAATTATGCCCTGCTTCATTTCTAAACTGGTCGAATTCGACCATGTTAAAATTAGGATTGTTAAGCTTTTCCCACAGACCGATAAACTCTATCGTATCCTTACGCCTTAGCCAGTTTTTAACTACGTCTGCCGGAGCTTCGAGATTCTTATATTTAGCTATATCCGTTAAAGAAAAATAGTCGTCCTTATTTAAATGTATCTCATGGTCTAATACGAAAATTCCTTTGTTGCTCACTTTCCTACACCTTCTTACAGTTTAGTATATTATATCACATTTCTTACCGACAAACAAGAAACTATTTAGATTCAAAAGTAATCATATAATAGAATTTAAAAACTATTTCATTTAGTATTCGCATTCCTGTATTAGTTTTCAAGTATAAATCTCAAAGTTTATTTTTTTATAAAAATTATTAACTGTTGTCAATTATTGTTCAATTATAATTGACGATTCTATTATTTTATATTATTATTTGTACAAGGAGATAAAAAATGTGTAAAAAAACTAAAGATAACCAATATAGATACTATAACGCAAATTTAAGAATTATTTTATGGACATTCGCTTTACTATTAGTTTTTGCTATTATGTGTATTATTGCATCAGGAATATCTTATGTTCTATATGAATTAATAAATATTATTGGTATTCCGATAGCTCAAAATGGCGATGCTTATGGCTTTTTAAGTGGATTAATCGGCATTGTTTTAGGTTTTTTATTTGATCTAATTTTTATTAATAGAATTCGTCAAATTTTAAAATACAAAAAACTCGTTAAAACTTTAACAAGAGAATTTAACAGAATGTTAAAAAATTTATATAACATTGAGATAAACAACTACTCAGAATGGCTAAGAGTCTCAAATAGTTTAGACACTATGGATTTCTCATCAATAATTAAACGTGGAGATGTTAACTTAAAGCGTTGGGCTTTTGCAAATATAATGTCATCTGCCGAATATGACTATATAATTTTATTATTTAATAAAGAACTATCGTCTTGTTTACATTATATCAATGGCAATATCCTTTCTTTTAATGAAAATCCTGAACCAGCAAATAGTATTTCACAGCTGAAAGAATTATTGAAGAATTTAATAGAATTTTATTTACACACAAACTGGAAAATACACTACGCAAAAGTAAAAGGAGATTAATATTATGACGAAATCATTTGGAGATAGTGCTATTTTAAAATCTAATAAAAACACAAAAGCATCTCATAATCCAGAAGATAACTATACTGAATTAATAAATTTATTAAATAATTTTTTTTCAAACAGTGCTAAAAAAATTTATGAAAAAGTTAATAAATTAGGTTCTTGTCCTATAATATATAAAGACAGCCAATCATTTAATAAAGAGATATATCAACATATTTGTGAGCTTGCTCTAAAAGATTTTATAACTTTGATTAAAGCGGAGGATAACAGTTTATATTCTGTAAGCATTAATTTTAAAACTAAAAATGACAAAGAAGATGTCTATACACTTTGTTGTGCATTTGCAGCGTCACAAAATGCGGAAAAGATTAGAATTTCACCTCTAGGACAAGCAGAATCTATTTATGACCACTATAAAAGTTGTCCAGCAAAAACAAAATTTGACGATAAGGAATACAAGTTCATAAACGAATCACAAGATGATAAGAATAAGCCTCATCACGGAATATCTTTCGGTGAAAGATTTATTGAAAAAATAGATTTTGACAACATGTGGGGCGAAGAAATATCTGAGGTCGATAAAGGTGATGCGATTCATTATACACACAATATCGAAGATAAAAAATATATATATAAAATCAGTAAAAAAGATAAAAATGGCAACGATATAAAATTAGATCATAATGAAAAATATGATTTAGATAACGACAAACCGTATATATTATTTAATGATAAAAAAGGCTTGGCACTATTATTTGATGATGGTAGCAATAAAGATAACATCGGCAATCCGACATATACTTACCCTGATCCTAATAGACCAATCCAACATCGAAATCAAGCAGCGTTTTTTCCTATAGAATGCAAAAGCGGAGATATAGTTAAACGAATCGGATATATTCAACTCACAGCATACTACTCTACTCGTAATAAAGTTACTTCATATATAACTAAAGAAGATATAATTGATGATAAAATTGTAAAAAAATTTATGTTTTATTCTAACTTGGTTTTATTAGCTAATAAAATTTCTAACATTGCTAAAACCAACATAGAAAAAAGAAGCGATATTACATATTTAGTTTCAATAGGGAAAGATAATAATATCAAAGCTGAGCCTCTTTCTAATAGATGCCTAATAAATTATGAAGAAAATTGATTACTTAGAAAGCTTAAATATAACATTTAATAAAATAAATATTGCTATGGCAAATGAAATAATAGAACATGAATTTCCATGTTCTATTATATTGAGCTATACGAGTTTATACGATAAATACAGAACAAAAGATTTAAAAGATAAATTTGTAAACTTGGATTTTTCTTGCCTATATTATTTAGCCAAAATAAATGAAGAGTTTCAAAAGTTTATTTTACTTACGTGTATCGAACTGGAGCAAAAATTAAAGACAATATTTATATCCGACGCAGAAAAATTAGACTCGGAAAAAGATTTCCTAAAAGAATATCTTAAATCTGACTACGAGTTTTTATCGAAAGCCAATATAAAAGATTTTGATTCTTTTATAAATAATATTGATAACGATTCTCTTTCTTTAGATAAATTTATAAATTTGTTTTTATACAGTTCTTTCGAAAAAATGCTTTATAGTTTTTACGAAAAAAACGCTATCGATATTTATAACAAAAAGCGCGCACCGTTTGAGAAATATTTGCCTTCTTTACGCAGATTGAGAAATTTGGCAGCTCACAACCAGCCGTTAATCAATCAATTATGCGAAACGAAAGCAATTCCAAAAAACAGCTTGTCTCCTTTCCTTTCTAACAAAGGCATAAAAGCAAAGACCTTACATACTAATTTATCAAAACCTATAATGTTTGATTTTTGTATGCTACTGCGTTTATATTGCGGATTAATGCCAATACAAAAAATAAAGCTAATGTATAAAAACTTTAAAAAAATACTATTAAAATCTAATATTAAATATGGGAGATACTTGAAATCTAATCAAACCTTAGTTTCATCATATAATTTTATAAAAAAAATTGCGAAAATTTTTTCTAAAGAAGTGTCATTATGAGTTCTTTAGTGCATAATATATATTGTACAGGGAAAAATTTTTCTTGTTTATATAAAAATAGCGTAAAAATCCTTTACAACACTATTTGTTTATGCTATTATAATAAAGCGATAAGCAATGTTGCATAGGGCGTTCTAATTCCCCGATTGCAACCTTTAGCTAATAGAATCATCTAAAATATCCCAGCGCCAGCGTTGGGATATTTTCATATTTAGCATTTTCCTAACTCATGCTGAATGTACTCGCGGAGGACGTCGGAGGCGTCCTTGCCGTACTTGCGGCGGCAGAGCGTCTTAAAGGCGTCCCACTCGCCGCGGGATATGCGGAAGTTGGCGATTATCCTGTCGCTCTTAAGGCGCTGGGGCTTGTCCGATAGCAGCGTGCTTACGATACTGCGGCGGTCTACGTTGTTGCTTGTTATATTGATTGCCATTGCGGTTACTCTCCTTGATTGATAAATTTATTTTATTTTGTGATATATGCGCAGCTGCTGACAGTTGTTAGTCCGCGGCGCTGCGAACTCGGCGCGCCTGCTCGACAATGGCGATGCATCCGAATCCACTCGCGCACAGTTGCGCCATTGCTCTTGCCTTAGCCGAGGGGCGATATGCTCCGCCAAAAGCGTTTACATGTCGCGGGGCTTAGCTCAAGCTGCAAGCTCGAACCTGTAAAGCTTAAGCAGCCGTCATGCCGCGCCTATGTATCGAAGCGTAAACATGACGGCCATGATAACTATGCCTGAGCTTCCGTTATCGCTAAAACTTCGTCTACGAACTTCTCGTAGTCCTTGCACACCTCGCTGCGCGGGCTGTAGGCGTACAGCGCCTTGCCGTAGCTGGGCGCGTCGGCCGCCGCTACGGATATCCGAATAACGGAATCGAACACTCTGCTCTCAGTCTCCTGCGCGAAGTCTCGGACGAGGTCGATGACTTGCGACGTGGACGAACGGCGCTTATCCGCAAGCGTTGCGAGGAAGCCGCACAGGCGTAAATTACAGTTGAATTCCTTAAGCTCGGATATCGTATTGAGCAAAAGCTCTATGCCGTTGAGGGACTGAAATTCCGGCTTGAACGGCACGATGACGTCGGTGCTCGCCGCCATGACGTTGAGCGTGATAATAGACAGCGACGGATTGGAATCGATGACGACATAGTCGTACATGTTCTCCAGCTTGCGCAGCGCCTTCTTGAGAAAGTTTTCCCGTCCGACCTTGCCTACCAAGGCGATGTTAGCGCTCTCGAGCCCTATTGCCGCGGGCACTATATCCAAATACGGCGCGAGCGAAAATCTCTCGAACACGAGCTCGCCGCCTATGCCGAGCAGCTTAAGGGCGGGCGGATTAAACACGTCGCTGCCGCGCACGCCGAACGAAGCGCTGAGCTGCCCCTGCGGGTCGAAGTCTATTGCGAGCACCTTTTTACCTCTGCGCGCGATACCGTCTGCCAAAGCTGCGGCGGTCGCCGTCTTGCCGACGCCGCCCTTCTGATTAACAATTCCTATAACTTTCATTACCGAATACCTCCTTAAACTCCTGAGTAATGTTGCGCTCGAAAAGAGCGCGGATAAAATCGTGCGCTACGATATGACATACCGCGCGCTGCTTAGCGCTGCCCATAAAGAAAGTCTGCCCCCTGGAGGCGGAAGTGATCAGATACGCTTCCTCCTCGTTAAAGCTGCCCGCCCCACCGAACACGGATATAAGATCCTGCATATCCATCTTGGACAGTCCGAAAATGAAATTGTACTGACTGTTCTTAATAATGACGCTGGTCTTATCGCGAAGGTCCTCGGTAGCGTTCCAATCGGAAATATTCTGCGTGGTGGGGATAAACGAACCGTAATACTTACGAATGCGCTTATTCATCTGATAAAAGAAATTGACTGCCGTGGGGCAATTCTTATCGATAAAGAGGTGCGCCTCGTCGGCGAATACCATGATATGCCTTATCGTGCCCGACGCGTTGTTGGCCTCTCTGATATTGATAATCTGCTGCTCTAAAAATCTGAAGAGCAAAAGCATCTGCGCGTTGGCCACAATCTGATTCTTATTGGCGAACAGCGACTGGAAATTAAACACCACAAAGTCCGACGTCGTTAGCAGCGTCGAAGGCGCGTTCCAAATATCGGCGTATCTGCCGCCCGAAGCAAACTTCTTGAGATACATCTGAGCACGCAGCAAGTTGTTTCTGAACAGAATATTCTCCTCTTGCGCCAATCTGTCGTTAATCAGCGCGTACAGGTCCTCGAATATGGGGAAGTCCTTAGGCTTGTAATTGCTGCAGTCGGTATACTCGTTAATACCTCTTGCCTCGTACATCTCGACGGTGGCGTTGTTGATGAGCTCGAGCACGTCGGCGTCGCACTCGGGCATGACCGTCTTGTAGAATGACTCCAAAAACTTAAGGTGCGAGCCGAACACCACCGCAGGGTCCGCCTTCTCGCCCGTCTCGGTGAGGACGTCGTAGAGGTGAAAGGGATTCATCTTGCCCTCTCTTGCGTTGCCCACGTCGATAACGGTGCCGCCGACGTTCTTGGCAAGAGCGAGATACTCCGCCTCGGGATCAAGCACAAAGCATGCCGCGCCGTCCGCCCACTGGTGCGACAGCAGCAGCTTGGAAAAGAAAGACTTGCCGCCGCCCGGCTTGCCTATAATCATGCCGTTGCTGTTGGTGTAGTCGGCGGAACGCTTCCAGATATCGAGGATAAAGGGATAGTCGTTGTAAGCGCCGAGCAGTGCTCCGCCCTCTTCCATGATATTGGTGTGCACGAAAGGGAATACTGCCGCAAGGCTAGTGGAATTGATACCCCTCTCCGCGGCGGGGAGCTTAGCGCGCTTGGAGATATTGGCGGCGATAAATCCGTCTATCTGCCTATTGAATAGGTTATTGGCGACAAAGCCCTGCGTGGAGAGCTCCTGCCTCAGCTTACGGCGCTCGGCGGCGACGTCGCTCTTCTTGTCGTAACAGAACTTAGTCACCGTAGTCACCACGTCGTAGAGGCTCTCGTTGTCATTCTGAAGATTCTCCAGCAGCGCGCCCATCGACTCGATGTGCGTATCCTGCTCCAGCGCCTGCGACGCCTTCATGACGTCGCTCTTGGACGCCAGCTCGTTGACTGCCCTATCTACGCGCCTGATGGCCTTAAATTGCTCTACAGGCCGTATCTGCATTACCACCTTGGTGTTGTCTATATCGAACAGCCTTGCGCCCCAGGCGTTGCCTACGGCGCGAGGATAGTCGCCTATGGCGTAGGTGAAGCAATCCACGTCGTCTATCTTATATCTCAAGCTCTTGAACGCTATGCTGCGCGGCTTAATCCAGTCGATATAGTCCTTAGGCTCGATATTCTCTATCTCGCGCTCGTCGAAGTTGCGCGTAAAGGAATACTTAAGAAAGACCGCCGTCTCCTTATCGTCCAGCCTTGCGGGATTAAGCCCTATAGCAGCCAGCGTATCCATAAAGGCGCCTACGCACTGCTTAAGGCTGTCCATCTCCGCGTCATAGACGACTATGTAATAATAGGGGCAAAAGATCTTGTCCACGTTGTTGATGGCGTCCAGCTGCTCCAGGCGGCTGCGGAATATGAGCTCCTTAATCTTCTTTCTTGTGAAGTCGCTCTCGTCTATCGAGTGCATCTTATCCCATATAGCCGCAGTATACACATCGAGATTGACGGGTCTGTCTATCTTGACGATATCAGCCGACTGGCTCTCGTCGAGGAACTTAAGCGCCGCCGCGAGATTATTGATATCGATATCCTGCTGATACTCGTCCTCGATGACGAACTCTTTCTGCCCCACTCCTATCACGCAGCCGTAATAACCGTCGTAGCCGATAATGCCCTCGCCGTCTATGGACTTAAACGGCATGAGCTTGTCTATATCTTTCCCTTGCGAGAATTTCTTCTGACTGCAAGCGTACTTGACTGCCTGTAGCGCTTCGGTATAGAATAGCGAGTTATATCCCGTAGGCATGAACAGCGTCACGCTTACCAGCGCGAATACCGCCGCTATTATGAACTTGCCCTTGATATTGGATATACATATCAGAAGCACAAATACAAGCAGCGCAAACGCCACTATTATGTCCTTAATGGAATAGCTCTTCCATACAGTGTTTTTCATCTTAGAATTCTTCGGAATGATTCTCATACTTACCTCCTTATAAGTCCATGCCGTTGCTCATAAATTCCTTGAGCTCTTTTGCCTTTCTGCCGGCTGCGCCCATAGTGCCTATCAGACCGCCGCGCTTCATCATCTTACCGCTGGAGAGCGGGTCGCTTGCATTGACCTTGCCGAAGTTGCCCTTCAGCCTGCTCTTGAGATTGGATGCGCCCGTCTTGACCTTGGCGACGGCGCCTCGATACGCATTGCCGCCGAGCAAGCTGCCCGTCGCATTGGCTACCGTGCCCGCGGCCCTTGCGCCCGTGCGTAGCAATCCTCTACTCTTCTGACCGAACTTATTGGTTCCGCCGAATACAGCTCGTCCTGCCGACGCTACAATATGTCCGCCTGCTATCAGCGTGCCCGCCATGCTGCGCAGTCCGTGCGTAGTCTCTCTGCCCTCTTCCGCCGATGTGCCAACCAGTCTCGAGAAGAGCAACTGTCCTCCCGGGATAGTCATGGCGCCGCACAGTACGAGCGCGCATAAGAATAGCGTATTTACCAGTCCACTGCCAGAACCTATCTTTATATTCAGTATCTTAGGTAATATCAACAAATACACATTGACCGCAAGTACGGAGCCGTAAGCAAGCAGTATCTTGGATATTATCGTCTCTCTCCACATCTTGAAGCGCGCGCCATCGTCCAGCGGCACGGTAGCTATACACAGCGGCGCAGAGAGATAGAGGAATACTATATTGAACAGCCTCGTAGTAAGTCCCAGCGTGGTCTGTATCATTACGATTATCAGTCCTATAGAGACAAGGACGCCCACAAGAAATTGGAAATTATCAATATCAATCAATGCTGAGCCTTCTTTGATATCATTTATATCTGGAAATACAGACAGAGTTATATTCATTTGTCCGAATAAAGAGTCTTTTCCATTAAATGCAAATTGCCTTACATCATCTCCCGTCCAGGGCAACTGTTTGCCGGAGCATATCTCAATTATCCTCTGTCCCAGCGTAACTCTCTCTACCGGGTCTCTAAATGAGTAGTCTATGAGTATCAGTATCTCATTGGCGATATAGATAACCGCTATAGTGATGAATGCCGTAAGCATTGTGGATATCGCTGTGGTAAAGAATTGGAATGCAATCTTGCCTGCGCCCTTCTTCCTAACGACTACGTTCTTGGCAAGCGACACTATGGTAAACATCAACGCCACTGCCAAACCAATGGCTGCTATCGTCATAAAGATTCTCTGCAAATTCGCATTGGTTATCATATAATCGAGCAGATATTCATCTTCACCGCCGTCCACTTGCACCTGATTCAACCCGGTTAGCACGCCGAACACTTCCATAATGCTATCCACTATGTACAGGCAGTTGGTGATTATCCAGTACAATAATTTTAGGAATAATCCTTCCATTTTTTATTTTACCTCCTTGATTTTTAGTAATTTTTGTGTTATTCTTTTCATATAATTTACATAAAGGATGATTTTATATGAAGAAACTTATCGCTATTTTTACTACACTTGTTTTAATCTGCTTCCTATCCATATCCATCGTAGCCTGCAAAGACGGAGATCAAGAAAAAGATGCTCTCATTGGAAAATGGTCTAACGGAGATTCTTCTTACGAATTTAATAAAGACGGAACCGGCATATATCGATATAACACAAGCTCTCAAAAAGAATTTGAATGGGGATTTGTCAAAAACAGCAAATATGAAATGATTTTCGCCGATGTATATTATATTGATTTCGGTAAAGGCGTATTTGCAGATTTTAATATTGAAACTGAAAGTGATACGGGGGTGGAATATATAAATCCATCTGCTCCATATGGACATGAAGGCAAATTCTATAAAATCAATTAATTTATGATTGCTTAAATAATTTATCGACCTCTGTTTTTCAGAGGTTGATTTTTTTACACAAACTGTCAAATTCAATTCCATGCTTTCACCGTACTGCTTTGAAATTTCCGTCACTTAATTGTTTCTCTTAAAAAATAATCTTGCCAGCGCTCTTCTTCCTAACAACTACATTCTTGGCAAGCGACACCATGGTGAACATCAGCGCTACCGCTATTCCAATAGCTGCTATCAGCATAAAGACATCCTGCACAGTTTTATTAGTTATCATATAGTCAAGCAGATTTTGATCTCCGTCGCCGTCTACATGGACCTGATTTAGCCCGGATAACACGCCGAACACTTCCATAATACTATCCACTATGTATAAGCAGTTGGTGATTATCCAGTACAATAATTTTAGGAATAATCCTTCCATTTTTTTATTTTACCTCCTTGATTTTTAGTAATTTTTGTGTTATTCTTTTCATATAATTTACTTAAAGGAAGAATTATTATATGAAGAAACTTATCGCTATTTTTATTACACTTGTTTTAATCTTCTCCCTATCCATATCCATCGTAGCCTGCAAAGACGGAGATACCAATACCGACCCTCTTGTCGGCAAATGGGTAAATGATCGCGGTGATTATTTTGAATTTAATAAAGACGGTACGGGTACTTGTGCCGATGCAGGTTATCCTAGCAAAACACTTGAATGGGGATTTGTAAGAGGTAGCAGATTTGAAGGAATTATTTCTGATTATTGGACTTATTATGCGGTCGTCAACAACTCTAATCAAATTGTTATAGAAAAAGTTGAAAGCGATAGCAATAACAAGGAATTTTTTACTATTTCTAAAACCAAATACTACAAAGTATCTTAACAATTCAACAAAATCAGACACGCATATCCTCTGCTGCGCAGGGGATATTTTTATTAATATTTTGCCTTTCTGCTCCGACATATTACCTTTTTACTCCTTGACGGTCATTGTTTGCCGTGATCAGGAATTGGAATGCAATCTTGCCTGCGCCCTTCTTCCTAACGACTACATTCTTAGCAAGCGACACTATGGTAAACATCAACGCCACTGCCAAACCAATGGCTGCTATCGTCATAAAGATTCTCTGCAAATTCGCATTGGTTATCATATAATCGAGCAGATATTCATCTTCACCGCCGTCCACTTGCACCTGATTCAACCCGGTTAGCACGCCGAACACTTCCATAATGCTATCCACTATGTACAGGCAGTTGGTGATTATCCAGTACAATAATTTTAGGAATAATCCTTCCATTTTTTATTTTACCTCCTTGATTTTTAGTAATTTTTGTGTTATTCTTTTCATATAATTTACATAAAGGAAGAATTATTATATGAAGAAACTACTTGCCATCATTGTTACTTTTGTTTTAATTTGTTCTCTATCCATATCCATCGTAGCCTGCAAAGACGGAAATCAAGGAAAAGATGCTATCATCGGCAAATGGATAAATAGTAATAGCACCACCTATGAATTTAATAAAGATAATTCCGGAATAATCACTTATAAAGATGGTGATTCCAGAACTTTTACGTGGGGTTTGAGTGAAAAAAGTCAATACAATACCTCTCCGAAAGGAACAAAATATTATTTCTATTTCGATTCGGAAATTTCCGACGTTGAATATTACAATACATGCAGAGGCTTTGATATAATGACTGATTCTGACGGAAAAGAGTATATCTATGAAATAGGTATGTATGGCGGCACGTCTGCTGACGCAAGACTTTATAAGATTTCCTAAACCGCAACCGCTCGCAAAGTCGCATATCCTCTGCTTAGCAGGGGATATTTTTATTAACATTTTGCCTTTCTGCTCCGACATATTATCTTTGACTCCTTGACCGTAATGTCCCGATATTAATTACTGACCTCTACTCGGAGAGAGCGCCACGCCCTCTCCGTATGCCTTTAATATGTGGTGGTAAATAATGCTACAGCGACTTGCCGCTGTACCAGTAATATAGTCCGCCGATTACGCTGCCGGAGATAGCCGCGATGACGAACAATACGATTAAGCCGATAACGAACTGCTTAATTATTTCCTTTGCCTCTTTACGCTTGTCAGCAGATGTAGCCATGATATACTTGATACCTATGTAGATAATCCATACGATAACCAAGCTGGCTATGATACCGAACACCCAAGGCACTACATCGCTGATAAGGCTGTCCAACTTACTCTTAATGATGTCTAACTCACCGTTCATAATGTATACGCTCCTTGATTAAGATTTTATTTTTCTCTTTGCGATGATTATCGCTACGATTACTATTACCGCCACCACACCGATAACAATAGCCGCGATGGACATCGCATTAAGCCTATAAGGTATTGCAAACTGATACGTGGACGTATTGCCAAGCGTATCGGATATCACCACTGTATAATTGCCGTGGCTGCTTATCGCGTCGCCTATCTGATAGCTTACGCTCTCGCCGTCCTTAAATAATTGCACGCTGAGATTGTCTTTATTAAAGTTGCCGATTGTGAAACTTCCGTCCTCGTCCTCTATCATGTCAGCAGTAGGCGCAATGTTATCTACTACAAAGGATAGGATATACGCCTGCCCGTTAGGCGAAGATACGGACAGGGCGTAGTCGCCCGATACGCTTAAACACACGTCCGCGCCGCTTGCAGGGATATCGATAGCTTGTCCGCCTATCGTCGCGCCCACTATCGCGCTGCCCTCGGGGAACGAGTATCTAAACTCTCTATAAGCTCTCGAGATAATATAGAAGTCAACGGCGGCCGTATTGCCCACCGCGTCCACTGCAACGAGCCTATACGCTCCTATATCCGAGAATGCAAGACCGCTCACCTGCTCGCCGTCGCGTGTGACGGTAATCTCCGCCGCCTCGTTAAACTTGAATGTAACCTTATCCGTAGTCACCTGCTTATCGACTATATCGGCGGTATAGCTGACAGACTTGTCGATATTAAATGATATCAGCACGCTGTTGTCGCAGATGTCGGTAAGACGCACGTAATATACGCCCTCGTCCTCGTACGCTGCTCCGGAGACGATGCTGTCGGATATGATATTGTTGTTCCTATCCACAAGGCACGCTTTGGCAGCGTCCGCGCTGTCCCATGACAGTATCACTCTGCCCGCCGTGCTGCCGCCGTTACTCACGCCCAAGAGCTCGTAGCTCGGCGCTACGCTGTCTATGACAATATCCACCTCTGCGACATTGCCGTAGTAGTCTACTATACGGACATAATAGCTGCCGTCGTAAGTAATTGGCGCGCCGTTGACTACGGTAATGCCGTTGGAGGAGATATACTCGAAAGAATTGAAGATTTCGCCTACGGTGACAGTAATCGCCTTGGAGGTATAATATATCCCGTCTATCAGCTTGTAGTTGCCCTCAACCTTGTAACTTACGCGAGTATCGAGCAACACGCTGAAGCTCATGGTATTGCCTGCATAGTCCTTGATTGTGAAGTTATACGTCCCGTCGGCGTCTATCATGACGCCCTTCTTGTAAGTGCCCGACAGCACGCCCGCAGCGCCGCTGGTCATGCGCACGCCGCTCTCTTCCCATGTCAGATAGAAAGGCTTATTGGTGCTGCCGCCCGGCTCTATCCTCTTACCGTCCGCATCTATTATGGAGAAGTCCGCAAGTATATTGTCTATCCTGAAGGTGTACTCTACGAAGAGGGTATCGTCTTCCTTGTTATATAAGAATAGCTTAAAGTCGTCATGACGAGCCTCGCCCGCCTCGAATGTGGCAGTCCACACCGACGACGTCGCGGAATACTCGAGCATGTACTGCGAGCGCTCGAGCTCTATCCACTCGTCATCCATATAGGTATAGACTATCAACTCATTGCTCGCGCCGTAGCGGAAGTTGACATCGCCGTTAGTCACGCCGCCGTCTGTGACGCCGCCGAGACTGCCCGTAGGCAAGCCCTTAAGATAAAATATCGGTCCGAACTCCACCGTGCGCCCGAAGAGATCTCTCACCGTCGCTACGAACTTGCCGCCTACATCGAAGATATAGCTAAGCGTCATGGCGTTGATAGGCGTATCCTTACTGTCCTTATCCAACTTGACGGGAGTGCCGTCGGACAGCATGCGGTATATCTCGATATTAGTGACGGCGTTGTAACTCTCCGATACGTTGAACCTAATTGTGACATTTTTGACAGATGTAAGCGAGGAGTAATTCCAATAGGGCTCGCTATCGGCTATGTAAAAGGTGAATATCGATACATTGCCGCTGCGGTCATACAGCTTAGCGGTCCATATGCCGCTACCCGTCTCCGCCGCGGATATCAAGGGCAGTTCGTCGCCCTGTATAAAGGTCTGAGCATATCCCTTATTGCTCTCCAGCCGCAAGATATAGAAGTCGTCTATATTGTCCGCGATTGCGGCAAGGTCAAGACTGACGTAATACATAGTAGTCTTGTGTCCGTCTATATACTCGGCGTCGAATACCACCGTGCTCTCGTCTCCGTCGCCGTATGTCGCCACCGCGCTAAGGACTGGCGCCTCGGTATCAATATACACGATATATTGCTGCGCGTTGCCGCAATAGTCGTATTCGGTGACGAGATAATAGCCCTGCTCGAGCACTCTGCCGTGCGCGGCGTCATTTATGCTCTGACCGTAGGCTAAGTCGTACTCCGCGCCGCTTACCGCCGCATAGTCGTTGCCTATGAGGGTATAGCGTATCCCTCCCGCAAAGGTCCCGTATCCGAGCGCGACAGGCTGATAGATATAGTCGCGCCTCATCTGATATATGCTCAAATGCCCGTAGTCGCTCAGATACTCGGGCAAGCGCACATGCTGAGCGATAAAGGCGTATTTATCCTCTATGCCTTGGCTCGACATCATGGTGTAATACTGCGCGTTGGCGGAATTGACGACTGTCCTCTCGCCGTCGACATAACGCTGCGCATACTTGTCGACCACGCTCATGAGCGAGTTCCTATCCGTGTACAGCTGTATGACGTTCTCTTTAGACGGAGACACGTACAGCCAGCCGCTCGCCGTCTCGCTCACGCGATACTCGTACTCCTTGCTTATCGCCCACGCCATGGCGTCGTCTCTGTTAATGAAGCTATACTTGCCCGCTATATTCTCCTTAGTATCTACCGCGAATATCTTGGCGGGTAGGTCCACAATGTAGAAGCTATTTACTTTATACGACTCGTGTATCTTAGCCTCGTTGCCGAAGTCGTCCAGCACGCTTATGAGCAGCGTATAGATTTCGCAGGCATTGCCTACGACGTCTATGGCATAGACGCTGTATGTCGCGTTGATTACACTTATATCGTCAGTCAAGCGCGCGTACTCGTCGTCGCCGAGGCGCTTGTAATAGAGCGTATAATCAAGCATGTCCACGGCGCTTACTCCGACACTGCCGTTAGCGTATACGTTGAGCCCCTCCGCCTTGTTGTGTCCGCTCCACACTATCGACGGCGGGGTATTATCCAACACGAGCGATAATACGCTCTTATTACCCGCAAAGTCCTCCGCCTCGATTATAACTTCACCGTCGGGCCAAGCCGCCATATCTATGCTCGCGCGCTTGACTCCGAAGGAGACTTCCCTTACCTTAAAGTCGAAAAAGAAAGATTCTTCTATCTCTACCTGTAGCTGCGCTATCTTACCCGAAAAGGCGTCGCCGGGGCTCAATTCTTGCTTATTGTGAGTTACATTTATACTCGGCGCAATGCTGTCGTAGTAGTAATATATCAGCCGAGAGTTGCCCGCCTTGTCGTAGACTGTAAGCACATTCTTACCCTCTACGAATTTGTCCTTGGGCAATACGTAATGTAAGAGCTCTTCGGCGCTCAGCGTCACCTCGTGGCCGTTGATTACATATCTGTCGAGGTTGGCGTCGCTCGCATCGAGCTCAAGAGTGTGCGCTTCCGAGATTATGGGAGTAGAATTGTATGTACGGCTATAGCCGTTCACCTCCGCATTGGGAGGCGTAGTATCTACGACAAACGTCTTGATTGCGGTATTGCCGCAGATATCCGTCACCTCTATTCTGTACTTGCCGTCGCCGTTGCTGTACAGTTGTTTGGACGACGAGGCTATCCTCGTGGACGCAAGCGAGGATACGAAAGTCTTTAACGTGTCTAATGAGAAGTACAGATATGTAGTCGAGTCGTAGGTGAACTTATAGTACACCGCGCCCGCCTGCACCAGGTCTAACTGGTCGGACGGTATCGTGCAGCCCTCCGAGTCCGCGGCGGCGTAGCTTGTATATTCCTTAATCTCTCGCTCGAGCAAGTCGTATATGGCGGCAAGCGCGGCGCTCCTGCTTGCGTAATATACTCTGTCTTGCTCTATCGCGCGATTGTCGTAGTATACGGTAGTATCGGTATGCACGCTCTGCGTGTGCAGATTGCTTATTATCGCCTGCCATGTCCCGTCCAGGTACATGTACAGTACGGACGCGCCTATCCGCGTATTGTCGGTGAGCGTGAAGTATATACCCGAATTGGCATAGCCTATGTCGGGGACGGCATGCCCGTCGGCATTCCTGATAGCTATATTAGGCGCCGTAGAGTCGTAGAATATCTTATATGTATCGCTCCTGTTGCCCGCGACGTCTATTGCATATACCTCGTACCAGCCGTCGATATCGCCGCCTATGGCATAGCTATTCGACGTCTGCGCAGCGTAAGTCGACGACGAAGGCGTCTTGTAGTACAGCTGCGCTATGCCGCTCACATTGTCCGCAGCGCTGATAACCGTATTATCCGAAGTGTAATCCCCTGACGCGACGGCAGCGCTGAGCGTAGGCTTGGTGATATCGTAGTACAGCTTGTATGCAGAGCTGCGGTTGCCGGCATTGTCCACGGCATATGCTTCGTACCAGCCCTCGCCGCCGTCGCCGATTACGAACAATGTGCCTGCCTTCTGCGTATACTCGGAGCTCGACGGGCTCTTGCAGTATATCTTGGCAACGCCGCTCACTTCGTCGTCTGCCGATATTGTGAGCCTGGAGTTGGTATAGCCGCCGCTTGATACGCTCGCGTTGAGCTTAGGCGGCTTAGAGTCGTACGTGACCCGATATGTCGCGCCGGAATTGCCCGCCCTATCTACAGCGTATAGCTCGTATTGCCCCTCTCCGTCGTTGCCTATAGAGAAAGACGTGCCGCTTACTTGTGAAAATTCCGTACTACCTGGATACTTGCAGTATAACTGCGATATTCCGCTACCGCTGTCCGAAGCGCTTACCGATACCTTAGACGACGTGCTCGCGCCAGACGCCACGCTGCAGCTCATTACGGGGCGCGTTACGTCGTAGTACTTTGACTTGGTATCGCTGACATTGCCGAGCTTATCAATAGCGTAATAGACATACTCGCCCTCTCCCTCGCCGCCTATGGCAATCTGGTCGCTATTGTTGGGCTCGACACCGTTAAACGTCCTGATATAATAGTCGGACTTGCCGGGATACTTCACGGCTATTTTAGCTATGCTGCTGCCGTAGTCCTCCACTCCGATAAGCTCTCTTACATTGGTGTAATAGTTGTCGCTCTGCTTGAATATAGGACCTTGACTGTCGTATGTCATGTTCACTTCGTAATTCCACGACTGCTTATAAGATGTGTTATATCGCTCGAACACTCCTTCCGTCTTCATTTTATATGTCTTACCGTTAGTAAGCTTAGACGCGCTGATCTTCAGCTCCGCGCTCTGCCCCGCAGTATGAAATTCTTGGTCGTCTTCGATATACACTCTTGCCGAACCGATTGCACTTCCGTTACTGTCATACAGTCCGAAAGCAAGCGAGCAATAATATTGCGCCCTGCCCATCGACGTATGCGTCACAAAAAAGGTAAAGGTAACCTCGCCCGAAGAGGACTGCTTAAAGTAGTAGTTTTGTTCTGTCCCATACAGACTGCTTGAATTATAATAAATGCCCGCATCGTACTTGTACGAAGAGCCGTTATACTCCAAGCTCTTCACTTCCGTAGTGCCCGACGGCGCTGCGGCATTGGTATCCACGGTGGATATAATCGCATCGCTATCGCCGCCGCCCAAGCTGTCCGAATTCGGGGCGATATTGCCTATCGATATCGCGGCAACCGCAACTATCAGTATTATCGATATCGCTAATATCGACTTGATTATCGTCTTACTCATTTTGCCATAGCCTCCGAATATTCTTTTTCTATTCCCGCAATCAGTCCGTCGAACTCGGGCGCGAATACGTTGTTAACGTAGTTCTCGAACTCGGTAATGCGCGCCCTTACGCTGACAGACCTCTGCGATTCTTTGATTTGGTTAAGCAGCTTGCCGAGCATGCTGACATTCATCTCCTTAGCGTAGTGCTCTATCAGCGAGTAATCCGCCTCGCTTATGCAGTCCTTGACCTTGAGAGTCATCTCGCTAAGTTTACTCGACAGCCTGTCCAGCGTCTGCCTATAAGTAAGCTGCTCGACATTATCTTTAGGCTCCTCGCCCCTCTGCTCACGCTCGTCGGGCTCTGCTACGCAACTCAACGCGCCTATGTCGTACGCTAAGGACTGCTCTTCGAATACTTTCGGCGAGCGGCTGAACTTAGCCTTTTCGTAGCCGTAAAACTCACGAGAGGCAAAGTAAGGCGTGATATACGAGCGCAACGGATATTGTCCGAAGCGCGCGAGTATGAGATTGCCGTAGCTGCCCTTCTTATTGAGCCTGCGCAGCTCGCCCGTATTGATGAGCGGTATTTCGCTTGCGGACGTATTGGCGCCGGCGGCATCGCTCGAGCCGCCGCTCGACATCGACACACGCTGCACCGTGCGCTTGCCGCACAGCGCGGAAAATTCCGCCACAGTCTTTTCCTCGTCCGTGCCGATATACACCTTGTTATTACACTGTCCCTTTATCGTGTCGGAGTCCGCCTCGCCGTACTTGTCGGTAAGCTGTCTGTACGACTGCAACACGAGCGTCATGAATATCCCTCTGCTCCTTGCTACCGTCACGATATTCCTAAGATTGCTTATCTTAGGCAGATTGCCGAACTCGTCCAATATCATGTAAATGCGTCTCTTGAGCGTCGCGGACTCCGTCGCGTCGTCACGCTCGTTCTGCGTAGCTTTTTCTACCAGCTCTTTATATGTCTGCATGGTGAACAGCGTAACGAGATTGTGACGCGTCTCTCTGTAATCGGGCACGCGGATAAACACCGCCGTCGGCGTCTCGTCGAACTCCCTGATATCGATTTCGTTGGTAGAAGTGAGCGCGCATATGCCTCTATCTGCCAGCCAACTTATATACTCGCTCACATCGGATAGATACGAGGCGAGCGTGTTCTCGGTAGTGAGCAGCACCGTCTTGGCATGTCCTATCACGGGAGAGTACGAGTTGCGGCTCGTTATCAGATAGTCGATGAGTTCGCTCGGCTCGGCGGTGCAGTAGTTCTGCAGATTGAAGTATATGTTATATAGGCAAAACTGCTCTTGACGCATGCTGCCGTCGAGCACGTCCTCGGTAAAGGCAAGCACCAACGCAAGTATCAGCGAGCGAGCGCCTTTCTCCCAGTTAGGCTGCGTCTTATTCTCTATCGGACATATCGCCCATACGAGATCTTTACACAGCTCGTATATCTCGTCTTGCAACGTCTTCTTGCGTACCGTCGCCTCATGCAGCGTGTTGTATACTCTGCTGCGCGTCCTATACTTGCCGCTTACGCTCTCTATCTCGTCAATCTCCAATATCTCTCTTATCCTAAGCAATATCACCTCGCAGGGATTCCAGTGCGTGGACGAGTACGGCTCTATCAGATCTAACAGGTGCACTTTATAGCCCTGCTTCTTGAGCATGTTGGAGTGCGCGAGATAGAGCTCGCCCTTGACGTCGGATATTATGATTGACGGCTTGGTCTTGGTGCGGGCAAGTATCTCTATGTTTTGATTGATGAAGCAATAGGTTTTGCCCGAGCCTGTCGTTCCGATAGTGAGCGTGTGCGACGGAGATGTAAGCAGTATCTTCATTTTGCCGCTCTTCTCCAGCTTTGCGCCCACGACGACGCCGTCCTCGGTATTCGACAGATTGTCGAAGGTGGTGCACACGAAGTCGGGGTTCTTCTTGAGCTCTTTTTTAGTCAAAAAGTGCGAGTCCTCTAAATCGGCGTTCTCGCGCATGACGTCGCGCTTTAAGTTAAGCGAGAAATTCATGAGCACAAAGATGAGCATCAGACCGTTGCCGACGATGATTATCATCCAGGTAAAGAAGCTCTTATATGCGCTCAGCCATCCGCGGAAAGATATACCGCGCGTCGTGATGAAGCTGCCTATTATTCCGCTCAATATACATATCAAGAGGAATATCGCCGCCATCGCTATCAATAGCGGCTTGGTTATGCTACGCTTTTCTTTGCGCATTGTACTTATCCTCCTCTATCTCTCGCTGCGCCCTATGCAGGTCGTATATGTAATTGTCTTTAGCCCCGTAAGTATCTACGAAGAGAGATCGCAACATCTGCGGTATGCCTCTTATCGCTTCCCTCAGGCATCTCGCGTCTATCTTTTGCCGCTTATTCGATTTAGCCCTTGACCGCGCTATGCCGCGCCTCGGCAGCTCTTTGACCGCCTTAGCCATCTTGATGACATGATTGCCTATCCTGCACTGCATGTCGCGCTTAATCTTATCGATTACCGCCACGTTATCCCAGTCGGATATATTGGCGACGTCTACCTCGTTCAAGTTAACGCGCTTATTATTCACGTACGCGAATTTGCTCTCCGTCATCGCGCTCTTTGCCAGTTCTTCACGTCTATTGAGCGCGGATTGCCACTTCCTATAGGCAGTCATTACGTCCCTATCGCTCGCGATAATTTGCTTGGCCACGGCATCTACTTTACTGCGCAGAGCCTTCATATTGTCGCTCTCATATCCCAGCCTTCCGCTCGCAGGAAGCTCCGAGGCAAGTTGCTTGATTTGCTTGGATATCTCGCTGTCTGCGACGTTGCCCTTAACCGGATACGCCTTGCGTATCTTGCCTATGAGTTCGTCTCTGAACAGATGCAGCTCATGCCTGCGCTCGTCTAGGTACAGGTTGGACGCGACGATGAAATTGTCTAAGGCGAATCTGCTGAATTTGCCCTTGCTCGAGTACGTCTTCTCGCCTCGGCTTTTATATAAAGGCTGCTTTTCAAAAAACATGAAGTGAATATGCCTGTGGTCCGTATCTTTGTGCAGACTTGCGACGAGCTCGACGTTGTTCTTTCTAAGATGCGAATAGTCGAGCAGCACGTTAAAGGTATCGTGAAGGTAGTCTATGCACTGACGCTTAGTCTCGAAGTTCTTGCTGTTCTCTTCGTCGAAAGATATGTAGCCGTGCCAGATTATGCTCTTGCTCTTAGACAGTTCCGACTTGATAGCGTCGAGCCTTTCTCTGCCGAGTTCTCCGTACTGATTGAAGAGTATCTCGCCTTTGCTCATGTAGTCGGAGTAGTCTTTGTGCACTTGCGTCTTCTTGTTATCCTCCATGTACGCGCGGTAATTAAACGGCGCCGTCCAGTTGTAATAAGCGCGCTCTTGAGAATGCTTTACTCTCTTATCCGCTCCCGCATTCTTGGCAGGGAGATAAGGCGTAAATGTCATGTTGCATATAATTGCAGGCATTATACTCTCCTCCTGACTGCTTTGATAAGGTCGCTCTCGACCTCTTTAAGGAATTTCGGCATGTCGCAGATCAGACCGCAATCTATCTCCTCTTGCGACACAGCAGCGCCGCTGTTGCGACTTACCCAAATGCTATAGAGTATCTGCAATAGCGACTTTACTATTGCGATATTGACCGACATCTCGTCCTGCCCCGTTATAATCGCGTTTAGTTTATCCGCAGACAACTTGTCTGAGTTAGACGCCTTATCCGCTCCGCCGCTATACTCCGAGGGCTCGAATATGCGCGTGTACAGCATGTCCACCCCGATATCGAGCGCAGCGTTGGCGAGCTCGTTAAAGCTCTTATAGATGCCTTTACCGAGCAGAATTTCCATTCTGTCCAGCGTCTGTAGATTATAAATTCTTATCTTTTTCTGACATTCCATAGCTCTTTGTGCCTACTTAAAAAATCGGTTTCCGATTTGTTTTTCGTGCGGTCCCACAAGTGGTACCGACGATATCGGAAGTGGTCCCATTTTTATATACGTAGTATATAATTTTTGCAAAATGGGTCAAAATGGACCACTTCCCTTAACCTGCTTATAATATTAACTGTGCCTAACCGTAAGCTGACAGGCTTACGGCGCCCAATTTTCGCTCAAAATTGCCCAGTCTTAAGGTATAAATACCTAAGTAACTTTTGCGATATCCGATTGTCATATTCTTACTCCCTTCCGCCCGGGTCCGCTTGCCACCGTAAACAGTGGCAAGCGGCGAAAATTCACAAAAAAGAAAATGTATGCTGCCGCTACGACTTGACCGCTCCGCCCGCAGTCTTTTTCTTCTTGCTCCCGTATTTCTTGTTGAATTCTCGATTGTATGTACCGCGATTATTCTGTATAGCTGCGTCTACAGTCCTCGACACGTACTTATCGCCCTTCTCTTGTCTATACAGTCCACTGCTCCTGAATATTGTCTCTATCTGCGCCTTATCGTTGCCTGTAGCAAAAGCCAGCATGGACGCCAGGCGATAGTCCGAACGCGAGTGGTCTCCGCATATATCCATGCCTGCCATGAGCTGCGAGAACTCTGCGCCCACCTTTGACTTCTCAAGCATTTCGATTACTTCTCTATCCGATAGAGACAGCGAGGATATCGAGCGCGTCGCGCTTCTGCTTGCTGTCTCGAGCTTTTTGCCTACGCTACTTGCGAGCGCGAGGGCAAGCTCGCTGTCTGCGCCGTACTCCGCCAAAGTATCGCATACGGCGACGCCCTCAACATTGCCCGTCATCGATATGAACTTGACGTCGCTGTAATACTCGACGTGTCCGTCCTTATCTCTGTTATTGAATGCGCCCAAGCTGTCGCCTTTGAAAAATATATGAGCTCCGCTACCAGAGACGCTGCGCTCTTGATATGTATTGCTCGTCGCTTCCAAGAACTTCTTAGCGACATCGAGCGCCTCTCCCGTCTTGACATCGATACACTTGTCGAGGTCTATTACCTTTACGCCCGATTTTTTCGTTATTACGAAAGTTACGCCCTCGCAGTCTTTTTCCCTGGCATACTTCATTGCCTCATCGAAAGTGCTCCAGGTACTCTCATCGTTGACCTTTGCCCAATGCCCTTGATTATCTCCGGCATTGACGTCGATATTGAACTTCTTCTTGCTGCCGTCCGCCTGCGTATAAGCCTTGAACGCGCACCACTGCCTCAAAGACTTCAATTCAGCAGGGATATTCTTTTCCAACCTATCAAGATTTTTCTTGCGCTTATCTTGATAATACTTGATGATTCTTTGGCGCTTAGCTTCTTCGGAATTCTTCACTTTCTCCTCCAAATATTTATTTATATACTCGCTTGCTCGCTCCGCTGCTTTCACTGCGACGTAGAAGTCTTCGGGGTTCTTCAGCCACGACTGCAAGTAAGCAGCGTGATTCTCAATCTCTTTGCTTCCGACCGCCACGCCTAAGTCTTGCTGAATAAACACCGAGCATAACTCTGCAATGAGCTCTTCGCTCGCATACTTTTCGCTTCCGAATATGCCGCTCATGTCTCTGCCCAATCTGCTCTCATGACCGGTACTGTGTCCTATCTCATGGAATGCCGTCGCATATAGCGCCTTGATATCGTTGAACTTGCCGCGATCGGGAAGATAAATAAAATCTTTATTTGCTTCGTAGAAAGCGATTGTCTCTTCACCGTACTCGATTGCGCACGGCGCATTTTGCAGCAACTGCTCGCACTTGACGTTTTTATCCACCTCGCTAAGCTGTGGCGCGACATATTTTTCCAGCCCTGCCACTTGCTCGCCGTTAAACACGACGCTTTGTCTCGCTAAGGTATAGAGATTCTCTGCGCGATATAGCTTAATCTCTTCCTCGCTCATGCCTTCAAAGAGCTGCTCTAACTCTTTATGCGATCTAATCTCTACCTTTCGCTTTTTATCCCACAGCTTGTACAGTTCGGTTTTAACGCCGTGCTGCCCCTTTTCTATCTTCAAGCCCATTTCATTGACTTGGTTAAACGTATACCAGCGAGGGTCCTTATATCCTCTGACAGCAGCTTCGAAGGATAGTCTGAACCTATTGACGCCGCTGTACGGTTTCTCCGATACGCCATTGCGAGGCAGCGAAACGGCGGCAAAGTGCTCCCACTTCAGTTCGCCGCTCTGCATCCTTGCGACCAATTCTTTTACTATCTCCGCCCTGCTCTCATTTATCTGCTCGCGACTTGTCTTTTTTTGCGCGGCCACGTCGGACGCGGTTAATATTTCTTTGATATCGCTATTGACAGAGCTATCTTTTTTGTCTATAATAGATTTAGAGTCTGGATTTGTCATAATGTCGGGCAATCGGAGCCCGGGATTCACCGACATTTCCTGGCTTTCTTCTTTTATTTCACTGTTGACAAATGTCTTTGCCTTGCGTATAATAATATTAGGAGTCAGGTTATCAAGGTTGTCGGGGAATTGGACCCCGGGGATTTTGTTAAGTTCCTGGCTCTGCTTTTTCGTATCGCTGTTGACAAATGCCTTTGCTTTGCGTATAATAGTATTAGTAGCCAGGCTATTGAGCTTGTTGGGGAATTGTACCCCAGGGACCTCATTTAGTTCCTGGCTCGTTTTTTTTGTATCGCTGTTGACAAATGCCTTTGCTTTGCGTATAATAGTATCAAAGTCTAGTCTGTTGAAACTGTCGGGCAATTGGAGCCCGGGGATTTTTGCAAGTACTAGACTTTTTTCTTTGTCCGCATAGAGTATTGTGTTATTGTCCATGTTTCGTTGAATAAAATTGTTAAAATTATTTCTTCCATATAAGCTAGTTAATATATTTGCCTCTAATCGGACGCTATCTATATAACCTTTACCGTCGAACTTAATAGCCCCTATTATAGGGCGATTTTCTCTATCGACTGTGGATGTCAATATCACTACGCTATCGTCCCTTGTTAAGCTGTCCATAACCATTACCGGGTCGGCTATTAGCTCCGGTAATTTTTTTATAATATCAGTATCCAAACCGTGATAATTTACATTTTTATCGTTGCCGTCTACAGCAACTATATTTTTCAAATGCTTTGCCGTCATCAATACAGGCAAATTCCTTGCTCCCAGTTGTCTTAAAATAAGCGGCGTACCCATAACTTTCAAATGAGTAGACTCTGTATCTGCGCCCGACAGTATTGCGTCTACTTGTTTGGCAAATGACGAATTCGCCTCGAATATAGGCATCTCAATTTCTTGATTGATTATATCTTGCCTGTCCATTACTCTTCCTCCGTCTCGCTCGGCAATTCCGCAATAGCAATATCGACATCTTCTTGCGTAAGTTCGTCTTTAATATCCTCATACAGTGTCACTTCCGACATTTATTTCTCCTCCTGTGTCTCATCGATCATTCCGCCTGCTGCTTCTTCTTTATTTGCGCGATATCTGCTATTGACGAATTCTATCTGAGGCGATTGTAATTTCAGCTCCATGCCCTTGCGACCGTCCTTTCTCGTAAACACTTTGATTACGGCATCGCCTTCGACAAAGATTTGACTGCCCTTCTTCAAGTATTTAGCGCATGCCTCGGCGCTCTTCTCCCATACCTCTACAGGAAGATAACTCACCCCATACCTGTTTTCAACCGCAAGGTCGAACGTCGCCACCGTCTGCCCGTTGGTCGCTTTACCGATATTTACGTCTCTTACAAGTCGTCCCATGCCTGTGACCTTAAACATATCTTTTCTCCTTTATTTCACAAAAAATGAATGTTGGCTTCGCTTATTAATTACGCGTATGCACGATGCTTTTACTATTACTTAGTTACTTATTTTTTCTTGTGTTATTCTCTTAGTAATTTCTTAGATAGTAATTTCTTGCGTCTGTTTATCCAACGTTGGATTATCCACCGCTGGAGTTTATCCAGCTCTGGAGTTTATCCAGCTCTGGATTTTTACCGTCGTCGGATTATCCACCGATGGATTTTTTCCAGCTCTGGGTTTTATCCAGCTCTGGATTTTTTCCAGCTCTGGATTTTTTCCAGCGGTGGATAATCTAAGTATGGAATATTTAGTCGTATATGATTGATGTTGCTACAATATATTGTGGGAGGATAATATTGGCGGAATATTAATTTTATAATCATAGCCGATAAAGTAGCCTTTGTCGTCTTTTACGTGGATACGCTGCAAATAGCCCAAACGCTCCAAATATTGCAGACATGACCTAATTGCAGTTTCGCCATCTCCTTTTCTATCGTCGTCTGTTATGACCAAAGATGCCAATCCGCTAGTCGAAAAATCCCAACCATTAGGCAATGATAGCAACGTACACAGCACACCGCGGCTGCGATAATCGAGTCTTCTGTCTGTAAAAACTTCGTTGGGGATGACCGAATATCGGTCTTGAATGATGTTGATAAGTTTGCTCATGAAAAATAAGCCTCCACAAAAATTTTTTTTGTAATACAGGCATAAAAAAACGGAAGTTAATACAAACTTCCGTTAAAATAGCAATATGAAAAATCCTAATCCCGACTGCTTATAAAAAAAAATGGTAGCGGTGATGGGATTCGAACCTATGACCTTCCGGGTATGAACCGGACGCTCTAACCAACTAAGCTACACCGCCACAATTATATAAAAAATGGTTGCGGAGGAAGGATTCGAACCTCCGACCTTCGGGTTATGAGCCCGACGAGCTGCCACTGCTCCACTCCGCGTCACCAATGCTATATAATAATATTAAAAATAAGTCTCTTTGTCAATAGAATTACCGCAATTATTACAATTTATTTTTACAAGCGCCAATCAAACAGTTGACATATTATATCAAAAATTATATATTGTTATAGCAAAAAGGCTCCATGGTCAAGCGGTTAAGACACCACCCTTTCACGGTGGTAACAGGGGTTCGATTCCCCTTGGAGTCACCAACCGGCAACTATCCAAACACCTTTGTTTAATAAATGTGTTTGGGTAGTTTTTTATTACAAAATAAAAAAATAACTATATGATTTTTGCTTTTTCGGCAGTTGGTTTTAACACAAAGTAAATCGCAAGTCTACTAAAATAATATTACTACAAATCTTCTTAGTTATAGCCGAACTGAAATGTGCGTAAACGACTGCGTTTTCCATTGTGATTGGCTACTTACCTACGCATATGCTTTGTGTGCGAACTGCGGCTTAAAAATTTTGTTGTTCGCTTAGGTGCTTACCGTCTTAACCAGAGAAAAATGCCGCCGCAGATAAATTGTCAAGGGTTTGCGCCGTAGGCGACGACGGTTTTATGCCTAACGGGAGATAAATCGTCGCCCTTGATAATTTGTCAAGGCGGCGTATTCCGTCTCCAGACGGTAAGCACAAGCGAATAACAAAACTATGCAATTCTTATAGAAAAGAATATAATCATACACGATAACTATATCACGGTAAATATGGCGTTCTATTAGATTATGTTGTTATAAAACTAATGATTTTGTCGAAACTTGAATGAAACAGAACACTGTCGCCCTTATCGTCATTCGCCGCTTTCAGGTTCTTGCTATTTAACGCAATTTACAGTATAGTAGATATGTAATGCTTTCAAAATCGGGAGTTCTTTATGTATAAAATTTTACTTGTAGAAGACGACGAAATTATATCAAAATCAATTAAACAACACCTTGGAAATTGGAATTTTGAAGTTGTAATAGCACAGGATTTCAGAAATATTACGAAAGAGTTTAACGAGTGCAACGCCCATATAGTGTTACTTGACTTAATATTGCCGTTTTACGACGGCTTTTATTGGTGTAAAGAAATTCGCAAAATTTCAAACGTGCCTATCGTGTTTATATCGTCGGCATCCGACAATATGAATATTGTAATGGCTGTCAATATGGGCGGTGATGATTTTATTCCCAAACCGTTTAACGTAAGCGTTCTTCTTGCTAAAATTCAAGCGATATTAAGACGAACATACGATATGCCGAGCGGCATTTCCATTCTCGAACATAAAGGTATAATTTTGAACTTGAACGATTTTACTCTTTCTTATCGGGATAAGAGTATGGAACTTACAAAAAACGAATTTCGCATATTGGAAACATTGCTTGTAAATAAGGGTAAAATCGTAAGCCGCGACGCTTTGATGATGAAACTGTGGCAAGACGATAATTATGTAGAAGAAAATACGTTGACGGTAAATGTAACGCGGCTTAGGAAGAAATTAGAAGATTTCGGTGTTGACGATTTCATCAAAACAAAAGTCGGCTCTGGCTATATCATTGAACTGTGAGAAAAAATATGAAAGCACTAAAACTCATTCCAAAATATCTATGGCAATATAAATTCGTAATAGCATTACTTTTTGTATTTACTGCTGTTTTCGCATTGATTGCATATCTATATCAAATGGCGGTTGAAGCGGTATTATACGCTTTCCTTTTGTGCTTTGTAATTACAATCATTTTGACGGCAATACATTTTTATGTCTATTGTAAAAAACGTAACGAGCGTACTCGGCTTTTGAATTATCCGTTTACCTTGCAGTTACCTAAACCGCAAAACCTAACGGAAACAGAATTATTTGCAGTCATTGAAAAAATCCGAGAACAGTATAAAAACGATTTAAGCGAAAAGCAAAAAGAACATTCGGAATATTTAGACTATTATACTATGTGGATGCACCAAATAAAGACGCCTATTTCGGCAATGGGGCTTATACTGCAAAACTCCGATACGAAAGAAAACCGTGCTCTTGCCGCAGAACTTTTCCGAATAGAACAGTATGTAGAAATGGCATTATGGTATTTACGAATGGATGATATGACGGATATGGTGTTTAAGTCCTATGATTTAGACGAAATTATAAAAGAAGCCGTCAGAAAATATGCGCCGCTTTTTATAAGCAAAAAAATCAAAGTAAATTATTCGCCGGCGAATTGTAAAGTTATTACGGACAAAAAATGCCTGTCTTTCATAATCGAGCAAATTTTATCCAACGCAATCAAATACACCGAAAAAGGCAGCGTTACAATTACCGTAGAAAACAAAGTGATTATCATTGAAGATACGGGTATAGGTATCAGAAAAGAAGATTTGCCGAGAATTTTTGAAAAAGGCTATACGGGCTATAACGGTAGAATCGAAAAAAAATCAACGGGAATAGGATTATATTTATCCCGTCGGGCGGCGGACAAGCTCTCACATAAACTTTCCATTACTTCCGAAATCGGAATGGGTAGCAAGTTTTATATAGATACGAATACTTATAATCTCAAAGTAGAATGACCTTACGAAAATGTCATTTCTCTCAGCCGAAATGTAACACCGTTAAATTGTGCGCATTTCGGCTGTTTTGGTAAAATTAAATTATCTTAAAATTCGGAGGTAGTTTAACTTGGCTCTTTTATCGGTACAAAATTTAAGTAAAGTATATTCTTCGCGTTTAGGCGGCAATCAGGTTACCGCTCTTTCCGACGTTACTTTCTCGGTTGAATGCGGTGAATACGTTGCGATTATGGGTGAATCGGGTTCGGGTAAAACAACCCTGCTTAATATTCTCGCCGCACTCGATAAGCCTACAAACGGAACAGTTGATTTAGACGGTAAACTTCTTTCAAGCATAAGCGAAAAGGAAATTGCGGCATTTCGACGGGATAATCTCGGTTTTGTCTTTCAGGAATTTAATTTGTTAGATACTTTTTCTTTGAAAGATAATATCTTCTTGCCGCTTGTGCTTGCGAAAAAAAGTTATGAAGAAATGGAAAACCGTCTTGCCCCTATTGCAACCGAACTCGGCATTAAAGATATTTTGGAAAAATATCCTTATGAAGTTTCGGGCGGGCAAAAGCAACGCGCCGCTGTCGCACGGGCGATCATAACCAATCCGAAACTAATTCTTGCGGACGAGCCGACGGGCGCATTGGACTCGCGCTCGACCGACAGCCTATTGGATGTGTTTGAAACAATCAATAAAAACGGTCAGACAATTCTAATGGTTACGCATTCCACGAAAGCGGCAAGCCGTGCCGGAAGAATATTATTTATCAAAGACGGACGGCTTTTCCATCAGATTTATCGCGGCGACAGCAATAACGAAGAATTGTACTGCAAAATTTCGGACACGCTGACATTGCTTGCTACGGGGGAACGAAAAAATGGTTAAAAACTTATATGCCCGTCTTGCGTTCGGAAATTTGAAGAAAAACCGCAGAATATATTTGCCGTATATATTGACCTGTATCATTACGGTTATGATGTTTTATATGATTTACTCTCTTTACACCAATGAGAGTATTGCGGCAATGCACGGCGGTCAAATAATTCAATATACTTTGTATTTCGGTACAGTAATCGTCGGGATATTTGCCGTTATATTTCTGTTTTATACAAACAGTTTTGTTATCAAACGCCGTCAAAAAGAGTTTGGACTATTTAACGTTCTCGGGATGGAGAAAAGGCATTTAGGTATTGTTTTGCTGTTTGAAGTTTTATACATTGCCTTATTTTCAATTATAGTCGGCATAGCGTTAGGAATGTTATTGGATAAGCTGATGTATTTGATTATTGCGCGTATTTTACATGCAAACTACGGCGCCGGTTTTTATATTTCGTGGAAATCAACGCTATTTACGATTTTGTTGTTTGCGTGTATCTTTGCCGGTATATATATCTTTTCTCTTATTCGTATCAACATATCAAAACCCGTCGAATTATTAAAGGGCGATAATATAGGAGAAAAAGAACCGAAAACGCGGCACATAATGGCGATATTAGGTATTATTACGCTCGCTGCCGGCTATGCGTTGGCTATTTTTACAAAGGATGCCGTTGACGCTGTTTTATTATTTTTTATTGCCGTCATTTTAGTGATTATAGGAACGTACTTTCTCTTTACGGCAGGCAGTATTGCTCTTTTGAAAGTTTTGAAAAAGAACAAGAAGTATTATTATAAGCCAAACCATTTTATCAGCGTTTCCGGTATGACATATCGAATGAAACAAAACTCGGTCGGGCTGGCAAGTATATGTATACTCGCCACAATGCTGCTTGTTACAATATCGGCGACGACCTCTTTTATGTTCGGCAGAAACGATATGATAGTACAAAAATACCCTTACGATTTAATTGTTCAAGCAAACGTAAGCGAAAATGACAGTAGCACATTAACGGCGGATATCCGTTCGGAAATCGAAAAAAACGGTATGACGACAGAGCAAGAAATACTATGCAATTATTTACCTTTGGCGGCATTTTCCGACGGTAACACAATAAATCTTCAAAAATCAGCGGGCGCAAATCCGTTATTATTATTGTTTGTTACTGCGCAAACGTATAATGACATTACAGGCTCGCATAAACAACTCGGTAACGACGAAATTATAATAAGCGAAAAAAATATTAAATATGATTACGAAACCGTTAGTGTCTTTGATACAAATTATACTGTAAAAGAGAAAGTTGACAGTTTTGTTAAAGACGGATTTATGGCAAACGATATCGCTGGAGTCTCCGACGGAATGTATCTTGTTGTGTCCGACGAAACTGCGTTAAATGCGATCTATCAAAAATATAAAACCGAATATGGCGAAAATACACCGACGATACAGTTTAGTTACGGGGTAAATTTTAAGAATACCAAAGAACAGCAAATTGTTTTTTCGGATGCGCTCTCGGCTATGTTGCAGGAAAAGAATTATAACGCACGGTATTCAATTCGCGTTATTGAAGCCGAAGAATTTATGAGTCTTTACGGCGGGTTGTTTTTTCTCGGCGTATATCTCGGACTTCTCTTTTTAATGGGTGCTATTCTCATTATTTATTACAAACAGATTTCGGAAGGCTATGAAGATAAGAAACGCTTTGAGATTATGCAGAAGGTCGGAATGAGTTATGCCGAAGTTAAAAAGTCTATTAACACACAAATTCTTATGGTGTTTTTCTTGCCTTTAATAATGGCAGGAATTCACGTTGCTTTTGCTTTTCCTATGATAAATAAGATTATGAGTTTGCTTGCCCTTTTGAACACAAAATTATTTGCGCTCTGTACGCTCGGCTGTTTCGCCGCATTCTCGCTTATATATGTGTTTGTATATTTTTTAACGGCAAAGATTTATCATCGAATAGTGAAAAACAGGGATATGAGTTAGAGATATAATATGATTTAATTTAGAAATTGGAGAAATAATTTTAGACCTATTATGTTGTATGTCCCGAATTCGGGTATAAATTATTATAAGCGGGCGACGGCTCAACAATAGAAATCTTATGCCCGAAATGTAAGGGCAAGATGTTTATCGCTGTAAAGGACGGAAAAGTCAGTGTGCAAAAAGCACCCGATAATAAGTAATCATTAGTATTACTTTTATAGTCCACTATGTCACACTGTCATACTTTTGACGTATAAACGGCAATCTGCGGGCGGCGAAGCCGCCCGCACAGTGGCGTATAGTATTACCACGCCACCCCGTAACGTGTAACGTGATTTTAGGTGTTTAATGCAAATATCGATTTACCGCTTAGCTAATAAAAATAAGGAAAGGTAGCATGACCTTTCCTATAAAATTATTTCTATTAAAAAATCAACTGCTTAACTTACGATATGACAAGCCCTATTGACAAATAATAAGACAAATGCATAGAAGCCCGCAAGCAGCAGTCTTATAATGCTCGGCAGGCTAATTAATATTACTGCTCCATATTACCGGACGGTCGCTGCTATTCCACCAATTATTCCACTCGGCGGGTTTGCTTGCAGCCTCGCAATAGATAGTCAAATTGCCGCAATTGCCAAAGGCCTCGTAATCAATATGGCTTACCGTAGCGGGAATCTTGATACCCGTAAGCTCACTGCAGTTCATAAATGCGCCTATCGCTATATCTGTCACGCTGTAATCGGCTGCTTTATAAGTGATAGATGACGCTATAGTCTTGACACCGCCGATCATATCCGACTGCTTGACAAGCGTAGCCTTGCCGTCCTTGAGCGCATAGCGCAAACCGTTGTCTGCGACATAATAAATATTGCCGTCGTCAGCCACATCGTTATTGTCGCAATCCCATACGACGGGATAACCGTTGTTCCAATTATCATCCCAAGTGTCTGGCTTTGCTTCCTCTTCCTCTCTGCAATAGACGGTAAGCGCTCTGCAAGCCACAAAAGCGAACTTCCCTACGCTCTCTACTCCGCAAGGAATAGTCACCGACGTCAATTGATTGCAGAACGCAAATGCCATAGCGCCGATATCCGTAACTCCCTCGGGGATAATAACATCTGTAAGAGCGCTGCATCCCGAAAATGCTTGCCTCTTAATAGACCTGACGCTTGCAGGCAGCTCCAAACTCTTAAGGTTGTTGCAGTATCTGAACGCGTCTTCCTCGACAGTCGTAACGCCTTCGGGTATAACTATCTCTTCGAGGTCCCTAAGTCCCTTAAACGCGGCGTAACCGATAGCTGTTACTCCTGCGGGAATAGTACTGCTATTACAGCCCATAACGATCTTATTGCTTCTCTTGTCTATGAGGCAGTTGCCCGCGCTCATATAAATTGCATTATCGGGATCTACCGAAATACCGGTAATGTCCGAGCAACCGTCAAAGGCATAAGGGTCGAAATAAGTTACGTCTTTAGCCAACTTTACTTCGGTGACAAGCACGTTGTTGAGATACAACTTCTTGGCGTATTGCACAGGATTGGAGCCGCTGCCTCTGAAGTTGATTTTGCACCAGCTCGACATATCGGAGATATCCACTCTTGACAAACCGTCGCATCCGTCGAAAGCAAACGAACCTATGCTCGTAATCGACGACGGAATGGTTACGCCTATTAAATCGCCGCGATCCTTAAAGGCATTGCCGTCGATAGCCGTAACCGGCAGACCGTTATACTCGGACGGAATGACGATGTTGACAGAATTATTGCCCTCTTCCAATCCCTTAACCGAGTAAGATGTGCCGCCTTCGCTCAATGAGAACACAAAGCCGCCTGTGGAATAATAATTACATACTCCGCACTTATTGCCTGCGCCAAAGCTGTGAGGCGCCTTGTACGCTACCGCATCGTGACCGCATGTAGCGTTGTGCCAGTGATATTGCTTATCCGAGGACCACTCGGTAGCATAGGTATGGACATGCTCTTGCAGCTGTCCGTCGCCGCCGCCTATACTACCTATCGTGCCGTCCGACGAAGAATTACTACCCGTAGATTCGCCGTCGCCGTCCTTACAGCCTACAATGAGCAAAAGAGCTCCTATCAATAAAATAACAGTAAATAAAACGAATATTCTCTTTTTCACAATATTCTCCTTATATCCATTATCCGATTATCTTGTTATTACTGCAAATACAGTCTGCGAAACGCTATTAAATGAGAATGCGATTATCCCCTAAATAAAAGCATTTCTTATACATTATTATAATACCTATCTAATTGTTGTGCAATCATTTTCATAGCAAACGTATAATGCGCTCGTTATTGCCGAATAGCGCTTTCAAAAAATACCCATTTTCTACATATATATTCGCTGCGATTGTCTTTTTGAATGCTTAAACTTAATTGATTTTACTCCGCAAAATAATCTTTATCTACTTATTCCCGCCGCATTAGTTCCCCATATCGGCTGCCGCATTGATTTATTATATAAAAAGTCGACGGCATTACGCCGTCGACTCGCATATTAAATCCGATACAACATACTTATCTATTGCTTATCTGATACATCTTCCGCGACGGGCGCCTTCATATCCTTGAGCAAATCTCTGATCTGCACAAGCAGATCTTCGCTCGTCTCCTTGGCGGGAGCGACTTGCGCGGGCTGCTCTACGGCTACAGTCGCCTCGGCTGCCTCCTCCTCGGTAATCTCGCCCGACTTGAGCTTAGCCTCGATGAGCTCCTTCTCCTTCTCGACTATCTTGTCCTTAACGCTCTTGATGCGCTTGATAATCCTAATGGTCAAGAATATGCAAAGTGCGATGATTATAAAGTTGATGATAGCTTGCAGGAAGTTACCGTAATTCCAAAGCACTGCCTCGGGATTGATAGTGCCGTCGGCAAGATACTTAGGCACCTTATTGAGCACGACAGTAAGTCCCTGTACTCCGTCGCCTGTTGCGAGAGTGAGCAAAGGCATAATAATGTCGTTGACCAGCGAGTTGACGATAGCGCTGAACGCTCCGCCTATAACTACGCCGATAGCAAGGTCCATTACATTGCCGCGGGTTATAAAGGCCTTGAAATCCGCAAAGAAAGTACTCTTCCTCTTCTTCATAATAACTCCAAAATATCGATGATAAATAAATTATAATTTACCTATATTTGCTTGTCAAGCGCGATGCGGCAATTGAAAAATTTATGTAAACAATCGCCGCCTTGACCGCGCGCCACACGCAAATCGCCCGTCTATACAAAATGCAGCAAGCCCTTATACTTAAATCCCTTCATCTCGTCATAGCACTTCTTAGCGTCGAAAATATTATCGAATACGGCGTAGACAGAGCTGCCGCTGCCCGTCATCGCTACGGTATCGCTATAGCTCTTGAGCGTATACAGACTGTTGACTATCGTAGGACACAGCTTGGCTGCCGGAACGGTAAGGCAGTTGAATACAGCGCCCTTGACGTCGCCCGCCTTAAGGCGCTCTATAGCCTCGTCCGCTCCGCCGTGAGGCTGTATACGCAGACTGTCATACTCGCCGTAAATAGCGCCCGTAGACGCGCCATCGCACAGCTGAACTACGACAAGGTGCTTATCGAGCAGGTAATCGAGCCCGTCAATCTCGCTAAGTTTCTCCCCTCTGCCCTTAGCTCGCATAAAGCCGCCGCGCATCATATACGCCACGTCGCTGCCGCAAAGCAGCGCCATATCGTCGAGCTCGCATTGAGGTATGTCGAACAGCTTCTTTGCCGCGCTCAACACCGCGGCGCTGTCCGCAGACGAGCCGCCCAAACCCGCGCTGTAAGGTATGCGCTTGACGATATTAACGTCAATACCCGAGCCCACTCTGTCCGCGACGAGCTTAGCCGCGCGATACGCAGTATTCTCCTCTCCGCACGCTGCGCCGTCCATACGCACCGTAATATCGCCGTCATCTCTTACGCCTACCGTAACGAAGTCCGCGCAATTGACAGACGCCATAACCGTGTCCAAGGCGTGATAACCGCCGTCCAAATGTCCCGTAATATCCAAGTATAAATTAATCTTGGCATATGCCTGAATGGTAACTTTTCTCATATCGCACCTATGTATTATTTGCTTGCGCCCCGAATGAAAGATATATTATATTATTCGACAACCGCGATGTTAAATAGCTTTATTTCAAAAGGCTTAAGGTCTATATTCAAAATTTCGCCCGCGGGGACAGTCCTCTTATCCGCGCTCGCCTGAGGATAAAACTCGCATATCTCATATGCGCCGTCCTCAAAAGACAAGCCTTTGTGGTCGAACCGGCATACCGCGTCGTCTGCGCTGCCGTTACGCACTGCAAGTATGCCTCTGCCATTGTCATAGGCATAATATCCGTACGCGCCGCCCGTCTCGGGAGCGTCGCCGAAAAAGACGCTGCGCCTTAGTATATCGAAGTTATCTTCAGCCCATTTAAGTACTTCGCCAGCCGCCTTATAGCGCTCATTATCGAACATTGACGGAGTAAAATAAAGCTCTACAAAGCCCGTGCCGCGCATCATGCACATATACATGTATGTCTTAAATTCGTCGATACCGTACTCCACCGTAGGGTGAGCCGCGCCCGGATTCTGCCTGTTGTCCGTCATAGGCGGATTGCAGTTGCGGTAAGCGTAACAGGGCTCGTGATTATACAGATTGGACACGGGAAATTGCAACTGCCTTACCTCGAAGAAGTCTCTGTACTTTCCGTCCCGGTAATTCAAGCATTGCGACAGATTATCCCCTTTGCCGACATAGCCCATGTCGCTGCAGTTATTGAGCCACACTGCGTCGCACCACTTGAGGAACCAAGGGCTGCAATGCGCGTAAGACGTAACATTGAGAAAGACATCGGGGCAAGCCGAGCGTATACGCTTAAAGCCTTTGACCCACTCCTCCCATAAATATGTATAGAAATACAGTCCGTCGCCCCTGCCCTTGGGATGTCCGTGCCTCGACGACTTGCAAGGCGTGATAGCAAAGCCGTCTATCTTGAAGTATCCCACGTTGTAATCGGCGCAGAAGCGTGCCATTCTCTCGCACAGCGCCTCTATATATTTAGGATTGCCCGTGCAAATATCTCTTGAACTGCGGCAGTTGTAATAGCCTATCTTATTTAGCAAGGCGGCGTACTTTACCGTCTGAGAAGTATAACCGCCCCGCGGTCCGAACCACACTCCGAAAGTCGAGCCGAGTTCTCTTGTGAGTTCGCCCACCTCCTTGAAGCCGCGCGGGAATTTATCCTTATCGAAAGCCCACAGCTCAGCCTTCTTGTAATCCGCCCAGCCGTCGTCTACGACGTAGCAATCGAGCGGTCTGTATCCCGCTTGCGAAAAGCCGTCCGCTATCTGCTTAAACGACTGAGATATATTATCATTGTCGATATCAAGCATATTGTCGTACCAGCTATTGAACTGCACTCTGAATTTTACAGGCTGCGCCCTCACTGTATCGATATATCGGAAAAAGCTGTCGCGCATGGAATGAAAGTCCGCATCCCTGCCCGCGCCCATGACGAACGGCGCGCACTCGTATATTCCGCCGTCCGCTATATCGGAAAACGCTCTGCCGATATGATAGCGCGAGTAAGCTACGCCGTCTTGCACGCGATTATCCGACATGGGGAACTCGCCGCCGAAGAACATATCTTCGACATAGTAAGGTTGTCCCATAGTAGTGACGTATGCCGGGATAAATACTCTTTTACCCGCCTTGGGTATACTCCATACGAAAGCGTCGGAAGAGACATCGAAGCCGTCGAAGTCGATATAATCGATAATTATATCGGGCTTGGAACACTTGACCTTAATAAACTTCCTGAGTACGCCCGATATGCCGTCCGATACATAGTCGATACGCACCTTCCACAATGCGCCGCCGCGCTCGATACTCAACTCCAATCCGTTGATATCAATTGTGTCTACGCGCATGTCGCCGCTGTCGAAGCGAGCCTTGCGTCCCCACGCCCTCTTTCCCAGGAAATACGACAGCGCGAATTCGTAGCCGCGCTGCTCGAGTCTCTTGCCCGTGACTGCGTTGATAACGTACGATGACGCGATAGCGCCGTCTTTTACTTCTATGCCTTTAATAATACCTGAAGATTTATATTCCATAATTTAATTTTAACATACATTAAGCCGCTTAATCAAGGTCAATAATACTCAACGCCCGCCCGCGTCATATAAAACGGCACACAGAGCAAAGCAATACGAACCGCTTTGATTTAAGTATCTATAACGAATTAACATTACCGTTACGCTGGGGCGGCGACACCGTCCAACGGACGCAAGAGGAAAGTATAGCACAAAGGACGCGACATCGCGCCGCGTCCCATACCGCAATTATCGGATGCGGACGGTCAATGGGCTTTGCTGCTCAGACAGTCCGCTTTAGCTAATATCTCGGTTAAACTCGCCCGCTTAGCAAACGCCGTAGGCGTGCATTACAGAGCTCTGAATACCACCACTCTGTCGCCGCCGCTTATTCCGCCCTGTAGCGAAGCGTTCTGCGCCAAAATCTCCTTCTCCGACATATTGAGCGCCTTGGCGACATCCCACAGCGTCTCGCCCTCGGACACTATATAGACGCTTATACCGCTGAGATCTATCTCCCTCTCCTCTCCGACGTTGATTGCAGTCACTCCGCACAGCTCGCCCGCGCAAGATACGGACGCGGATATCTGAACGGTAGCGCACACCTCTATATCCCTGTCGCGCTTAACTCTCGAGACGATATCTGTGATGGTGCATCTGCCGCTAACCTTGCACTTGTCGGTGACGCCCTGTACGTCGCAGTTGACTACAAAGGGCACTTCTATCTGCAACGAGGAGATAGCCCCGTCCTCTTCCTCGTATATCTCGCCCACCGTGAGGGTGCCCTCGGCAATAATGGCGTTGTCCTCGGCGTAGATGTTGGTAAGGCAGCTGTTGCACAGTACGGACGCCATTATCCTGCGTATGCCGCTCTCGCTGTCCGATGTGACCGTGCCGCACACTCTCTTGGATATATGCTTGCAAGCATAAGGCGCGTCTACAGACTTGCACACAGATGTCACGGCGATATCCGCCGAGGGAGAGAATACGTCCGCCACCGTATCTACGAATACATGCTCGTATATCTTGACGTCTACGCCGACGGCGAGCTCTATCTTGATAATATTGTCTTCCGCCGTGCCTGTGACGAGCAGATTGCTGTTCTTGATATAAGGCGTAGCCTCGATGATGTCGTCCTCGCTTACGCCCGCCGTTATGAGCTCTTCCGCAAAGGGCACGGAGAATTGCTTGGAGTAGACGTTGCCGTCGCTCTCGTATACCAGCCTGATGCACGCCTCGCCTTCCGCGCTCACGCTTCCCTCGCCCGCTCTTGTCTGTGAGAGACATACGTCGGAATCGAAGAGCAATACCTTAGTGACGGAAGCGCCCGTATCGTACTCCTCGGTAACGGTAAAGGTGTCCGACGCCATACCCTTGAAAGAGATTATATCCATGCTCTTCTCTCTGGTGACCGCGCCGCTCACTTCGGAGACGAACTCGCCTTGATAATCGTTGCGTCCCTCTACGTCCGCGGTAATAACCGTCTGCACTCTTATGCTCGAGCCCGCGACGTCGCTCTGAATATCCGTCACGGCGGCAGAGGCTGTAAGAGCCATACCCTCTACGCATTCGGCTGCCGAAACGCTCTCCGTGAACTCGGAGATATAGTCCGCCGAAGCTATATGTTGGGCGGTATCGAGATACATTATCTTAGTGGTGACCTCGCCGCTGAGCTTAACCGCTCCCGCAAGAGCCTCGCACTCCTTAATCCTGCATCCGCACGATACGCTCAGTAGCTTATCGACGCCGCCCGTTGCGGACGTGTCCACCGTGCATTCGGTCGCCACTTGTCCGCTTGCCACCTTGCTGAGGTAGCTTATCTTTATATCCTGCGTTTGAGTTTGAATAGCCATACTGCCCTCCGATAATTAAATACGTTATATCATATTGCGCATATTGTCGGGATATTCCACCCTTTTGTCGGCGCTTGTATAAGATATTCGGACAAAGCCAATAATATACCACTACATATGAGAGCAATAAGACGAGACCTTGAAAACGTTAAGACCGCCATGCGCAACCTCGAAGGCAAGCGCATGCTGCTGGAAATCAATCGCGGACGCAATAAGATAGATAAGTTCGAAGGCGTGATATCCAAGCTATATCCCGCGATATTCACCGTGACCGAAGACTCGGGCAAGCAACAGAGCTATTCCTACAACGATATATTGTCGCGCAATATAAAAATATATAATGCTAAATAATTTTACCTAATCTTTCGCCATGTGGTATAATCGTAACATGAAGACAGCATTGATAACGGGCGCGTCGGGCGACATAGGAGCGGCTATTGCGCAATTGTTCTGCTCGAGCGGTTATGCTACGATAGCGGGATACAACCGCAGCGCGGATAGGCTGATTAAAGAAGCCGACGCTCGCAACGCGCGCGGCGAAATTATGCAACCGCTACGCATAGACGTGACGGACGAGACAAGCGTGAGAGAGGCGATAGAATATACCGCGGATACTTTCGGACGTCTCGACGCGCTAATCAACTGCGCGGGCATAAGCAAGATAGCGCCCCTATGCGACACGGACGACTGGCAGGATATAATAGACGTCAATCTGTGCGGCACGATACGGATGTGCAAGAGCGCTTCCCCTCTGCTTATCAAGTCGCAGGGCTGCATAATCAACGTCTCGTCGGTGTGGGGAGAGTGCGGAGCCTCGTGCGAGACGGTATACTCCGCTACTAAGGGCGGCATCAACGCCTTTACGCGCTCGCTTGCAAGAGAACTGGGCATAATGGGCGTGAGGGTCAACGCGGTAGCTCCCGGTTATATAGATACCAAGATGAACTCATCTATCCCTTATGAGGAAGTCAAAAAGCTCATCGACGATATCCCCCTGCCTCGCGCGGGACTGCCTTCGGAAGTAGCCGACACGGCGCTCTTCCTTGCGGGAGATAAGGCGTCGTATATAACGGGACAGATTATCACCGTAGACGGCGGCTGGACGGCATAACGCCCGCATATTACAAAGATTACTATATCAAAGCCTATTAAGCAACAAGCCCCGCACTATCGCGGGGCTTTAACTATAACTTGCGGCAATCTTAACGCCGCCTTATCGTAAGCGAATTATACTCATTACAGCAACAACTTTCCTTGGTCGCTGTCAATCACCTGCATGACCTTGACCTCTCTGCCCGTCTCCGCGTCGATATACACGAAGAATGCCAAGTCGTTGACCGTGCCGTATATCTCGTAGGCAAGACGCTCGCCGCCGCCATCTGTAGGGATTATAGCCAGCCTGATACCGTCGGGCTCGAGCTCTCCCAAGTCGGCAGACAACGCTTCCTCCTCGGATATAGCGGGCATAGACGCGGCTCTGTCCGTGTGATTGTACAGGTAAGAGAGTGCCTCGTATCCCACTACGCAGCCTGTCTCTGTGGAGATCTTGACCTTGACCATATCGGGATATATTATTGCGCCGTCCTCCTCGAGACAGAGATTGACATAGGCAAGACCCTCGCCTTCAGCTTCCCAGACAGCCTTCATATTCTTAAGTCCGAGACGCGCGACAAACTCTTCCGCCTTAGCTCTGACGCTGTCCGTCGTCTTCTCTCCGCTACAGTTATGGCTGAGCAATACGAGATGTCCTCCGCGCTTGGTAATCTGCGCGTCGCCGTCGCCCTTATCCGTCTTAAAGCTGTATAGATAGGTGGGGAAGTGATAGGTGTTCTCCGCTACGAAATCCACTTGCGTTACATTCATATCCGAAAGCATCTGTCTCACCTTTTCCGCGCCCTGCTCTATACTGATATCTTCGCCCGTGACGCCCTTAGCCTCGCGCTCGTCGAGTCCGTCGCTGAACGGTCCGTCGTATATGAGCGAAGGATACTCTATAGAGCCGTCTTGAATATCGCTCATTATTCCGCTGAACTCGTCGCTTATCTTATCCAAGCCCTCGGAAAAGCGATAGTTGGTGATATCGTCGCCGATGCCGCCGAGCATCTCCTGCAACTTAGCCGCCACGTCGGACAACTTGTTGAGCGTGGAGTAGTCTGTATCCGTTATCTTATCTCCGCTGACCGCCTTATTGTGGATATAGGAGCAGTAATCCGCCACCTGGTTGGCGTACTTAGTCATAGCCGCCGTAGAATAGCCGCTATAGGCGAACTTATACAGCGCGTCTCCCGCGCTCTCGCAGCATACCGCAGTATCGAGCATGAGCTCGGAGAGCATCTCTCTGCCTCTCACGACCCTTGCCTTGGACAGATTGGTCTGCACATTGGTAAAACTGTCTTTTAACTGATAATAAGCCTGCGTATACTCGGAATTGGCTGCTCTGGCGTACGAACCGTTATCCTTGACGTACACGCCGAGCAATGCCGCGAGCACCGCTACCGCTATCAATAACAATGCCGTAATTACGGTCACGCTAATGGCTGCGCTTCTATTCATATTCCACCTCACTTACAGAAGTTGTGTCTGCCTATCTTGAGCATGATAGGACGAGACCATATCCACGCGCTCGTAGCCGTAGACGGATTGTAATAATAGATACAGCCGTTGGTGGGATCCCATCCGTTCATAGCGTCGCGCGCAGCTCTCTTAGACTGCTCGTCGGGCTCGAGATTGATCTGTCCGTCGGCAACGCATGTGAATGCGTACGGCTGGTAGATTACTCCCGATATACTGTTGGGGAAAGAGGAATTGCGCACCCTGTTGAGAATTACCGCGGCAACCGCCACCTGTCCCGTGTAAGGCTCTCCTCTCGCCTCCGCGTGCACGCACTTGGCAAGCAGATACATATCCGAGGACGAGCTCGAGCCGCCGCTGCCCGTAGATGCGGTGCTTATGCCCATAGCCGCAAAGGTCTTAGCTCCGACTATTCCGTCGGGCGTAAGCTTATTATTGCGCTGGAACTTGACAACGGCGTTATACGTCTTAGTGCCGTAGATACCGTCCGCCGCGCCGCAATTATAACCCCAATTGTTGAGTTTCGTCTGTACTTTCTTAACCATATCGCCCCTGCTTCCCCGCTTAAGGACGGTAGTTGCCGCATCTGTCTGTCCCATGGCGGAATAGACAATCAGCACCGTGCACGCCGTCAAAGCTATCAGCATAGTCAATATCGTACAAATCTTTAATGATCTTGATACTGTCACGTGTACCCCTCCGTTATTAGTTGAGCAATCGGCCTCATATACTTCGGTCTGTTTTGACCCTATCGATATTAACGAATGCCGTTAAGCTCGACAAGCCGTCCCGATATGAGCTATAGACGACCTCTTAAGCGCGATTTTATAGTTTGGCAACCCGAGTATAGACGACCGATGCGCTATTTCCGCGCTTGCGATACGCGCAAAGCTACATCGATAATTCCATTTAACCGAGGTGAAACCGTATAACCGTATCTTTTGCGACCTAATGCCCGTACGCTTATTGTAAGGAAAAAGACTGTAATTATACAAAAAGCCGCGCCGTACTGCGCCTGCAATGTAAAATGCGGACATCTTTAACGATATCCGCATTAAAAATAGATATTATAATGTCGGCTATGCCTTGCCCTCTCCGAGCATACAAAGACATTATATTATGCTTATAGACTGCGATAAATACGCAATTGCGCGCATATTCTATTGCGTAGCTATTATATAATCTGCCCCGGTGCGGGGAAAGAGAGCGCGCGCGGCATTTTGCATAACCATAGTAAAGATTACCTGCGCAGTATCATTTACCATATATCAGCCGAACCACCTATTCCACAACTCGACAATCTTGGACTTATATTTAATCTGTCCGCTGCCGCCATCGCTCACAAAGCATAGCGGAGGGAAAGCGACGCACCACCAATTATCGCCCTCGCCGCTGCCAAGCTCTACGATAATCGCGTCGTATACTCCGCTGCCAAGCGTGAGCTCTCCGTATGTGCGCGCAGGGAATTCCTCTTGCCTGATGCTCACTCTCGCGCCGTAATAATAGCCGTTGTCGCGCAGCACGTAATCGGCGAGTTCGCTCATCTGCTCCGTCTTGGCGCTCACGATTTCCATTGCCTGCGCCTTACTTTCAACGCCTTCGAGGTACTCGCTCATATAGGCGACTATAGCGTCCTTTACCTCGTACTTGACATTCTGGTCGCACTCGGCGTTGGAGTTGGCTCTGATATGTATCCTCAAGTATTCCGTACCGCTGTCGCAGCCTGCGCACAGCGCCGCGGATAATCCCGCAACGACGCATATCGCCGCAATGAATGCTATCAACTTAACCGTCTTGTTCATAAACAAAATCTCCCGTCTCTTTGACGGGAGTATTGCCTTTTCCGATATCTTTTATACGCCGAAATGTATTATTGCAGTTGTCTTATATTGCAGACTTATTTTAATACAGTGTTATCTCAATAAATTTAATTATCCGATATCTCTTATGCGTTAGCGCTGTCCGGACCACGATTGACAACTATTCAGTTGATTACGGTATAGAAGTGGTCTATCAACATATCCTTGGGGATATTTTTGCCGTGATTGCCGAGCAGATACCACTCTCTGTGCACTCCGTGGTCGGGCGCATAGCCCAAAAGCGTACGCTTTCCCGTAGCCTTGACCGCCTCGCCTATCGCCTCGAAATTATTCGCATAAGTATCGAGCGCTCTCTTTGCCCTGCGCGACAGCGGATTGGTGAAATGTATGCTGTCGTCGTACGCCTGATTGTATATAAGTATAAAGTCATAGATGTCTTGCGCGATCAGCTCGACGCCCTTATCCGTCGCTTCCTTATCGTACTTGACGGTATAATAATCTACTTTGTCTCTGCCTCTGAATATCTTATTGAGACTGCTGTTCTTGGACGCGACAATCGCTACTCGCTTACCCTGCCTTGTCAGAGCGTCGAATATACTGTCTATCTTGACCACAGGCTTCTCATAGCGCTGAATGCCGTGGACGGCAGGCTCCGCGCCGGTATACATAGACGCAAAGCACACGGGGGTCTTGGGCGGAAAGACCGTCTCGAGCGGCTGAACGTAATGAGCGACTGCCCTCACTCTGTCGAACTTGGCGGGGAATCTGTCCACTATCCATCTGCCTACCGCGTCGGGATTGAACATTACTATGCGCTCAACCGCGCCTCCCTCCGTCATCGCGCCTACAAAGGAATCTATCTTACACGCGGCGTGCTTGGGCGGCTCGATACCGATACACTCGCACAAAGACGCGCACAGACCAAGCAATGATACCTCTTCCATATTAGCTCCTTGTCAATCCTTATCTATGCCTATCGACTGCCGCTTTACGCCGTAGCCGCGACAGATCGGCGCATAAAATTCTTTACTGTATTATTCTACTGCGTGATAAGACCTTTGATATAATTGTAAGTCTCGTCTATGTCCTTAGTCTCCGCCTGCACAATGAGCACATCGCCCTTCTGCATGCGCGTATCCGCACCGGGTATCAATATCTCGCCGTCCCTGATAACCCCTCGCACAATACAGCTGGCGGGCCACATTACGTCGCTTATAGTCCTGTCTATGATAAAGGCGCCCTCTCTCACATCCACCTCGAGCTTGACCACCTTAGGCTGGACGGAACCCTTATTCATATGGATATGCCTCTCCAGCATGCTGTCGTACACGGGCTTGTTGCCGAGAAGCTCCGCGACAATATATGCCGAGAAGATGGCGATTACCGCAGGCAGGAAGTCGGTGGAATATCCCGTAATCTCCACAATGAGCACTGTTGCGGTCAGCGGCGTACGCACGCTCGCGCCGAAGAATGTAGTCATACCTACGCACACCATGAGCGGATAATAGTTGGGCGACATGCCCAACTTGATGAATAGCTTGCCCATAAGCGCGCCTATTACCGCGCCGAGCGCGAGCATGGGCACGAACAATCCGCCCGTCGCTCCCGAGTTGTACGCCAGCAATATCAATACCAATTTAAGTATGAGGATGCCCAGCAGTACATACCACACGAAGTCCGCCGTAGCGTAAATATCCTTGATAAGAACAGTTCCGCCGCCCGCGGCATGGCGCACTACGGGGAATAGGGCTACGACGCCCGTAAGCAGGAATGTCAATAGCAGCCTTGCCCAGTAGGGGAACCTCTTGCCCAGCTTGTCCGTAAATTTCTGCGACTTGATGAGAGCGATGTTGAACAGCACCGCGAGCGCGCCTACTACCAGTCCGAGCAGCAGAAGCATCCAATATAAGTTGAAGTCGTTAAGTTCTATCTGCAACTTGCTGAGGTCGAACAGCGCGTGTTGCTCCCAATGTCCGAATATTGCGAGATT